>JBDTCF010000156.1:0-5271 GCA_039923715.1 Vulcanimicrobiaceae bacterium
CGGTTGCCCAAGCAGCTGGAATCCGCAGCATGGGCGTCTCATTCCCTTGCGTGGTCCCCGTGCCGAGCGCCTGCTCGACCGCGACGCAACGGTCGGCAGCGCTCCCGGGTCCTAGCTCGCGATGCGAGTCTGTTCCTCGTGAGCCTGGTCGAGACGCGCGATCCGGCGCGCGCCGCTGCTGCTCTGCCGCTCGGGAGCGGCCTGCGTCCGTCCGCGTCGGGCGCGGCGGCGGTCGCGGTGACCGGTCTTACAAAGCGCTACGGAGGCTTTACCGCCGTCGACGACATCTCGCTGCGCGTGGAGGCCGGCGACTTCTTCGCGTTTCTGGGCCCGAACGGCGCGGGGAAGACGACGACGATCAACGCGATCGTGGGCTTGGCCTCGCTGACCAGCGGTTCGATCCAGGTCTTCGGTCACGACATCGTCGCCGATTGGCGCGTGGCGCGCCGCTTCATCGGCCTCGCGCCGCAGGAGTTCAACTTCGATCGCTACCTCTCGATTCGTGACATCCTCATTTATCAGGCCGGGTACTACGGCTTGCGGACGAAGGACGTTCGCGCGCGCGCCGACGCGCTGCTCGAACGGTTCGGGCTCAGTTCCAAAGCGAAAGAAACGTACACGAAGCTCTCCGGCGGGATGAAGCGGCGCCTATCACTCGCCCGCGCGCTCATTCACGATCCGCAGTTGCTGATTCTCGACGAGCCGACCGCGGGCGTCGATGTCGAACTGCGCCTCGAACTGTGGGACCTGTTGCGCGAGCTGAACGCCGCTGGGGTGACCATCTTTTTAACCACCCACTACCTCGAAGAAGCCGAATCGCTGTGCCGTAACGTCGGCATCATCGAGAGCGGGCGGCTCGTCGCACTCGAACCGACCAAAAAGCTTTTGGCGCGGCACGGAGCGAACGTGCTGACGATCAAGCTGGACCGGCCTCTGGCCGGGATGCCGCCCGAGCTGACGCGGCGCGAAGCGCGTTTCGACGAGACGACGCAAACGCTCGTGCTCGAGAAACTCGATGCCGACGAAATCGGGCCGACGCTCGAGGCGCTCGAGCGCGCCGGCTACCGCGTCGAGGGCTGCGAGTTCGGTCGCGCCTCGCTGCAGACCGTTTTCTTGGAACTGACGCGGCGGTGAACCGATGAAGGATGCGTTGACGTTCGGCAACCCCGTCGGCCTGTGGACGCTCACCAAGCGCGAGATGGTCCGCACCTTTCACGTCATCAACCAGGTGATCTGGCCGCCGATCATCACGACCTTGCTCTACATTTTCGTTTTCGGGCTCGCGCTCGGCAGCCGCATTAAGACGGTCGGGAACGTACCCTACGCGGAGTTCTTGATTCCCGGCCTCATCATGCTGCAGATCATCGACGGCACGTACTCCGAGACGAGCAGTTCGGTTTTCCAAGGCCGCTTTATGAACTCGATCCAGGAACTGCTCGTCTCGCCGCTCTCGGCGATCGAGATGGTCTCCGGCTACGTACTGTCGGCGATCCTGCGCGCGCTTTTGATCGCGGGCCTCATTCTAGCGGTCGGCGTCGTCTTCGTTCACACCTGGCCGCGGGATTGGTTCCTCTTCGTCGCCGTGACGATCTTAGTCGCGGCGCTCTTCGCCGGGCTCGGGATCATTTTCGGTCTAATCGCGGAAAAATTCGACCACATCGCGATTCTGACCACGTTTGCGATCACGCCGCTGGTTTTCGTTGGCGGCGTGTTCACCTCGGTGCGCTTCCTGCCCGAGCCCTTTCGGAGCATCTCGTATGCGAACCCGATGTTCTACATGATCGACGCGCTCCGCCACGCGTTTACAGGGCAAGGCGACGCTCCGCTCTGGGTTTCGGTGGGAGTCGTAGCCGCGATGACGGTGCTGGCGGTCGGTTCGGCCCTGCGCATGATGGCGGTCGGCTACAAGCTGCGGCTCTAGCAGCCCCCAGCATCGAAGGGGCATCCCGGGGCGGGTCGTAAACCGAGGTGATGCGCATCGGCCGAATCGCGAGAGCCGCCGCAAACGGGAAGACCGGCGGTATCGCTCAAGCGGTATCGTGGTTTGCTTTAGCCGTTGCGGCGGTGTTGGTCGTTCGGCTCTTCCTCCAAATGTGTGGTCCCGTCATGGTGCTCTGGGACGACGTTCACATTCCCTATGCCGTCAATTTCTGGTCGGAACCGCCGTTGCTCGTCCAGATCCATCGCATCGCCAGCGGCCAGGCGGCGTACCTGCCGCCATATACGGCCGATTCGTGGACCTATGGCCCGTTCTACGGCTACTTGCTGGCCACGCTGGATCGCCTGTTCGAACGTAAACCCTCGATCGTCACGCTGCGCCTGATTTCGATTTACATCGGGTACCTAACCGTCGTTCCGCTTGTGTTGGCGCTCGTCGGTCTGCGTTTGCGGCGCTCGCCGGCGGGCGGGTGGGGCAGTACGGTCATCGCCGCGAGTCTGACGGTGACGCTGTTCGGCATCCTCGACATGCGCGCGCTCTCGTTCTCCGCACTCCACCCGGACGTGCTGACGTTTCTGATCGTCGCGACGGAACTGGCCGCGGTCGTTTGGTATCCACTCGTCCGAAATCGAACAGCGCTGATGGCCGCGCTGTGTCTCGTCTGCTTTGCCGGTGCGCTCACGAAGTTGAATCTCGCGCCCCTGATCGCGTTCTTCGTCGCCGCACTTGCGCTCGAAGGCTTTCTGCGCTGGCGAATCGTGACGGCGATCGTCGGCGCATTCGCGCTGTCCCTCGTGATATTTTACTTGCTCGCGCCCAGTGCCTTGCGCGAGTGGACGGTCGTCATTCCCGCGCACCACTGGTACGCAATGCCTAGCTATTGGCTGCCGAAGGTGTGGCGTGAATGGACCGCTGGACAACGCTACCAGGGCAGCCTATTGCTAGGCACGCTGGGAGCGCTCGCGTTCCTCGGGGCGCGCGGGCGCGGACGCGAAGCGGCCGCGTGGGCGTGCATGCTGGGCGGGATCTTTGCCGCTGGATACCAAGGCATGGCAAAACAGGGCGGGGGCGTCAACGACCTGTGGTTCTTGTATGTGGCGTGCTTGATTCCGAGCGGGGCCGCCGTCGACGATCTGTTGCGGATCGGCGGCGAGCGGCTCGCGGTCCTCCTCACGGCTCGTGCGGTCACCCTCGCGTACCTCAGTCTCCTCGTGAGTTCGGTGCCGGCCGCTGCGAACTGGCCGGCGCAACTCCCGCCCGAGGGCCTTGCGGCCCTCAATGACGCGGCCGCGCGACTTCGCTTGCTGTGCGAGCCGGGTCGCAAAATCATCGTCACCTGGTTCGTCGATCCGTTCATCGACTGTCCAGGCGCGCAGCTCTCGACCTGGGACAGCGTCGGCGAGATTCTGATCGCGCGTTCGCACGGGTACCGCGCTCGCATCTTCCTCGACGATCCCATCGGCGACGCGACGCTGATCGACTACCTCCCGAATTCGGTACCGCACCGTTTCTCGACCCCGCACGCCGAAACGCCGGTCATCATGTGGGAGGGCTACTCGTATGGTTACGGCGGCAAAGAACTCGACGTCTGGACGCCCCGCAGCCAGGATGCCCCGTAGGGCTGCTCGCCCGCCGGGGAGGAGGGCGGGCGCCAGAGAATCTCCCGCAGATGAAGATGCACGTCCTCGGCGCCGCTTTGGTCGCCGTTTTGTTGGGAGCGCCCGCCCTGGCGGCCGCCGCCGAGCCCGCCGCGCCGCCCGCGCAGGCGCCGGTTCAAGCGCCGCTGACGGGACCGCAGGTCGGTCAACCGGCCCCCCCGTTCGCGCTGACGACGATCGACGGCCGGAAGGTGACGCTCGATTCGTACCGCGGCAAAACTTTGGTGCTGAACGTCTGGGCGACGTGGTGCCCGCCGTGCCGCGGCGAAACCGCAGACCTCATCAAGAGCTACTCCGCCTTGCACTCGCCGCAGGTCGCGTTCCTCGGCGTCGACGACACCGAAGAGGCGCCGATCGTGCGCGCGTTCGTCGCTGCGAAGGGTATTGCGTACCCGCAAGCGATCGACGCCGCCAAGACGTTTTCGAAGGCCTACGACATCCGCTATTTCCCAACCACGTTCGTGATCGACCCAAGCGGGATCGTGCGCGCACGGAATATCGACGTCGTAACGCCGGACCTATTGAAGAACTTCGTCGCCTCGGCTCAGGCCGGTAAAGACGTCGCGATGACCTCGGCGCAGCAGCAGAAGATCGACGCGTTGCTCGCCGGATCGTTTTCATTCGAGGGCGGCCGCGAAGCGGTCGTGAAGTCCGCGAAAGCCGTCGACGACGCGATCGCCAAAGCCGAGGACCTCGCGAACAACAGCGACCCGGCCAACGGCCAGTGGACCGACCTACTGCGCAGCCGGGCTGAAGAAGCGGTGATTCGCGACCGTGCGATCGCGGCGCTCGAGCCGGTCGCGACAACGGACTCCGAGAAGGTGCTCTTGGCGAAAATGCGCGGCGACGCCGCCAGCGACCGCGAGGAGTGGAGCGCTGCTTTGGCTGCCTACGACTCCGCGCTCGCGCTTGAGCCGAAGAACGAAGACGTTCTCGGGGGCATTGCGTTTGTGACGGGTCCGCTCAAAGACTACCCGCGGATGCTCGACGCCAACGAGCGTCTGGTCGCGCTTCATCCGGACGACGTCGGCGGCATCGAGGGTCTGGCCGACGCGTATGCCTCCGCCAAGCAGTTCGAAAAAGCCGAAACCACGATCAAACGTGCGACCGAACTCGCCCTGCAACATCTCGCCAAGAAACCGCACGATGCGAAGCTCACCCGTACCGTCGCCTCGACGCACTTGGTCGCCGGGCGGATCTACGCGCGGGCGGGGAACGCTCAGGCGGCCCGCGTCGAATTCGCTCTGCTCGTCGCCTGGACCAAGAAACTACCGAAGACCGACGCGCGCTATGCGATGTATCTCGAGGAGGCGCAAGAAGCGCGGGTCGCACTTGACCTGACCGGCGACCGCGGTGCGACGACCGTTTCGTTGACACCGTGGACCGGACCTGACCTTCCCGGAAGCCTGGCGAGCACGATGAAGTATCGCTTAGTGGTTACCGGAAAATCCGGCAAGAGCGTCGACCTGCACGCCGCGGGCGTTCCGAAGGGTTGGGTCGCGTCGTTCTGCAGCGACCGCGTCTGTGCGCCGTTCAAGGTGAGCGTCGAACTTCCGCAATCGGGCGTGAAAGTGATCGAGTTTCAGCTCGTTCCGCCCGGCTCCACTGCAGCAACGCCCAAGGTGCGCGTGATCGGCACCGACGGGAGCGTCTCCTCAACCGCCACGACCTAGG
>JBDTCF010000157.1:0-5244 GCA_039923715.1 Vulcanimicrobiaceae bacterium
ATCCGTTGCGCTCCGCCGAAGAACAAGCCAACTCCGCGGCAACTAGCGAACTGCGCGCCCTACCTCGACGCCGAGCTTGCGGTGCTGTCCGGCTTGCGCGTCGTCGTCGGCCTGGGCGCGATCGGGACGAAGGCAGCGGCCGGCGCGCTCGTGCGCGCGGGCTTCGCGTTCGGCACGACTCCGAAATTCGCGCACGGGGCCGAAGCCTTCGCCTCGTCCGGCCGGCGGCGCGTTACATTGCTTGCCTCGTACCATCCGAGCCGCCAGAACACCAACACCGGCGTCCTCACCGAAGCGATGTTGGACGCCATCTTCCAACGCGCGCGCGTGTTAGGGGGCGAACGCTAGCGGCTCTTCGAGCGAAGGCGGCGCTTCAACAGGTTGCGCAAGATGACCGCTTCATTGTGTTCGGTATCCTTCGCACCGTAGACGAGCGTTATCGCGGACGCGCGCTTCGCTTGGTCGAGAATTTCCGCGATCGCCGCGCGCGCGTCTGCCTCTTTCAGCTCGACCGTATAGCGCTTCGCGAATTCGAGCCACCGCTCCGGATCGTGGCCGAACCACTGACGTAGGGCCGTGCTCGGCGCGACGCCCTTCGCCCACATATCGAGACGCAGGTTGATCTTGCTGACCCCGCGCGGCCACAGCCGGTCGACAAGCACGCGGAAACCGTCGCTCTTGGCGGGTTTCTCATACGCGCGCTTCAGGAAAACCGCGTCCGCGCCAGACACGTGTCTCAGCGCGACGCGAGTTCGTCGTGCAGCCGCACGAAGTGACTCAAAAGGTCGCGCAGCGGCGCCGCTTTGAAATTCTCGGTCAGCAGGTCGGCGACGCGCTTGATGTCGATCACGCCGCTTTCCTGACCCGACCTTCCGACGGTGCCGGCGTCGTGAAAGCCGGAACCCTCGACGCGCAGGATGGTGGTCGCAGCGGGTTCCATCCCGCCCCGGACTTGCTCGCTAATGGTTATGGTTCCCACGAGATCCGCTAGAGAGTTCATGACCTCTTTCCTTTATACGGGCGTGCCCGTCTCTCTATATATGTTCCCATTTCGAGGGCGCTTTAGACGCTGACGAGAGCGACGTTCTTAGCGCGCTTCCTCGACGCGCCTTGCCGTCGAGACGAGGCCGAGTTCGTCGAGTTGGTTTTTCGCAACGTCGGAAGGGGCGTCCATCATCACGTCGCGCGCTGTTTGATTCTTCGGAAATGCGATCACGTCGCGGATCGACGCTTCGCCGCAAGCCAGCATTACGATCCGGTCGATCCCAAGCGCCATCCCGCCGTGCGGCGGCGCGCCGTATTCGAGCGCCTCCATGAAGAATCCGAAGCGGTCATGGATGTCGGCGTCGGTCAGGCCAAGGCTCTTAAAGACCTTCTGCTGGAAGTCCGCCCGGTGGTTGCGGATAGAGCCGCTGCCGAGTTCCGAACCGTTGAGGACGAGATCGTAGTGGCGCGCGCGCATCGCGAGCGGATCGGTGTCGAACAGGGCTTCTTGTCCGATCGCCGGAGACGTGAACGGGTGGTGGGTGAATGTGATCGCTCTGGTATCGGGATCCAGTTCGAAGAGCGGAAAGCCGACGACCCAGCAGAACGCGAACGACCTCGGGTCGCGCAAGCCCAAGCGCTCGCCGATTTCGAGGCGAAGCCGCCCGGCGACGTCGCTCGCAAGCGGGCTCTTATCGCCGACGAAAAGCAACGCATCGCCGTCGACCGCTCCCGTGGCCTCGCGCAAGCGCACCGCGAGCGCGTCGTCGACGAAACGGGCGATCGAACCCTTTCGTCCGTCAGCCGCGAATGAGACGTAAGCCAATCCCTGCGCGCCGAAACTCTTCGTCAGTTCGGTCAGCGCGTCGAAGTCGCGACGCGAAAGCGCAGCGCCGCCGGGATACCGTAGCGCTACAACGCGGTGGCTGCCGGGACTCTCGGCGAGCGTTCGAAAGAGCGCGAACTCCCCGGCTGCGAAAATATCTGCTACGTCCGTGAGTTCGAGGTCGAAGCGACGGTCTGGCTTATCGCTTCCGTAGCGCCGCAGTGCGTCGGCGTAGGTCAGGCGCTCGATCGGCGGGACCTCGACACCCAGCACGCGCTGCCAGACGAAGCGCATGCAGCCTTCCATGATCTCGATCACGTCGTCCTCGTCGACGAACGACATCTCCACGTCGAGCTGCGTGAATTCCCACTGACGGTCGGCGCGCGGATCCTCGTCGCGGAAGCAGCGTGCGATCTGCATGTACCGCCCGAGGCCGCCAATCATGCAGATCTGTTTGAGAAGCTGCGGCGACTGCGGCAGTGCATAGAACGTTCCCGGGCGGAGCCGGCTGGGAACCAGGAAGTCCCGCGCCCCTTCCGGCGTCGATTTTATGAGAATCGGCGTCTCGATCTCGAGGAAGTCGTGCTCGTCGAAGTAGTCGCGCATCGCCTTGACGATCTTGTGCCGAACGGTCAAGTTGTGCTGCAGCCGCGCCCGGCGCAAATCGAGGTAGCGGTAGCGCAGGCGCAGCCCCTCGTCGACGTCCACCTCGGTTGCGACCTCGAACGGCGGCACGAGCGAACGATTGAGAATCTCGAGCGAGGCCGCGGCGACCTCGACCGCGCCCGTCGCAAGCCGCGCGTTCTCAGTGCCGGCGGGGCGCTCGCGGACGGTCCCGGCGACCTGCAGGACGAACTCCGGCCGCACCTCTTCGGCGCGAGCAAACGCCTCGGCCGTTTGCGGGGCGACCACGATCTGGGTGAGACCGTCGCGATCCCGCAGGTCGAGGAAGATCAAACCGCCATGGTCTCGGCGGCGATGCACCCAGCCGGCGAGCGTCACCTCGGTGCCGGCCTCGCTCGCGCGCAACGCGCCGCACGACACCTTACGCATCGGTCGATTCCTGTGCCGACGAAATCCCGTTCAGATAGTGGTACTGGTAGACGATCGTCCGCGCGAGACCGGGTCGCAGCGCACCGATGCCATCGAGCCGGTCCATCAGCCGCGGACTGCGGCGCGCGACCCCGTACCACCCAAACGCGAGCGGATTGATGCCCAATCTCGCGCGCACGCCGAGCTTCGGGTGTTTGCGCAGAAAGCGCACGGTCGAGCGTCCGGCCAGTTCCATTTTTTGCTTCTGTTCCTCGTAGGGGACGGGATGCCAGTGGTAGTTGACGGCGAGCGGGTCGTACTGAATCGGGACGGCGGCCCGCTCGAGGCGGTAGCCCAATTCGAGATCCTCGTGTCCGTAGCCGGTGAACTCTTCGTCGAAGCGCCCAACGCGATCGAGGTCGGCGCGTCGAACCGAAGCGTTGCCGGTCATGAAGTAGAGCCACGACAAGCGCTTCGATTTCAGACCGTGCATCGGCTCGCGCAGCGCTGGATTCGCGCGCTTGCGCTCGTATGCGTCGAGCGAATCGACCTGCACCTCCATCCCCACGATCGCGATCGCGTCTCCGCCGGCGTGATGCGCGAGGTGACGCGAAACGAGATCGGGTGACGCGATGATGTCGGCGTCGGTAAACAGGACGACGGCGGCGCGCGCTGCTTCGATCCCAGCGTTGCGAGCCATGGCACGCCCCGTGTAGGCTCCCGGCAGGTACCGAACGTGCGGCGCGTTCGCGGCGACCTCGCGCAGGTACTCGGCGGTTCCGTCATTCGAATTGGAATCTGCGACGACGATCTCCATGCGATCGGGGCGCACGTCGCTACGCAGCAGCGCAGGCACGACGTGCCGCAGCGAGTCGAGTCGATTGTAGGTCGGAATGACGACGGAAATTTCGATCATACGTTCAGCAGCGAGCCGACGGCGGCGACGATCTCGGCGCGCGAGCCGGCAAGTTCGGCCGCGCCTTCGCCGGCGGGCTTTCGCAGACAGACCGCGGGGACGCGGTACGGCGCCCATTCTTGGGAGTTGAGGTTAAAGTACTGGTGTTCGAAAAGGACCACCGTGGGCCTCCGCGCGGCGCTTGCGACGTGAGTCGCACCCGTGTCGACGGTCAGCACCACGGCGCTCTTCTCGAAGGCCGCCGCCCAAGCGCCGAACGCCAGGTCGCCGAGTACGATGTCTGCGACCCCAGCCTCCCGAACCCGCGTGCCGAATTCGCGCGCATCAGCCCCGAACGTCGCAAGCAACGGCCGGCCCAGCGCGCGCAATTCGCCAAAGAGCGCGAGCGCGCTCGCGAGGGTGCTGCCTTTGGACAGCCAACGCGGCGCAAGTTGAACGGCGATCGCGCCGGGCGGAACCTGGGCGACCGCAGCGCGATCGCGATCGTCGATCTGAAGCACCAACTCGTGCGCCACCGTCTCCCCGCCGGCGCGACGAACGAGCCCGAGAATCTGATCGACCTCGTGGCGTACGGGGTAGCGTCGACCGCGTTCGGCGAGGTCGGGATCGGCCTCCGAGATCACCAGGTCCGTCAGCGAGCGGCGGGCGAACAGCCGCGTCGCATAGCGGCGCACGTACGTATACCCGATACGCCGCCGAGCGCGGCTCGCACCGACGACGCGAAAGTCGAGCGTGCGCGGCGCCAGTGCAATCGCGAGGTCGAGGTCGCCGGCGAGGTCCGCGCCGAATCGCCGCGGATCGGCGCTCGGCTCGAGAATGGCAAGCGCGTCGACGTCGGGATTCCGCGCGACGACGACCGCATTGTAGCGGCTGCACGCCAGCGTGACGTGCGCCTGCGGCCACGAGCGACGCACCGACGCGATCGCCGGCGTCGAGAGCACGAGATCACCGACGCGATCGAGCCGCGTCAGCAGGATTTTCATTTGCTCCGTTCGAGTTCGTCGTAGTAGGCGGCACGGGCGAGCGTTCTCAAGGCGGCCCGTTCGCGCTTATCGAGTTCGGCATCAGGCTCGGTCAGCGCGAGGCGACTGCGCGCGCGGTCCACCCCGCCGAGCGAGCGGCCGACGCGGTGCAACGCGCGCGCCGCAGGGTAGTCGCCGGTCGCCAGCCGCGCGCGCCAGTGCGGCTGAAGGTGCTCGAGTTCGTGCGCCGTCCTCGCTTGCGAACGCGCCTGTCGCAACGTTCCTTCGATCTGCGCGCCGCGCGGCGGCGGCTTGTAATGATAGACCAGCGCGCGCGGATTGAAGGTCGAGCGTGTACCGGCGAAGCGCAGCCGCAAGCCCAGTTCGATGTCTTCCCAGCCGTACTCCCGGAACGTTTCGGTGAACGCGCCACCGACCGCATCGAGTTGCGCGCGCGCCACCGACACGTTCGTCGTCCAAAAGTAGTTGCCGCTGTAGTTCGTGAGGGTCCAAATCGGCGGCGG
>JBDTCF010000158.1:0-15578 GCA_039923715.1 Vulcanimicrobiaceae bacterium
AGCCCGGCGCGCCTCGCTGAACGCGGTGCCGAACGGACGGCGTGTTGAGGCGAGATCCCAAGGTGGGATTGTTCGAGACCGCAGCCGGCGACGCAGCCGGCACAAGCGCGAGCGCGGCAAGGGCGACCCTCGCGACCAGGGGTCGTGATTCGCCGGTACGTCGAATAGCAGCATCCGCCGTGCGTTGAAGCATTTGCATCATTTCGAGAACTCCCGTTGACGACGAGGGTAGGCGCCGCTACGACCGCCCAGCGGGTTGCACACGGCGCGTCCTACCGAACGAACGGTCGGGGAGCGCGGCAACGGCGAAAGAGCGAACTTCGGCCTCGAAGCTAAAGCGCCACTGGTAGTTTTGCCATCGTAGCGGCACGCCTCGGAGTTCGGCAGTATCTAATGGTGTAAATCTGGGGTTCTTTGACGAGTCCGACGAGAAACTTCGCACAGCACGTTTTGAGTTGAGCCGAAGAGTGATGACCGGTATTGGAACCTACGCACTTACACTAACGAAGTGTTCGCCCGCAACAGGCCGCGCGAGCGCCATTGCAGCGTACTAGCCATCCTCGTGCTCGCCGTCCTCGCTATTGATGGTGCTCAAACCTACCGGTCGTTCACATCCCGTTCGCTATGCGGGGACGGTTTCGGGGTTGTTGGCGACGACATCGCCGTCGAGCGTTGCGTGCGGAGGTACGGCGTAATCTTGGCCGACGATGCTATCGCGCAGGGTTGCGCCGGCGCCGATCGTGGCGCGCGCCCACACGATCGAGCGCTCGAGCGTCGCGCCGGCGCCGACCACTGCGGCCTCGCCGATCGCACAAGGCCCGGCGATGCGCGCGCCGGCGCCGATTCGCACGCCGGCGCCGACGAGCACGTCGCCCTCGACACGCACGCTCGGATCGATGACGGCGTCGGGCGCGATGCCGCGGCCCGGCCTTCCTCCGGGGAGGCGCATGCGGCCCGCGAGGACATCGAAGGTCGCGCGCCGGTACTCACCCGGAGTACCGATATCGCTCCAGTACGCGTCCGGCATTGCAAGGCCGTAAAACGGGGCGGCGTCGGCTTGCAGCCCGGGAAACACGTTCTTGCCGAAATCGTAGAACGTGTCGGCCGGAATGCGGCTGAAAATCGCCGGTTCGAAGACGTAGATACCGGTGTTGACGAGGTGGGAGCGCTCCGTTCCGGGCGCGGGTTTCTCCTGAAACTCGACGATACGACCGCGCTCGTCGAGCACCACGACACCGTACTCACGCACGTCGTTCGCCTTGACGAGACCGATGGTGGCGAGCGCCTTACGCTCGCGGTGGAACGCGACGAGCCGGTCGAGCGGCGCGTTGGTGAGGTCGTCGCAACCAACAACGACGAACGTCTCGTCGAAGAACGACTCCAAAGGCTTGATCGCACCGGCGCTGCCCATCAAGATCGCTTCGCGCAGGTAGTGCAGCTTGACGCCGTAGGCGGAGCCGTCGCCAAAGCACGTCTCGATCGCGTCGGCAAGGTAGTGCACGTTGATCGCGATCTCGTCGATGCCGAACGAGTGGAGGTAGCGCATCACGTGCGCGCTGTTCGGCTCACCCGCCACCGGGACGAGGGGTTTGGGAACCGCGCGCGTCAGCGGATAGAGGCGCGTACTCATGCCGCCTGCTAGAATCATGGCTTTCACGCGACGTACCTGCGGCTCGCGCTCGGAAAGATGTGCTCGCCGAGCGCAAGCGCGACGAACGCGGGCAGGGCCAGCTGTCGCCGCCAGCGGCGCGGTTCGCTCGCCAGCCGGTAGAGCCACTCGAGACCCGCGCGCCGCCACCATTCCGGCGCGCGGCGGACGTTGCCGGCAATGACGTCGAACGAGCCGCCGACACCGATCCCGACCGCGCAACCGGTCGCGCTCAGATGATCCGCGAGCCAGAACTCTTGGCGCGGCGAGCCAAGCCCGACCAGCACGATCCGCGCGCCGCTGGCACGGATTTCCGCCGCCACGGCGGCGCTGTCAGCATCGGCAAAATAGCCGTCGCGCGCGCCCGCGATTCGCAGCCCGGGATGCGCGCGCTCGAGCACCGTCGCAACGCGGTCCGCCGTGTCTCCACGGGACCCCAGCAAGAAGAGCGGGATCGCGCGCTCCGCGAGCGCCGCGCACAGCGGGTCGATCAGATCGACGCCCGTGACCCGCGACGCGAGCCGCAACCCGCGGCGGCGCGCGGCATACAGTACGCCGACCGTATCGCATAGCGACAGCGCCGACGCGTTGAGGACCGAGCGAAAGCGGGCATCGCGCCACGCGCGTACGGCCATTTCGGTCCCGAGCGTTACGACGGCGCTTGGCCCCTCGCCCGCGGCGAGCGCAACGACCCGGGCGACGGCCTGGCTCGCATCGAGCGCGTCGACCCGGCAGCCAAGGACCGTTACGGAATCGCGTACGTCAGGCAAGCGAAACCGCGTTGGCGCGAACGCAGTAGCGCTCGATCAGCGGAAGCAGCGCGTCGGCCAATCCCTTGGGCATCGCGCCCAGCGGCGAGCGACACTCGCCGACCGCGAAGCCAAGTTCGCCGACCGCCCATTTCACGGGAATCGGGCTCGTAATCGCAAACAACCCCTCGAAGAGCGGACTCAACTCGAGATGAAGTTCGGCGGCTCGTGCCACGTCGCCCCGTGCGTGCGCTTCGATGATCTGGCGCATCTCGCGCGCGCACAGGTGCGCGGCGACGCTGACCACGCCGTCCGCACCGAGCGCGAGCGCCGGAAGCAACAAGTGATCGTCGCCCGACCAAAACGCGAAGCCTTCGGGACGCGCGCGCAAGATGGCGGCGAACTGCGTGAAATCGCCGCTCGACTCCTTGACGCCCACGATGTTCGAATGCCGTTTCGCGAGTTCGAGCAGCGTGACCGGAAGCATGTTGGCGGCGGTCCGGCCCGGAATGTTATAGACGACGATCGGCAGTTCGGTCGCTTCGGCGAGCGCGCCGAAGTGTCTGAGCATGCCGTCCTGCGTTGGTTTGTTGTAGTACGGCACGACGGCGAGAATCGCATCGACCCCTGCAGCCTCCGCCCGCTTCGTGAGTGCGATCGAGGCGCTCGTATTGTTTCCGCCCGTCCCCGCAATGACGGTCCCGCGCGATCCGAGTTCGGTTTTCACCGCCGCAAACAGCGCCACGCGCTCGTCGTCGCTCAGCGCCGGTGACTCACCGGTGGTCCCGCAGACAACGAGCCCGTCGTTACCCTCAGCCAGCAGCCACGCCGCGAGCCGGCGCGCCTCCGCCAGATCGACCTCGCCTTTTGAATCGAACGGCGTCAACATGGCCGTTAGCAGGCGCCCGAGCGCCTTCCCGTTGCGTGCACTCATGCGATGGCCTCCGTAGGCGCAGCCTCGTCGCCGGACGAGCGCCCGAGTTTGAAGTAGTCGTGCAGAGCTTGTTCGGCCCGAGTAGCTTCGTCCTCGGGAACCAGGAGCGAGATCGTGATGTTGCTGTCGGTCGAGTGGATGATCTCGATGCCCGCTTCGACGACGCCCTGCACCACGCGATACATGACGCCCGGCGTGCCGCGCATCCCCGAACCGACGATCGAGAGCTTGGCGCAGTGCGGTCGCGCGCGCATGGCGAGGTTCAATCCGAGCAGTTCGGAGCGTACCAGATCGAGGTTTACCGAATCGACGATGAAGAACACGCCGGCGTTGTTGATGTTGATCATATCGACCGAGACGTCGCGTTCGGCGAGCCGCGCGAAGATCGCGACCTCAAGCGCCCGACGCGCTGCGGGGTCGTCGATGTCGCCCTGGATCACCCGCACGAACGCGACATCGTGCAGCGCGGTGATTCCGGTGACCGGCCGGAGCGCGTTAGGCGGGGCGCCGTCGTCGATCGTCGTGCCGACGTTTGAGTGCAGTCCCTTGACGGCGTAGGGGGTGTTTGTGCGGTGCGCCAACTCGGCGGCCTTCCCGTGCACGACTTTCGCGCCTTCGCCAGACAACTCGACCATCTCTTCGTAGTCGACCCGCTCGATCGTATGCGCGCCGGCGATGCGGCGCGGATCGCCGGTCATCACGCCGCTGACATCGGTAAAGATCTCGACCGCTTCGGAGCCAAGCGCTTCGCCAAGCGCAATAGCGGTGAGGTCGCTGCCGCCGCGCCCGAGGGTCGTCGTGGCGCCGCGTTCGCTCGCACCCTGAAAGCCGGCAACCACCGGGATCGTTCCATGGGCGAGCGCCGCGAGCAGATTGGCGGGATCGACGCCGACGATGCGCGCGTCGCCGAAGCGCTCGTCGGTGCGAATTCCGGCTTGCGCGCCGGTCATCGCTTGCGCGCGCGCTCCCCACGACGTCAACAGTTCGGCGAAGACCGCGCACGCGATCGACTCACCGCACGCGAGCAGCAGATCGCGATTCGGCCCGCTGCCCGTGGGGCCGAGCAACGCCAGCAGCGAATCGGTCGCGTAAGGATCCGGCGCGCGCCCGAGCGCGGAACAGACGACGACGGGGGCCACGCCACGCGCCCGCGCTTCCAGTACGCGCGAGGCCGCAATCTCGCGCAGCTCCGCCGTCGCAAGCGAACTCCCGCCAAACTTCTGGACGATCGTCTTCATGGGACACCTACCGCGCGCAGGCCGACGAGACCGCGCGCGATGAGCAGTTCGAGAATCTGGACGGCGTTGGTGGCGGCGCCTTTGCGAAGTTGATCGCCGACGACCCAGAACTGGAAGTGACGTCCGTCGTCGCCGTCCTCGGAACGCAGGCGCGCGACGTGGACATCGTCGGTTCCCTCGACGTCGCGCGGTGTCACGATGCCCTCGCGATGGAACTGCAGACCGGGTCGATCGGTAAAGGCGGCGCCGAGTTCGTCGACGCTCGTTACCCGGGCGGTTTCGACGAAGGCGACCGCAGCGTGCGCGGTTCGCACCGGAACGCGCACGGTTGTCGCGGCGACGTGTAGGTCCGGCAAACCAAGAATCTTCCGCGTTTCGGCGACCAACTTGCGCTCTTCGCCACTGTCGCCGGCCGCATCGAACGCTCCGATTTGCGGGACGACGTTGCGCGCGATCGGGGCAACGAAGGTGCACGGTGCCGGCTCGGGCGCACCGCTCGCGAGCGCACGTTCGCCCGCGTCGAGTTCGTCGAGCCCGGCGCGACCTGCACCGCTGACCGCCTGGTAGCTCGCGACGCGCACGCTGCGCAATCCAGCCACGGTAGCGATCGGCGCGAGGCCCATCGTCAGGACGATCGCGGTGCAGTTCGCGACCGGGAAAAGGCGGTGCTCGGGGCGGAGGGCATCCGCGTTGATTTCCGGGACGATCAGTGGGACATCGTCGCGCAAGCGGAAGGTCGCGCTGTTGTCGATTGCAACCGCGCCACTCGCAACGCACGCTTCGGCCAACTCGGCGCTGGCATCCTCGCTACTCGCAAACAGCACGGCGTCGTACCCACGCAGCGCCTGGGCGCCGGCCCGCCGCACCGGCCAGGCGCGGCCGCCGAACTCGACCGTTTCAGTGCGATCGCGTGAAGCGAAGGCACCGAGTTCGTCGAGGGAAACCCGCCGTTCCGCGAGCACCCGCAGAATCGTCGCACCGACGAGGCCCGTCGCGCCAACCACGGCCAGCTTCACGACGTATGCCCGCTGGGCGTGGCCGCAAGCAACGCGTCGAGCCCGACGATGAGTCGATCGAGCGACCCAACGCGACGGATCGCGAGCAGGACGCCCGCCGCGAACGATTCGCGCGAGAGCGAGTCGTGCCGAATTGTCAGCAACTCGCCTTCGCCGCCGAAAAGAACCTCTTGATGCGCGACGAGACCGCGCAGACGCACGCTATGAATGGGAATGTCCTCGTTGCCGGTGATTTGCGCGAGCCGCTCGGCGGTCAGCCGCGCGGTGCCGCTCGGCCGGTCGCGCTTGTCCGCGTGATGCAACTCAACGATTTCAACGTTCGGGAACCAACGGGCCGCTTCTTGCGCGAAGCGCACCATCAACGCCGCGCCAAGCGAGAAGTTCGGTGCGAGCACCGCTCCCAAACGGCCTCGGAGGCAACGCTCAGCGAGTTCGTTCCGCTCATCTTGCGTCCAGCCGGTGGCGCCGATCACCGGCGAAACCCCGCGTTCGAGCGCGCGGAGCGCAAGCGTGCGCGAAACCGGCGCGACCGTGAAATCGACCAGCACGTCGGGCGACGTCGCGTCGAACAGGGCGTCGAGGTCGTCGTACGTCGCTGCGGCCTCACCGTCGTCGGACAACGGCACGCCGGCGCCCGTTCGCACCAACCCGCCGACCAGCACGAGGTCGTCTTGAGCTGCGATCGTCGGAGCGATCGCGCGACCCATTCGACCGAGCGCGCCGGCAACTGCAACGCGGATCGGCATCGAGCGTTCCGTCTCCGAAGCTTTGGCTAGACCTTCTCGAGGGGGGCGTATTTCAGATCGACCACTTTTCGCCCGACGTTCGGGAACAGGATCGTGAGAATCGTCAGCTTACCGTTCCCCCCGGAGTCGATCGCTTCGACGCCACCCTCGCCCCACTTGGGATGACGCACGCGGTCGCCGACGTTCAGATCCATCTTGAGACCGGCTCCGGCCGTCTCGTGGATCGCCGCCTCGCGCCACCGGCCACCGGCCGGTCGCGGCATCGGCGTGACCGTGCCGATCACTTCGACGCTCGGCATCTCGTCCAAGAAGCGCGACTTCGGATGGGCGAAGGTGTTGCCCATCAGGGTGCGACGCATCGCGTACGAAAGGTAGAGCCGGTCCATCGCGCGGGTTAGGCCGACGTAGCCCAAGCGCCGCTCCTCTTCGAGTTCGGTCGCATCGTTAAGCGCGCGGTTGTGCGGGAAGACGCCTTCTTCGAAGCCGGTCAGGAACACGACCGGGAACTCCAAGCCCTTGGCCGCGTGCATCGTCATCAGCGTCACGAACGAGGTATCCGGATCGAGCGTATCGAGATCGGCGATCAAGGCGATGTTCGCCAGGAAGTCGTCGATTGAACCGGCGTTTTCACCCGATTCGAACTCGCGCGCGACGCCGACGAGTTCCTGGAGGTTCTCCAGGCGCGCGCGGGATTCGGCCGTGTCCTCGTTTTGCAGTTCGCGGACGTAACCCGACTCTTCCATGACGGTGACGAGCAGGTCCGAGATCTTCAGTTGCCCGGCACGCTCGCGAAGGGCCTCGATCAGTTCCGCGAAGCGCTCGAGCTCGCGCTGCTTCTTGGGAACGGCCCGGTGGAGCATCTCACGATCGAAGACGGTGACGCCCACCGAAACCCCGGCCGCGGCGGCCGCATCCACGAGGCTGGCCAGCGTTTGTTGCCCGATGCTGCGGCGCGGCACGTTGACGATGCGCCGGAACGCAACGGCATCGGACGGATTGACGATATATCGCAGGTACGCGATCATGTCTTTGATTTCGGAACGCGCGTAGAAACCGACCCCGCCAACGACGCGGTAGGGGATACCCTCGCCAAGGAAGCCCTCTTCAAAAACGCGCGACTGCGCGTTCGTGCGATAGAGCACGACGAAGTCGCGGTAGGCGGCCCCGTCCCGAACGAGTTCCTTGATCTTTTCGATCGAATAGCGCGCCTCAGCTCGCTCCGTTTCGGCGCCGTAGACGGTAATTTGCTCGCCCGCCGCTCGGTTAGTGAACAGTTTCTTGGGCGCACGGGTGGCGTTATTTTCGACCAGTTCGTTCGCGACGGCGAGAATCGTCTGCGTGCTGCGATAGTTCTCTTCGAGCGTGAAGACCTTCGCCCCGGGGAAGTCCTTTTCGAAGCGCAGGATGTTCTTGTAGTCGCTCCCGCGCCACGAATAGATCGACTGATCGTCGTCGCCGACGACGGTGATATTTTTGTGCTCGCCCGCGAGGATCGAGCAGAGCCGGTACTGTGCGTAGTTCACGTCTTGGTACTCGTCGACCAAGATGTAACGGAACTTGTTCTGGTAACGCGTGCGCACTTCGACGTCGGCCTCGAGCAACGCGATCGTCTGGGCGATCAGGTCGTCGAAATCCAAGCCGTTGCTCTCGCGCAGGCGCCGATCGTACTCACGATAGACGTTCGCGAAGCGTTCGCCGAGAAAAGAGACGTTCTTCGTCTCGTACTGGTCCGGCGATAACAGCGCGTTCTTGGCCTTGCTGATCTCCCCGATCGCCGCGCCCGGCGAGATCTGGCGTTCGTCGTAGTCGAGATCGTGCAAGACGTCGCGCACGATCGAGCGCTGATCGGTGTCGTCCATGATCGCGAAGTTCGAGGCGATGCCGATCTTGCGGCCGTCGCGGCGCAGAATGCGCACGCAAATCGAATGGAAGGTGCCGACCCACAAGTCTTTCGCGATCGCGCCGACCATGCGCTCCAGGCGCGCCTTCATTTCGCCGGCCGCCTTGTTCGTAAAGGTGACCGCCAGGATCCGGTCCGGGAAGACCTTCTTCTCTTCGAGCAGGTATGCGATACGGTGAGTCAGTACGCGAGTTTTGCCGCTCCCGGCTCCAGCGAAAATGAGTACCGGACCATCGGCGTGCAGCACGGCTTCGCGCTGAACGTCACTAAGAGCATCGATTTCGGCGATCATGCGGCGTTAATTCGACGCGCGAGCCGTTTGCGCCTCGGAGCGCGAAGACACGAGCAATCCCGCGCCGCGAGCCGGCTTAGGACGCGCGCAAAACCACGCTGCGGCGGGGCCGGGCGAGCACCAGCGCCCCGGCGAGGTAGGCGAGCGTCGACTCGGCGCCCATGTTCGCGTTCGGGCCGTACGCCTCGAGGCCGTCGCGACACCCATCGCCTAAGACGAGCGGCAGCCCGCGCGAGTTCTCACCGAAGAACCACGCCAACGCTCGACCGGCGAAGGCGCGGTGCGCCATGTCGCCGGTCGCCTCGTAGGCGGCCAGCTCCGCATCGATCGTGGCCGTGGCCTCAAGCGGCTGCTGGCCGTAGAGGGCGCGCTCGCCGCCGCGCACGTACCAACCTTGGTTTCCAATCGGGACGAAGGTTGCGCCATCGAACACCACGCGCTCGTAAAAGCGTAGGGTTCGCAAGCCGAGTTCGGCCGCTTCGGGATCCTCGCAGACGCTTCCAATGCGGATGAGCGCCTCGCACAGCCGAGCGTTGTCGTAGGTCAACTCGTTCTCGAACCAGTCCCAGCCGGCCCGACGCTCGCGGCGAAAGCGCGCCTGCAGCCCTTCGGCGATCTGGCTCAGAAGCGCGCGACCGCGCTCCGGCTCGACGTCGGCGCGGATAGCTTCGACGATGCCCAGGGCCGCGAATGCACGAGCGCGAGGGTAGCGGAACTTGGAGACCGCCGGAAGCGCCTTGGCGAGCATGCTGCCGCAGAGTTCGCGCCACCCCTCGCGGCGGGCGGAGCGCGCTCCGACACCGAGCGCCCAAATCGCGCGGCCGTTCGAATCCTCGGTTCCGGTCTCATCGAGCCAACGTCGCTCGTACGACATGAAGTTGTGGAAACGACCGTCGCCGCGCTGGGCGTCGAAAAGAAACGAGAGGTAAATGCGCCCCAGACGCTCCGCCTCGGCGCGCAGCGCCGGAAACGAGCCGGCCAAGCACGTGACGATGAACGCCCGTGCGACGTCGTCAGTACAGTAGCCCGTCGAGCGGTTCGGGATGTCGTAGGTAGCGTGCTGGATGACGCCGACCTCGTCGGTGAGCGCTGCGAGATGCGTCAGCGCCGGCCGACGAGCGTCGCCCCGGTTCACGCCGAGCGGACCGCGAGCGCAGCACCGCTCGTCCGCGCCCGCAGGCGACCAACTTCGGAGAATAATCGGCCATAAGCGTCGGCGACATGCGGCCAGGTCATTTGCCGGCCGAAGCGATACGCGCGGCGTTCGGTCGCGCGGCGCAGCGAAGGGTCGTCGAGCAAGCTACACACGATGCGCGCGAGCGATTCGGAATCCCGAAACTCCGCCAGAAAACCGCGCTGGTTCGCGAGCAGTTCCTTTGCGTACAGGTACGGCGTCGAGACAATCGCTTTGCCGCAACCGACCGCATAGGCAAGCGTACCGCTGACGACCTGAACGGGATTGAGGTAGGGCGTGAGGTAGACGTCGGTCGCGAGCAAATAGTCGACCAGTTCGTCGAACTCGAGGTACCGATCAACGAGTTTGACATTTTCGCCCAAACCGTAGCGCGCGACCCGCTCCTGGAGCTCGTAGCGATAGGCTTCACCTTCGTGGCGACGGACGCCGGGATGCGTCTCGCCGAGAATGAAGTACAGCGCTTCGGGATGCCTGCGCACGACCGCGCGCATTGCGTCGATTGCGTATTCGAGCCCTTTCCCACGACTGATGAGCCCGAAGGTCGAGATCATGGTCCGGTCGGCGATGCCGAAGGCACGCTTGCGCTCGATGGTCTCCGTGAATGCAACATCGGGCACGCCGTGATGGATGACGTGAATTTTGGTCGGATCGACGCCGTACTCGGCAACCAGAATATCTTTCCCCGTCTGCGAAAGGACGATCACGCCTGCGACCTGGGAACAGATGTTGCGCGCCATCGCACGGTGTTCGGCGAGGGGACTCGGCAGCACGGTGTGCAGCGAGACGACCACCGGCTTGCGCACCGAAGCAAGCAAATCGACGAACCATGCGCCGTCGGCGCCGCCGAACAACCCGTACTCGTGCTGAACGTTCAGCAGGCTCGAGGGGTGTGCGTTGATCGCGGCCGCAATCGGCGCGTAGGACGCGCGATCGGCCTGCGTCAACCGGGCGAAAACCTCGGGTCCGTAGCGGCGGTCCTCGCCGCCCGGCTCGTCAATCGCGATGACGGAGCTACGCGTGCCGAATGCGCGATCGTAGGCCGTCACGACGTCCTTCGTAAACGTTGCGATTCCGCACTCGCGCGGCGGGAACGAGCCCATGAAGAGCACGTTCGGCGGCTGCACCGATGCGATCGGGCGGAAGATCGGACGAGTCTGCACGTTGAACACCCCTGTAGCGGACGGATTGGGATGGCGAGCACCCGATCCGATTGATGGAGAGTTACCCGAGCGCTCGTTGCGGCAAACGTTGGCGTTAGGTATGAGCGACCTCGATCGCGCTCACGCGCGAGCCTTCAGCGATGTCGGCGTCGGCGTCGATGCGGGCGTCGTGGCCAATAACGCTGCCCACGCGCACGCGAGCGCGGTCGCCGACGCGAGCGTTGCTCGCCAGAATCGCGCCTTCGACGCGCGCGCCTTCGCCGATGACAACCCCGTCCCAGAGAATGGAGTCCGCGACGGCGGCGCCGGCGCCGATTCGCGAGCCTGCGCCGAGGACCGCGTACGGTCCGACGGTCGCGCCGGGCTCGATCGTGACGTCGGCGTCGACGAAGACCGGGGGACGCAGGTGGGCGGGTGGGTTGGCCGCGCCGTGAAGCCACATTCGTGCGGCACTTGCTGCGTTCGAGGGCGGATCCAAGCGCAGCGTGCCCGCTAGCACATCCCGATGGGCGCGCAAGTAGTGCTCGGGACGGCCCAAATCGATCCAGTAATCGCTCGTGAGGTAGGCGTAGAGCGCGCCGCCGCCTGCGATCAGCGCGGGGAACGTGTGGCGTTCGATCGAGACCGCCTTGCCCGGCTCGATGCTCTCGAGCACGGCCGGTTCTAGAAGATACGTTCCGGCGTTAATCTCGTCGGTGGGAGCGGACTCGCGCGGCGGTTTCTCGACGAAAGCCGCCACTCGTCCGCTTGAGTCGCGGACGACGCAGCCGAACGCGGACGGATCGTCGACCCGAATCGTGTGGATGACACCGAGGCCGCCTCGTTTGCGGTGGAAGGCGAGCATGGCGCGTAGGTCGAGGCTGGTCAGGACGTCGCCGTTCAGGACGAAGAACGGGCCGCGAATATGGTCGGCGACGTTTTTGAGGGCGCCGGCGGTTCCCAGTGGCGCCCGTTCGACGACGTAGGTCAGCTCGATGCCTAGACGCGAGCCGTCGCCGAAGGCTTCGCGGATCGCGTTCGGGAGGTAGCCTGCGGCCAAAATCGCCTCGGTCACCCCCGCTTCGCGCAGCCGCATCAGCGTCCGCTCGAGGAACGGAATCCCGAAGACCGGGACCATCGGCTTAGGGGTCCCATAGGTGAGCGGACGCAACCGCGTCCCCTCGCCGCCGACCAGAACGACCGCCTGCAAACGACCTCCAAACGAGAAAAGTGGGGCTTAGGCAGACCGCAGCGGGGTCGCCCGTATCCTATATCTTACCACAACCGAGCCAGCCCGAGGGCTTCCACGGCGGATGGGCTTGCCTTCCGTCCGCCCGCTTGGCCGGCGGCAAGCACTTGCAAGACTCTCGGGTCCTGAAAGGGAGGGCCAGAAGGCACACGCCGGGGAAACCAGCCAAATACGCGCCACTTCGCGGTTTGAGCCGGTCTCGTGGTCGTCGAACCCCCTACCGTGGTTCGTGATTTTCGCGCGTCTTGCGCGGTCGGAACGTATCGCTCTGTTTCATGTCGCTCTCACAAATTGGAGCCGAGCAGCGAACCACTCGGGCCGCTCCAATAGGCGCCCCTACTTTGCGGCGCGTTCGACGTCGGCGAGATCGGTCGTCGTGAACCGCAAACGCTTGGCGTAGACGATGGCGCCCTTTGCATCGCAGACGATCACGCCGGCGGCGCGTTTGTCGCCGGGCGGTACCAGCGTGAGCCAGCCGGAGCCGTTGAACGTCACGAGCACGTTATCGTCGATCTGCTCTTTGCTACCGACCGCAGCGCCCTCGACCATCTTGCGTATGTGGCGCCGCGAGGCGAACGCGGTCTTGACGGCCACGGCCGCGACGTAGACGACCGCTCCACCCACGACGTGGTGGTCCAGTAGCTTGCGCGACCACAACTTCAAATCGGCAGCCGCTTCCGGCGTGTACGCTAGGAGCAAGACGAGCGGCTTTCCGGCGACGTCCGTCGGAAGGACGACGTGTTTGCCGCCAAGCGAATCGGCCTCGAGCCGCGGCAAGCTCGCGGCGACTGCGGGGAGTGCGATGCTCCATGCGAGAGCAACTGCCGGCAAATAAGCGACTTTATGCAATCGTCGAAGGAGCGTCATGAGCGAGCCTTTCGGGCACGGATTCCGTGTGTGATGCGAGCGAACCCGAAGGCCGGCGCAAGAACGGAACGAGGGCCAAAGAGAATACGAGGATGCCGCCGATTACCATCCAGGCCTCGTTGAAAGCGACGGTTGCGGCCGCCCGCGCGATGATTGGTTTGACGAAAGCGATGTCGCTTGGGTCGGCCCGAGCGAGGTCGACGCCCGCTAGCAGATCTCTCGGGATGCCGACGAACGCCGCAGTTGCCGCCTTTCCGGCAACGAGATCGTTCAACAGGCGGGCGGCGATGGCGTGCGGCCGCACGTTCACGATGGTGTCGACCAAACCGATGCCCACCGCTCCGCCGACGTTCCGCATGAAGTTCAGCAAGCCGCTCGCGTTCGAAAGCGCCTCGGTCGGCAGCATGTCGAGAGCTACATTGGTGATCGGTAAGATGCAGAAGAGTAGCGCCGCTCCGCGCAGGATCTGCGGGACGAGCAACCCCGAGAAATCCGTCGTTGGCGTTTGAAAGGCGTTGGCGAGGGCACCCGCCGCAAAGAGTCCGAAACCGATCGCAACGACCCAGCGCGAGGGCAGGCGGCGATCTGCGATTGTTGCAAGCGGAGCGGCTATCAGCTGGGAGGCGCCCATCACGGTCATCGTTTCTCCAATTTCGATGGGCGTGTGGAAACGAACGAATCCCAGGAACAGCGGCAAGACGTAGAGCGAACCGAACAGAGCCACTCCCAGGACGAAGTTGTACGCACAGGCGACCGCGAATCCGAGCGTGCGTAGAGGTGAGAGGTCGACGAGCGCTTCCCGCGTATTCGTACAGCGACGGATAAAGAGGCCGCCAGACGCCAGGGCGAGGACCGCGAGCCCGTAGTCGCGCGCTGACGACCAGTGGTCATCGGGCGCGACCTTGAGCAGCGTCTCGAACGAAGCGAGGCTTATCGTGAGGGCGATGAACGCGGCCGCGTCGATGGTACGCCACGCGGCGCGGTCTGCTTCATCGACCCGAACGACGGCTGCGACGATCGCCGCAATTGCAAGCCCGATCGGAATGTTGATGAAAAAAAGCCAATTCCAAGCCAGTTTTTCGGCAACGTATCCTCCCGACAGAGGACCGATCGTCGGCGCGAGCATTGCCAGCGCGCCCGCGATCAGAATCGCGCGCTCGTGCAATGCTTTGGGAAACATTTTGTACCCGGCCGCGAAAACTGTCGGGATCATGGTTCCCGCGAACAGTCCTTGCAGCGTTCGCCACACGATGAGCGTCACGAAATCGTGCGACAATCCACAGCCGAGGCTAGTCAACACGAAGCCCAGCGCAGCGCCGGCGAACAGCCAACGCGTCGAAAGTGCACGGGCGAGACGGCCGCTGAGCGCGATCGCGATGACTTCGGTGATCAGATACGACGTCTGCACCCAACTCAGCTCGTCGAGCGGCGTGTGAAGGGAAGTCGCGATCCGCGGGAGGGCTGCTGCGACGATCTGGATGTCCAGAATGGCCATGAACAACCCGAGGGCCATCATCGTGAATCCGAACCAGGATCCTCGCTGCGACGGCTGCGCCTCCTTCGGCAAGGCCTCGTTCATGGCTTAGTGTGGGCTCGCCTCGGAAATGGAGCAAGCGAACACTCGTCGTTCTGAAACGGCATCGTTTCACGGGTCTGCGGCGCGTCCGTGCTTCCCTGCTCGTTTCGAAACGGCGACTGCAAAACCCCGATCGGCGCCGACGCGTTCGCCCAGGGAAAGTCGGACCGCTTGCACCTGGGAATCCGCTCCCTGGAGAGCGTGCCTCGCTTCATCAACAGCACCCTACCAGCGCGCGCGCGATGCTCAAAAAGCGACCGTCCGCCGATGGCGCTACGATCGTCGCCCAGACTTCCAACTGAACGCGAACCCGCCAGTAACCGGGCCGGTACCAAATTCGACTATACGAACATCGCGTATTGGTTGCTCGGTCGCACGATCGAAGCAGCGACGAATACGCCGTACACCGACGTGATGCAGGCGCGCGTCTTTCGGCCTCTGCGGATGACGATCGCCTACATCCGAACTCCCCAGACGCGAGACCCAAAACTGGCCACCGACTACACACGTTTTAGCTGCTCTTCCAGCCTTCCAGTGGATTTGGGCGTGAGGTCGAGCCCTCCGCTATGGAAGGAGATCGCGGTGGTGAGGTTGCTTTGTTTCGAGAGCCACGGGCGGTCTGTTTTACCCACTGAATGCGAGCGTTGATCGACGCGCTGATGGCGTTGGTCAGTGGTCACATGGTGCTTGAGGTAGGTCAGGATGTTATCGAGACGCCGCTTGAGCATTCTGGCGCCCGGGACCCGCGTGGCTCGCCCGTGTGTTCGGGTGCTGGAGATGGCGAAGCGGCGCATGCTTGCTTTGCCCTGCGCGCCTCGGAGCATGAACCCCGTCGACCCTCGTTGTATTACGGCGAGCGCAACTGGCGAACTGATCCCGGGTCGTCTAATGGTAGGACAGCAGACTCTGACTCTGCTTATCGTGGTTCGAGTCCATGCCCGGGAGCCATCGCGGCCCTATCGTCTAGAGGCCTAGGACGCCGCCCTCTCACGGCGGTAACACGGGTTCGAATCCCGTTGGGGCTACCAC
>JBDTCF010000159.1:0-8352 GCA_039923715.1 Vulcanimicrobiaceae bacterium
GCGCGAACGTGGCGCAATACGTCTGGTTCGGCGACGCCACCGGGAGGGACGCGCAGTTGCTCAGCGACGCGGGTACCCTCACCGAGGAGCCACGCAAAGTGCCGGTCCATTACCTCGACGAGCGCAATTTCCGCCATCGGCCCCAATCAGCGGGACGCATCGCCGCGGACGGCGATGAGCACCTTGCCGAAGTTGGCGTTGCTTTCGAGGTATCGATGCGCGTCGGCGAGGTCGGCGAGCGCGAACGTGCGGTCCACGATCGGCGCCAGTCGCCCGTTCGCGAAGAGCGGTACGATGCGGGCCGCGAAGTCGCGCGCGAGCGCGATTTTCTCGTTGAGCGGTCGCGCGCGCAGCACGGTTCCGACGAGCGTCGCACGCTTGGCCATCAGCGGTGCGAGCGAAAATGTTCCGCTCGCGCCGCCGAGCGTCCCGACTTGGACGATGCGCCCGCCGGTCGCGAGCGCTTCGAGGTTCCGTGCAAGCACCGGCGCGCCAACGAGATCGAGGATGAGGTCAGCGCCGCGACCGCGGCCCAGCGCCCGAACGGCGGCCGGCCAGTCGCCGTCGAGCGCGACGCCGGCATCCAGCCCTAGCGCCCGCAACCGCTCGAGTTTTTCGGGCGTGCGCGAGGTACCGAGAACGAAACCACCCGCGCGCTTTGCGAGCGCGATCGCCGCGAGCCCCACGCCGGAGCCGGCCGCATGCACCACAAGCGTCGAGCCGAGCGCGAACCCCCCGAGCCGGAACAGCGCATCCCAAGCTGTGATGAAGGCTTCGGGAATTGCCGCCGCCGCTTCGAGGGAAAGTGCGTCGGGAAGGCGCATCGCGCTCCGCGCGTCGGTAACGACTTGCTCGGCGTGCGCGCCACCGCCGACGATGCCGAAGACGCGCTCGCCAAGCGCGATATCGTGCACGTTGCGCCCGCGGGCAACGACCGTTCCCGAGTATTCCAGTCCTCCGATCGCCGGCCCGCGCGCGGCGACGGGCGGTCCATAGCGGCCCATCCGCTCGAGCAGATCGGCGCGATTCAAGCCGGCGTACGCGACTTCGATCGTAACGTCGTCCGGCCCCGGTTCGGGCGCGGGAACATCGCGGATCTCGATGACGTCGGGGTCGCCAGGGCGCGCGTAGACCGCGGCGCGCATTAGCCGGCGAGCCGAGGGTCGGGTGCGGTCGCCGGAAACGTGAAGTTGCTGAACGTCGCGTCGACGGCATAGTGAACGCGCCCGATTCGCAGCGGCGCGAAGATGGTCTCTTCGTAGCGCGTGCGGTCGATCACCCAGTGCCCGTCGACCGTCGTATAGTCGACCGTGAACAAACGATCGTCCGGACCGACAAAGCCGACGTGCACCGGCAACTTCGTGGCGTTGTCGTAGACGAGATCGGAGAAGAAGAGTGCGTCGCCTTTGGACTGCGCGGTAACGAACTGATACGGATCGAGCGTGATGTGCGTGCGTCCGTCCGGTGCGTCGCTAGAATCGGGTGCGTAGGTCGCGCGGTAAGCACGCAGACGGATGACGACGACGTCGGCGGTCTCGCCCGCCTTCGGGTCGTCGTAGTGAAGCGGGGTGACGTCGTGGACGTAGGCCTCGAGCGAGTCGTGCGGCTTCGCGATGCCGGTCAGCGTGAAGTACGAAAGGGCGTCGAAGGTCGGAATGATTGGAAACGCGTGAGAGATCTGATTGCGACCCCTCGGCAGGTCTTGGAGCACGGCGACGTCGTCGCGGGTCCGAACGGAGACGGAACGGTTAATATCGCGCTCGCGTTTGAGAGAGGGGACGCTCACGTGGGCCGCGACGTGATACGTTACGAACGCCGGGGCGGCGGCATATGCGGCGGCAGCCGCGTTGGCAGACTGTTGAAAGGCGATGTCGGGCGTGAGCGTGGTGCTTCTCCTGTGGAGGACTGGATGAGGAACGAACATTCGAGCGCAAAACGATTCGCGGGTACGGTGTTTAGCCGAGCGCGGCGGCCGCGCCGGGGGCGCGCACGGTGTCCTTCTCCGGTCACGGTCAATTCTTCTCGCGCGAACTGCATCTGGAGCTTGCCGTCGATCCCGAGGCCTTCGTCCAGGACGGGCAAGCGACCGCCGGTCAAGGGCCCGGCGGCGTCGCGCACGTCGACGAGTTCGACCCGCCCGCTTGGACGACGAACCCGAAGCGGCCGGTTCTCTACGACTCGCAGGGCAATTCGCTCGAGTTCACGCTCGCGCGCTGGCTGGCCGCGAGTGGAAGCGCGACCATCGCGCGCAGCGCGGCCGGGTCCCACATCGATGCTGCGTTCGCGCACGTGATCGCGTTCGGAGAGTACAGCCTCTTTCTCGCCGAACCGTCAATCGCGGGAACGATCTTCACGCCGCTCGACGGCGACGGTTCTTCAAATACCTTCACGGCCGACGGCGCTGGCACCGGCGTCCTTGCGATCGACGCGCCGCACCGGCTGCCTGCCCACAGTGCGATCGTTGTCGTGTATCATTCCGACGATGTCGATCACGGGTCTCGCGTGGCGAGATCGACGTTGACGCTCACGAGCAATTGATCGCGCGGATTCCCTAGAGCGCGGCGCGAAACCCCGAACATGCACGAATCGTCCCCGTCCGCACCCGTGGGCCCGCTGCCCCTCGAACCGCGCGAAGTCGAAGCGATTTGGGGCGGCGACACGTTGGTGCGACGCTTCGGAAAGCGCGGCGACCCGAAGGCAACGATTGGTGAGTCCTGGGAGTGTTGGGACGACGATCGTGTAGCGGGCGGCGCGTTTGCCGGCGCGACGATCGCCGCGCTCCGCGAGCGGCTCGGAGCGCGACTCCTCGGACGTCTCGATCCCACGCGCCTTTTCCCGCTGCTCACGAAGTTCATCGACGCGCGCCTTGCGCTCTCCGTGCAAGTTCACCCCGATGACGCCTACGCGCGTCGCGTGGAGGGTCAGCCGAACGGAAAGACCGAGTGCTGGTACGTCCTGAGCGCCGATCCGGCGGCGGAACTCGTGCTTGGCTGGGCGCGCGCGACGAGTCGCGAGGAGTATCTGACGCGCGTCGCCGACGGCTCGCTGGGCGACCTCCTCCGTCGCGTGCCCGTCCAAGCCGGCCAGGCGTTCTACCTGCCGGCCGGAACGCTCCACGCAATCGGTCCCGGCATCGTGCTGTACGAGGTCCAACAGACCAGCGATCTTACGTATCGCATCTTCGATTGGAACCGCCTCGGGGCCGATGGAAAACCGCGCGCGCTGCACGTCGAAAAGGCCGCCGACGTGCTCGACTACCATGCCGGGACTGCCGGTGCGTTGCGGTCGCTGGAATATCGTGACGGCGCGCTGCAGCGAACGGCGCTCGTCGCCGACGCGCACTTCGTGTTCGAGCGCATCGCCGTCGGCGCCGACGGCGGCACGTTCGACCTCGGAGAACTCCCGCTGGTCGTTACCGCGCTCGACGCGGGTATCGAGTTGCGGACCGAAAGCGAACGGCTCGCGCTCGCACCCTATGCAACGGCCCTCGTCCCCGCCGGCGCGCGTCGCTGTAGCGTGCGCGCGACCGAAGGCGAGACGCTCATTCTAACGTCGGCGCCCGATGCGAACGGGGTCGCGCTACGCGCACGGCTGAGCGAAAGCGGCACGTCACGCGAAACCGTCGAGCGTTTCTTCGCGCAATTCGCATAGCCGCTCCGCTCACGGTTTGAGTCGGGTCAGTACCCTCCCCGAGCGTACGCAGGCGGACCTCGAACGGCCCGCGTAGCGGTGGCCCCCGGCGAACAAGGTCGCGCGAAAGCCGAAGCGCGCGCGCTCCAGACCCGGCGCGCACGCGAGCCGCACCGCGCCGGGATGACGCGAAACCGGCGTCGACGACGCGCTCGGAGTCGGGGACGACGGCGAGACCGGCGCGGGGCTGGTGCCGGGGAACGGTCCGACGCGACCGTAACAGGCGCTCAGCGCGCAAACGAGCGTGAGGACGGCAGACGCTCGGGCCATGCGCATCAGTCGGCGAGGCGCCGGTCGGTGGCGTCTGGGATGCCGAGCATATCGACGACGATGTCGCCGTACTTGCGCCGCATCGCCGTTTCGAAGTCGGTCGTCATCTCGTCGGTCGCGGTGAGCATCGCATCCCGACTGTTCATTGGGCGGTTCTCTCGCCGGGCTTCGGCGATCAGCTCGCGGGCGCGGTTCGCAATGTGCGTCGGGTCGATTGACTGCGCGCGTTGCTCGTAGCGGCGCTGATTTTCAGGACGCGTGTCGACGTAGTAGGCTTCCCACTTCGCGCGCAGGTCATGAACGAGCGCGCTGGGTAGCTTGTGCGCCGTTTGCGGCCGCCCGTTTCTGACGCCCTTGGCGCGCCCGCTCGCGCCGGGTGCATCGAAGTTTGGAAAGATGCGCAGGATCGTCGCGGGGGGCTTCGTCTTTTTCCAGTTGCCGGGGCCGGGGCGTTGCACGATCTGCGCCAGCCCAGCATTGACGAGCTGGTCGCGGACCCGCTTGTCTTCGACAACGCGATAGTCGTCGAGTTCCGCCGTGCGCGGAGCGGCGACGGAACGAAACGCGCTTGGTTCCGGCTTGACAAACTCATCGACGGCCCGCAGCAGTCGCGTACGCAAGGGAACGGTGCCGGCACTTCTGGGATTCACCAATGGAACTCCTTACTCAACGGTCCCTCGATAGCACTCGAGGTCAGAGGGAAACTGGCCCGGATGGTCGCGACGAGCCCAAGTCCGGTATCCTTCCATATACACCATACACCGCTCCGAAACCGCCAAATTGGGGTGCCGCGATCAAAAGTCAGCGGCTGAAGCGCCCGGTCAGGGTGCCTTCGGCGAGCACGTGGCCGCGGAGCGCGGAGCGCACCGTCGGGCCGTCGGCGTCCTTTCCGAGGTGCAGCAGGCGCGGCACGTCGAGCGCGTCCACGGTGAAGACGTACCGGTGCGGATGGTCGCCGGGTGGCGGGCAAGGCCCGCCGTAGCGGCGGGTCCCGAAGTCGTTCCGAGCCGGGTGCGCTCCGAGTGGGGCGAACGCAGAACGCGGGTCGCCGGCCCCGGCGGCCAAATGGATCGTGGATGGGGGAGCGTCGAGCAGGACCCAGTGGTAAAAGCCATGGCCGGTCGGCGCGTCGGGGTCGAACAGGATCACGGCGTAGCTGCGGGTTCCGGCGGGGCCGCGCGTCCAGCGGAGGTCGGGCGAGCGGTTTTGCGCTTTTGGGGCGCAGCCAAGGAAAGCCGTCCATGAGGGCAGGCGCGATTCCGCTCGAAAGCTGGCGCTCCAAACGGCCAGCCGCGCCCTCGAACGAGCCGGAGCCGCCTGGGCGCCTACGCCGAGCCCGCCGAGAAGCAGCATGAGGGCGAGCAGCCCGCGGAGCGGCGCGGAGACCGGACGCTGGGGTGAGAAGCAACGCACGATGAGTCGCATGGTGACCTCCCCCTAGTGCCCTACGACGAGAAGCCGTTTGAAGCATTTGCCGTCGGCGACCGCGCGACGTTCGCCAAGACCATCACCGAGGCGGACCTCGTGCTCTTCGCGGCGGTAAGTGGCGATCAGTACCCGCTCCACGTCGATGAGACGTATGCCCGTACCACCCGTTTCGGCGGTCGCGTGGCGCATGGGATGCTGACCGCCAGCCTGATTTCGACGACGAACGGCATGCTGTTGGGGACTCCCGGCGGAATTTCGGTCGCGCAAACGCTGCACTTTCGCGGCCCCGTCTATCCCGGCGACACGATTACCGCGGTAACGGAGGTGCTCGAAGTAGTGCGCGAGCGTCGCCGTTTGCGCTGCCGAACGACGTGCACGAACCAACGCGGCGAACTGGTCGTCGAGGGTGAGGCCATCGAACAGAAGGACGAGGCTCACCATTAGAGCGACCTTGTATGCCGACGGCGGTGCGCGGGGAAACCCCGGCCCCGCCGCGCTCGGCGCCGTCTTGCTCGGCGAAGACGGGACGGTCTTACGCGAGGTCGGTACGTTCCTGGGCCACGCGACGAACAACGTGGCGGAGTGGAGTGCCCTGCTGGCCGGGCTCGAATCGGCGCTCGAGCTTGGCATCGACGAACTCGCGGTCCGCATGGACAGCCAGCTCGTGGTCTTTCAGATCAGCGGCCGGTATCGAGTGAAACATCCCGACCTGATCCCGCTGCACGCGCGTGCCAAGCAACTGTTGCGGCGGTTCCGCACCGTCCAGGTCGAACACGTCCCGCGCAAGGCGAACGCCCTAGCCGATCGGGTCGTCAACGCCGTCCTCGACCGCCGGGCGACGGAGGCCGCGCTCGATGCTTGACCGCCCGCGCGTCCCCTTCGTCCCGATCGCAATCGCCCTCACGGTCATCGCTGCGCTCGCTCTGGCCTGGAAGATGTACGGCGGCATCGAGTCTGCCCGCTCGGCGGCCGCGCGCCGCGTGCTCGCCCAGCGCTCGGAGATTCGGCTTTCGCTGCGGATCGACCACACGACGGGGAAAATCGCGCGCGAGGAGTACCGGATCGCCGACCTCGACGGCCTTTCCACGGCCGAGTACCGCGTGCTCGGCCGTTCAGGAACGCTCGTTCGCGTGCAGGCCCCGGCGCGCAAGACCAAAGAGTACGGTAGCGACGTAGCGTTCCTCTTTGGAAAAGTCGTTCAAGATGGAATATGGGAATTAGGTAATCGTCCCCCGCGCGGCGACACGTCCAAACGTTACACCGTGTACGTGTATCAACTTGTCGAGGGAAAAGCCGGTAGCCGGACGTACTCGTTTACCGATCCGCACTACTGGGCGACGACGGGTGGGCACCAATATCACCTCACGCTCGATAAGAACAAACCTTTGCCGGACCTTGTCAAAATGCAAAGTACCACGCTGGTGGAACCCCGCTACGGCGCGATCGTCGCCGATTTCGAGGGCTTTGGTTCGCCCGCGTTTCGCAAGGCCATCGCGGCTCAGCGGGCGCGCATGGAGAAACGCACCTGAAATCGTTCGCCGTCGCGCTGGCCGTCGTCGCAGTCCTCGGCACGGGCTCGTATCTCGGCTACAAGGCCGTCGAGGATCCCAAGAGCCAGTTGTTCGGCCACACCGTCGTGCACGGCCCGACGAACGAACGAATCGTCGCGCTGACCTTCGACGACGGTCCGAACCCGCCGTACACCGACCGGATCCTCGAGGTCCTACAACGCGAACACGTTCATGCGACCTTCTTCGTCGTCGGCCGCGCGGTGGTCGCGCACCCGGATACCGTACGCAAGATCGTTCGCGACGGGGACGTGCTCGGCAACCACACCTGGGATCACTCGCACTTGCTCGTGCAGTCGCCGGCGCAGGTTCGCGCGGAACTTCGGCGCACGGACGCAGCCCTCGAACGCGTCGCCGGGGTGCGGACGCGGCTGATGCGACCGCCGTTCGGCGCACGCGACTTCCATTCGCTTGCCGAGATCCATCGCGACGGATACGTCCCAATCATGTGGTCCGTTCCGCTCCCCAAGGACTGGGAGCAGCCGGGCGACGCGACGATCGCGCGGCGCGTCATCGACGGCGTCACCCCAGGGGCGATCGTCGTCCTCCACGACGGTAACCGCGGCATCATCTGCGGGCGTTCCAAGCATGAAGCCCCGGCCCGCGTCTGCAATCGGAGTCAGGAGATCGCGGCAACGCGCGAGATCATCGAGGGGCTTCGCGCGCGTGGATACCGCTTCGTCACGATCCCGCAACTTCTGATCGCGAACCGGATAGCGAGCGCCAAGATCATGCGTACCGCCGACCGTGGAGTTCGATGAAGCCGTCCGGGTGTTGGCGCGCCGGGTCGTGGTGCGTCCAGTGAACCAGCGGGCCGTGGCTGGAGTGCGCGACGTACGCTCCCCGGATCGTCACGCGATCCCCCGGCTGGACGGGGCAGCGCGGCGCCAGGCTGACGTTGTCGACAACCTCGATTTGACGGCCGGAATCGGACCGCACGTCGAACGCCTCGTGCATCGCGTGGGAGTTCTTCCCCCAGAAGAAGTGGGGCGCGTCCAGAACTGTCGCGCCGAAGGTTACTTCGCTGTTCATCGCGTGCGTCCATCACGCCCGGCTCCCTCGCCGGCAAGGGACGGTGCCTGATGTTGGTCCTTTTGGCGGCCGCCTTCATGTCGCTCGGCCTGCTGGACCTCGACGTCTCGCGGGGCTGGTGGCGTCGCACGCGCGTCCGGCTCGCGATCGGCGTTCCGCTCGTGCTCCTGTATGCATACGCCGAGATGCCGGCGCTCGTCTTTCCGCAAGCGCTCACGCTGTTGCTGTACACGCTGATTCCGAGTGCGGCTTTCGCGTTGATGGATGCCGCCCGGGTCGCCGTCGTCTCGCGGCGCATCGTCTCGGTCGCGCGCCGCTCCGTTCTCGGCTACCTGGCGGCGCTCGTGCTGCTGCTCGGCTTTGC
>JBDTCF010000160.1:0-5556 GCA_039923715.1 Vulcanimicrobiaceae bacterium
GAATTGGTAGACGCGCTGGTTTCAGGTATCAGTGGCCGCAAGGCTGTAGGGGTTCGAGTCCCTTCCAGGGCACGAAAATCGAATCGACCGAGCGTAACGCCTGGTCTCCGCTGGACAGGCTGCTAAGGAGATTGCGCCTGAAGATGCGGGTACCGGCTCCTTTTTCGGGTTGCGGTGCCGAATACTGATGGTGACGCTGGGTCCGCGGACGCCGGACCCGTCCGCGAAGGAGACGCAGTTCCACATGGGCACCATCACGCGCATGCTCGTTAGCGGCGCACTACTGAGCGCTGCGCTGAGCGGCTGCAGCGCCGCGCAAGTCGCCGACTCGTTCTGCGGCGGACCGCCGCCGAATTTCAATCCGGTCGCACCACAGGAGCTCTATCCGGTTCCCAGTTGGACCAAGGTCCCCGACAATGCGCCGGACTTGGTCGTTGCGTACAATCCCTCGAACGGCCCGCTCAAAACGATCGAGATCACGCCGCAGGGCGGCTCGGCGGACAATCTTGGCGGACTGTTGTCACCGCCGAATCCGCTGCCGACTCCGATCGCCCAAGAGTTGAAGCCGGGGACCCCGATGTGGGCGGTGGCGCTGCCGGCGCTCGAAGCGCACACGACGTATTCGGTCGGGTACACGTTTACGAACACGTACTGCGGTCATTCCGCTACGTTCACGGACGCGATGGGGACCTTCACGACGATCTAGCCCGACACTTGCGGCAGGCAGCCGTCCCCGCCGGCATTAAGATGGTGAGCGTGCGCGGGGACGTGGTGTGACGGAAACGACGGTGAAAGTCACCCTGCCGGAGATGGGCGAGTCCGTCACCGAGGGGTCGATTGTCGAGTGGCGGGTCCATCAAGGCGACTGGATCGAAGAGGGCGCGACGCTCGTCGACGTGACCACCGACAAGGTCGACGTCGAAGTTCCGGCACCGGTCGCGGGCAGCGTGGCGCGAGTGCTTGCCGGCGAGGGCGAGACGGTCGCGGTCGGCGCGACGATCGCCGAGATAGATCCTGCGGCCCCCAAGCCCGCCGGGTTGCTCGCCGGGACCTCCGGTGCGGCGCAGACCGCGCCACCGGAAGCGGCGCCGGCGAAAGCCGCGCCGGCCAAGACGCCTCAACCTGCCGCGCTCGCGGCTAAGCGAGGGGCGCTTGCGTCGCATCGCGCCCAGCGCCTGGCCGAGCGCGGGCGTCTCGACCTGGCGCGGATTTCTGGAACGGGTCCGGACGGCCTGATCCTGGTCGGCGATGTCGCGCGCGCGGCGGCTTCGGCGAATCCGCCGCGCGCCGTTGCCGGAACGCCGAGCGCGCCGACCCTGCCCGAGCCGGCGCTTTCCGCCAGCGCGCTGGTCACGCCGCTCAAGGGTCCGGCAGGCGCCTTGGTCGGCTACATGGAGCAGAGCCTCGGGATCCCGACGGCGACCAGCTTCCGAACGATTTCGGTGGCCGTACTCGATGCGCGTCGCGGCGAACTTAACGTGGCGCTTCGCAACGCCGCACGAAGCGAGAAGATCTCGTTCACGCACCTGATCGCCTACGCGCTCGTTCGCGCCGCCGCCGGCTATCCCGCGATCGCCACCGCGTTTCGACGCGAGAACGGCATCGCAAGCCGCGTGGTCGCCGGCGTTCATCTTGGCCTCGCCGTCGACGCGCAACGCAAAGACGGGAGCCGCTCGCTGGTCGTCCCGGTCATCGCCGACGCCGACGCCCTCGACTTCGCCGCCTTTCGCGCGCGCTACGAAGAACTCGTCGCGAAGGCCCGAGACAACAAGCTGACGGCGGACGAACTCAACGGTGCGTCGTTCACGCTGACGAATCCGGGTGGGATCGGGACTGTCGCGTCGGTTCCGCGCCTCATGGCGGGGCAAGGCGCGATTCTCGCCGCCGGCGCGATCGGTTATCCGCCGGGTTTCACGCATGCGAATCCGGCGACGCTGCGCGAGCTCGGCGTCGAAAAAGTGATGACGCTGACGAGTACCTACGATCATCGCGTGGTCCAAGGCGCGCAGTCGGGCGAATACCTCCGGCGCGTCGACGACCTTCTGAGCGGGGCCGACCGCTTCTACGAGAGCATCTTCGCGAACCTCGCACTCGCCGCGGTCCCGCCGGCGGCGCCGCGGCCACAGGCGGATTCGGCGGCTCCGGCCGCGCTCGAAACGTTCGCCTCGCACGCGCGCGACGGGAGCGCTCATGCGGAAGAACTGTTGCGGGCGGTAGCGGCCGGGGTCTCGCTCGTGTCGGCCTACCGCTCGCACGGGCACCTCGCGGCAACGCTCGATCCGCTCGGCAGCAATCCGCCGGGCGATCCGGCGCTCGATTCGCGCACCTACGACCTGACGCCCTCGGTAATGGCGGCCGTTCCCGCCTCGGTTCTGCGCGTGAAAGTCCCCGGTGGGACGCTCGCCGACGTGCTTCCGCGCTTACGCGAGACCTACAGCTCGACGATCGCCTACGAAGTCGAGCACATCGCGAACCTTGAAGAGCGTGAGTGGCTGCGCGACTACATCGAATCCGGCGCGAACCGCGCACCGATCTCTCGCGAGGTCGCCAAGCGCATGTTGCGCGCGTTGACGAACGTTGAGACGTGGGAGCGTTACCTGCGCAAGACGTACATCGGTCAGAAGACGTTCTCGATCGAAGGTCTCGATGTCATGGTTCCGATCCTCGAAGAACTCGTCGCGCAGCTCGCCGACGACGGGGTCGGGACCGCGGTGATCGGCATGGCGCATCGCGGGCGCCTCTCGACGATCGCGCACGTCGTCAACCGCCCGTACGAAGAGTTGCTGGCCGAGTTCGAAGCCGCCGACGCTGGGCTTGAGGGTGACGACGTCACCGGCGACGTCAAGTACCATCAAGGTTCGCAAGGGACGTATCCGTCACCCGGCGGACGCGAGATCGACGTCGTGCTGGCGAACAATCCCAGTCACCTCGAAGCCGTCGACGGCGTCGTCGAGGGTTGCGCGCGCGCGCTGCAAACCGATCACGCGCATCCGGTCGCGATCCAAGAGACCCGTAAAGCGGTCCCGATTCTGATTCACGGAGACGCCGCATTTTCGGCGCAAGGCGTGGTTGCCGAGATTCTCAACCTTCAAGCGTTGGCAGGCTACCGGACCGGCGGAACGTTCCACCTGATCGCCGACAACCAGATCGGTTTCACGACGGATCCCCAAGAAGGTCGCTCGACGCGCTATGCGAGCGATCTCGCGAAGGGCTTCGACGTACCGATCGTTCATGTGAACGCGGACGATGTCGAGGCGTGTCTGGCCGCGTTGCGCCTAGCGCTCGATTTCCGCCGGCGTTTCGAACACGACGTGATCATCGACCTAATCGGATACCGCCGCTTCGGGCACAACGAAGCCGACGAACCGGCCTACACGCAACCGCAGATGTACGAGCGGATCAAAACGCATCCAACCGTGCGCGAACTTTACGCGCAGAAGTTGATCGCGCAAGGCGTCATCGCCCCGGACGAAGCCGAAGCGATGACGAGCGCGGCGTCGGCGCGTATCGCCGAGGCCCACGCTGCGGTCAAGGGACGCACGCCCCCCGACCCAACGTCCGCCGCGCGGACCAACGGCGTTGCGAGCACCGAACAAGCGCCGTTGCGGACGAACGTCGCGCGTAGCAAGCTGCTCGAATGGAGCGACGAACTCGTCGCCGTTCCGGCCGGCTTCAACGTCCATCCGAAACTCGTGCGCCAGTTCGAGCGCCGTAAGGCAGCCCTTCAGACCGACGGTGACGTGGATTGGGGGCTCGCCGAGGCGCTCGCGTTCGCGTCGCTCGTCGCGGAAGGCGTTCCCGTGCGATTGACCGGACAGGATACCGAACGCGGAACCTTCAGTCACCGCCACCTGGCGCTACACGATCCGCGCACCGGCGCGGTCCACGTGCCGCTGCAACACTTGCCCGATCAACGGGCGTCGTTCGAACTGTACAACAGCCCGCTCTCCGAGTATGCCTGCCTCGGTTTCGAGTATGGCTACAGCGTGGCCGCGCCCCGCGCGCTGGTGCTTTGGGAAGCGCAGTTTGGTGACTTCATGAATGGCGCGCAGATCGTTATCGATCAGTTCGTCGCGGCCGGAAACGCGAAGTGGAACGAATCGACGCGGCTCGTGCTCTTGCTTCCGCACGGTTACGAGGGTGCCGGACCGGAGCACTCGAGCGCGCGCATCGAGCGCTTCCTGCAACTCTCGGCAGAGGGTAACGTCGTGGTCGCGAACTGTTCGACGGCCGCGCAGTACTTTCACCTCTTGCGCGCCCAAGCGAACCGCGCGCGCCCGCTCCCCTTGGTCGTATTCACGCCAAAGAGTCTGTTGCGGTTGCGCGCGGCCTATGGTTCGCTCGACGAACTCGCCGACGGCGGTTTCCACGGCGTGCTCGACGACCCGCGCGCGCTCGCGCGCGACGGCGTGGAACGCGTGATTCTGTGCTCCGGCAAAGTCTACTACGATCTGGTGGGACACCCGGACTTCGCTAAGCTGACGAAGACCGCGGTCGTACGCGTGGAGCTGTTGTCGCCGCTACCTCGCGAGGATATCGTCGCGACGCTCGAGGCGTACCCGAATCTTAAGCACGTCGTTTGGGTGCAAGAGGAACCGATGAACATGGGTGCGCGCGCGCACGTGCGGCGGCGCCTCGTCGGGCGCTTACCGCACGGCATACGCGATCTCGAGTACGTCGGCCGGCCCTATCGCGCCAGTCCCAGCGAGGGATATGGCGGCGCCCACGCGGTCGAGCAAGAGCGGATCATCACAGCGGCTCTGCTCGAAGGCTAAGTCGGGCGCGATCGGTAGCGCTCAGACGTTCTGCGTGAGCGACTGGCTCGTGACGATCTTCTGCCAAGGCGTGTAGGTCCCGTCGCCGCTTCCGGGAGTGGCTTCGCGGCGCCAAAAGACGATCAGTCCGCCCGTGTCGACGTCCCAGCTCTGGCCTTTCGTGAGCGTCTGGTCGCCGAACGGAATCGAGGCGCTCGGGTCGGCGGACGAGCCGACGCGGACCTCAATCGTGACTTTGTCGTAGCTAGCGTCGCGGAACGTAACGGTCGCGCCGTTGTCGGCCAGCGCCGCGACCGAACCGAGCGATAGAAGGCCGGCCAAGGCGGCGGCGGCGGCGAGGGCGGATCGACGGTTCATGGTGGAAACCTCCCGAGCAAGGCTCGATAACTAAGGAACTAGTTCCCGGCGGGCGAAGAGAAGCGCCCCGCGGCGCCGACGACTCCACCCACATACGCTCGAGCGCGGCGCGTGTTTCGGCAGCAAGGCCCGACGCTCGAGTGTTGTCGTTTCGTTGTCTGCGCCCTCATGCAACCTGCTGTTGGGCGAGCCGAAGTCCACTCATCGGCGCGCGCAACGGGGTCGTTCAAATTCCGTTCCTACCGCGGTCTTAATCACGGCGCGCGGTGGGATGCCAAGGGACTGAGCGTGGCGAACCCCCTCGGGATTGCTCTGGTCTTCCAATGACCAGGAGGGAATTGCGTCGTGGTTCAAGGCGTCCGCTTTTTTTGGTGCGCAGCACTCATTGCCGCGCTCGCCGCATGTTCGAGCACGGTATCGAACC
>JBDTCF010000161.1:0-7008 GCA_039923715.1 Vulcanimicrobiaceae bacterium
GCCGATCGCAAACACGCTGATCTCGCGGCCTTCTAAGCGCTCCTCGAGCAACACGTCGGTCCCGCCGCCGGGAACACCCTTCGCGAACCAGGTTTCGAGAACGGCGAGCGCTGCGGCGCCGTCGTCCGCCACTACGACGCCTTTGCCGGCAGCCAGCCCGTCGGCCTTGACGACGCATCCGCCGCGCCAATCGGCGAGGACGCGACGCGCCTGGTCGAGCGAATGGATGACGCTCGCGCGCGCCGTCGGAATGTTGTGCCGCTCCATGAAACGCTTCGCGAACACTTTGCTCGATTCAAGCCGGCCCGCACTGCGGCCGGGACCGAACGTCGCGATTCCCGTCTCTCGCAGGCGGTCCGCGACCCCGGCGGCAATCGCGGTCTCCGGTCCGATGACGACCAGATCGATGCGTGCGTCGAGGGCACGCTTCGCCAGCGCCTTGCCGTCGATGATCGAAACGCCGCTCCAGTTCTCCCCGCGCGTTGCCGTGCCCGCATTTCCGGGCGCGGCGAACACCGCGGCACACGACGCCGAGCGCGCCAAGCGCCACGAGAGCGCGTCTTCCCGCGCGCCGCTCCCGACGACGAGCACGCGCAGGCCTTCGGCCTCTACTCCCACTCGACGGTCGCCGGTGGTTTCGAGGTGATATCGTAGGCGACGCGATTGACGCCCGGCACCTCGTTGACGATGCGAGTCGAGATTCGCTCGAGGAGCGCGTGCGGCAGGCGCGCCCAGTCGGCCGTCATGCCGTCTTCGCTCACGATCGCGCGGACTGCGACTAAGTTGGCATACGTGCGACCATCCCCCATGACGCCGACACTCTGCAACGGTGTGAGCACCGCAAAGTACTGCCACGGTTTCGGATCGAATGCGCCGGATTCGATCTCGCTGGTTACGATCGCATCGGCTTTGCGCACCGACTCGAGGCGCTCAGCGGTAACGGCGCCCAACACGCGCACGGCGAGTCCCGGACCCGGAAACGGCTGCCGTTCGACGATCGCAGCGGGCAGACCCAGAACGCGCCCGACCTCGCGCACCTCGTCCTTAAACAGCGCACGCAACGGCTCGACCAGCGCGAGCTTCATCTCCTCGGGGAGACCGCCGACGTTGTGGTGCGACTTAATCTTGTGCCCCGCTTTCGAGCCGGGAGTCTTCGACTCGATGACGTCGGGATAGAGCGTCCCTTGCACGAGGTGCGTAACACCCGGAATTTTTGCCGCTTCTTCGTCGAAGATCGCGATGAACTCGTGGCCGATGCGAATCCGCTTCTCCTCGGGGTCGATGATGCCGGCCAGCCGCGCCAAGAACCGCTCGCGTGCGTCGACTCTGATCACGTTGAGGTGCACTACGTCGCGGAAGGCCGCGACCACGCCGTTGCCTTCGTCCGCACGCAGCAAGCCCGTATCCACGAACACGCAGGTTAGCCGCTCGCCGATGGCGCGCGCGACCAAGGTCGCCGCGACCGCGGAATCGACACCTCCGGAGAGCGCGCAGATCACGCGTCCGTCACCGACTCGCGCCCGGACATCGCGCGTCATCGTTTCGACGAACGACTCCATGCGCCAGTCGGGAGCGATGCCGGCAACGTCTTGCAAGAAGTTTGCAACGATGCGTTTCCCCGCTTCGGTATGAACGACTTCGGGGTGGAACTGCACGCCGTAGATTCGGCGCGCGGGATCGCCGATGGCCGCGATCGCGCACTGGGTCGTGCGCGCCAGCGTCGCAAACCCCGGCGGCGGCTCGACGACCGCATCGCCGTGCGACATCCAAGCGCGCGTCGTGGTTGGAACGCCGCGCGTGAGCGGCGAAGCGGCCGTCACGTCGAGCGACGTCGGCCCGAATTCGCGAATCGCGTCGACGACGAGCGAACCGCCCAAGTCGCGCGCGACGAGCTGCATGCCATAGCAGATGCCCAGGATTGGAATCCCGGATTTCCACAGTTCCGGCGCCACCCCCAGGGCCTCTGGGCCGAGCGTACTCTCGGGACCGCCGCTCAGAACGATCGCCGCCGGACGGCGGCGCGCGATCGCTGCCCAGGGCGTGTCGTGGGGGAGGATTTCCGAGTACACGTTGGCCTCGCGAACGCGCCGCGCGATCAGTTGCGCGTACTGCGCGCCGAAATCGAGAATTACGACCGTCGCCGGCCGGGTACTCGTTTCCGCATCGAGGGCTTCACTGGTCATCCCCGCTTGGCTTCGTCCCACTCGTTCCCGGACCATGCGACGCTGACGCTTAGGTAAGCACCTCTTCGAGGCGGCCCGCGTCGCGGGCCATGACGACTTCCATCGCGATGCGCTCCCCGACCGAGACATCGCGGCCCCAGCGATAGGCGGAGTACGGCGTGTAGCGCGTCCCGGGCGACCCCGGGATTCGTAGCGAGACGTCGTACACGACGAACGCTTTGGGGGGACCGGCGACGATGATGCACTGCAGCGCGAACGGGCCGATCGTGCCGGGCGGGTTAGCGTCGCGCGCCGCGGCGACGAATCGTTCGCCGAGGTCGAACGCTTTTTCCAGCATCGACTCCGTCAGCGTCGTGGCGATGTGCCCCGCCTCTTCCATCCGTACGGGGATGCCGGCGGCCGTCGCGAGTTGCGCCGGCGGGAGCCCACGCAGACCGTCGAGATTCGTCTGGCGGCGGGTGTCGGTCCCCGAGAGCTCGAGTTCGCCTAGGATCGGCGAGAAAAAAAAGTTGAGGTTGACGCTCGGCCCCAGCGCGTACTCTTCGATGCGCGCCTTCGCCAATCCAGTCTCGGTTACCATGCCCGCATCCAGCAGCCGCTGCGCCTCGCGCTCGTACGTCTGCGGACTATCGCACAAGAAGAACGCCCGCTCGAAACTGACCTTGGCGTGCGCCGCCTTGACCATGACCAGCCGGTCGATCTCGCCGGGATGCGCGAAGGCGCGTGGATGCCGGATTCCGGCGCGCGCGAGGAGCGCGTACTGGTTATCGGCCTCGTCGCGTTCCTCGGCCCGCAGCAAGCGGCGATTTCCGAACATCGGTACGAGCATCCCGCGTTCGATTTCGTCGTAGCCGAACCGTTCGTGCACGTAGACTTCAAACGACCGATTTGGAACGAACAGCACGTTTGCGGCCAGCAAACGCGTTTGGACTTCGGGGCGCAGGATGTCCGCAAAGCCATCCAGCTCCAGCGTTTCGTCGACGCAGCCACGTTCGGGTAGGCCCTTGCGCGCGTAGTAGTCCGCGTACGTCTTCGCCCGCCCGCGAGCCGTCACGATCAGGTTGCGCAGGCCTTGCGCGCGGGCGCCGGCGGCGACGTCGAGCGCAGAATGGCTCCCGATGGAACACAGCGTCAGCGCCGAACGATCGAAATCGCGCAGTCGAGCGACGACATCGGAGATGGCCACCCCGCGGGCTACGACGTCGAAATCTGCCGTGCCTGGTTTGAGGTGGGATACTGGACGAGCAAGACGTTTCGGACGTGCTCGGCCTCGGCACGGGCCCTATCCGAATCGATCCGAACCAATTGCTGGTACAACTCGTAGAGGTTCCGCGGCAGGGTTAAGTCGTGCGGGTACTGCTTTTGCCAGTCGTCGATCGCGTCCGTCACGTTCGCGGCCGCGTCGGTCATGCGCGCGCCCCATCCGGCGTCGAGATACTTCTGCAGGCGCACGACGTCGTTGTGAACGCCTAGTGGCGACATCTTGAGATTTCCGAAGTACTCGTCAGCGGGCGCCGTGCGGGTGAGCCGGAGCTCGTGCGGGATTCCGCGGACGGTCCCGATCACTTGCAGCTCCGGCGTGTTCTTTCGCCGTGCGGCGATCGCCTTTGCGTTGGCGACGTCGGCGGCCGAGTAGGTAGCATCGCTTCCCTGGGCGCCGGCCTCAGCGAATTGGAAAAACTCCGCAAATTCGGGGTCGGGAATGCGCAACAACGGCATCGCCGGCGAGTTCGCTCGCTGGAGTGCATCGCTGCGAAAGGTGGGGTCGCGCGTGAGATTGTAGGCGCGCACGTCGGCGACGATCGACTCGACCGCCGCATCCGGGTCGTGCTGCCAGGTTTTGGCGTTGGCCGCCGCGTCGATTTGCGCGTCGCGGGCGGCCTGCTTCGTGTCGGCTTCGCCTGCGCTCAGTTTCGCGAGCAAGGCGTTAGCGTCCGGGACGCGCGTCGCATCGCCGTGCGTGCTGACGTAGGTCGCGGCTTCGCGCACGTACCAGGCAGCGGCGTCGTTGTTGGTCAGCGGGTCGTAGTGCAGGCGACTCGCAACGTCGACCGTTAGGTCGGCAATCTCTGCGTACGCGGGATCCTGGGGACGGAAGAGCGAGTAAGCACGACCGGCATCCAGAATGGCCGAAAAATAGTTCAACTCGTCGACGAAGCGCCAGCCCGAGACTCCACCCCGATCGTACGCCTGTTTCATCGTCGCGTAAAGCGCGGTGGGATCCGTTTCGATCGCGGCCCGACTCGCGTGCGGCACGCCGAAGGCGAACGCCGCCCCGAGCAACGCCGCCGCGAATCGCCTACCCGACGAGGCTCGAGTCATCTAGCACGCGGGGCAGGGAGTTCGTAAGGAGCGCATTTTTTATCTCGCGGGCGATTCGCCGCCCGGTCGACATCGGTTCGCTGTAGTTCAGGTACGAATACGGCGAGCCGTCGATGAAGAGGTTCGTGCCGGCAACGATGCGCGCAGATATCTCCATGATGTAGAACTGGGCATCCGGCGTGATGATCGTCTCGATGCAGAATGCACCGAAGAGGCCCTTCGGCGGGCAGATCTCGCGACTCACCCGCACGACGTCCTCACCCATGCGATAGGCTTCTGCCAGCATCGACTCGCGCAGCGAGAGCGGTTGATTGCCGACTACGACGTAGCTGGGATCGACGTTCATGCCGCCCTGCGCGGCGGCCGGAATGCGGCCCAGCGAATCCACATTCGTCTCGTAACGGCGGTCCATGCTCATGATCTCGAGCTTGCCGGTGAGCGACGAGTAGAAGTAGTGGATGTAGAACGGCACGCCGATGACGTACTCTTGGATGATATAGTTGCGCCGCGCGAGCAGTCCGGCTCGCTCATCGAAATCATTGGTGTCGCGCAAGAACATGTAGCCCTTACCGCCCAGCGCGCCGTACAGTTTCACGATCACCGGGCGGTCGATTTCGGCGCCGCTCTTGAACTGGCGTGGGACCTTGAGGCCCGCGCGCGTGAGCCACTGGCGCTGAAGTTCGCGGCTTGCTTCCCAATCGAGGATCGCCTTGTTGCCGAAGTACGGAATCGGCATCGCCTTATGTTCTTCGAGCGACAGGTAGGCGACGAAGGACCCGTGCGGCACGATGATGATCTTGCGCTTCTCAAGCTGTGGAACCAACCCCGGGAAGTCTTCGTAGCGGTCGATCGCAATCGTCTCGTCGACGAACGCGAACGAACGATACAGACGCTCGGTATCGCGGTTCGCGATTGCGAGCGTCTTGAAGCCCTCATCGTGCGCACCCTTAAGGATCTGCAACGCCGAATGCGAGCCGAGAGTCGCGATTGTGTAGAAGTCGCCGCTCGCGGACTCGTCGCGATTCCGCTCGACCTGTGGTGCTAACATCATCGTCTTGCCCTTTGAAACGCGGGATTGCACAAGAGCGTCTCGAGGGCCCGCTCGACGACCTCGGTTCCGGCCGGTTTTCCGTGTCGGCCCGCGAGACGCCAGCCGACAAATCGTTCGATGCTCGCCACCCCGGCAAGGGAACGACCCGCGATGCGATACGGCGGCGCCCCGAAGCCGCCCGGGGCGCCCGGTTCGTCGATCCACACCTCGCTCGGCTCGGGTTCGGCCGCCGCGCGCACGAGCAGGCGGTGTTTGTTCGGGTTGAAGATCGTCTCGATCGAACGGACCGTCTCGACGAGCGCGTCGACATCGGCTGCGGCCACCCCGAATCGCCACACGTCGGCGCGTTCGAGCGAGCCGAGGTCGACGCCGAGCCGCCGCAACGTAGCCAGCGCCGTCAGCGCCTCATTGTCCGGGATGGTGAGCACGATCTCGATGGTCACCCCGCGTCTTCCCGCATCCTGCGAGTCACAGCGCGGCGGCCAGGCCGGCGAAGAGCGCGATGCCGCCTGCAGGCGCCAGGAATGCATCGCGGTCGCCGCGCGCGCGTTCGCGTTCGAGGCCGTCGCGCTGCATGAATACCCAACCGGCGCGTTCGGGGTGCGGCATGATCGCGAGCACGTTACCCGCGACGTTCGTGAGCGCCGCCGCACCGAGCGCCGAGCCGTTTGGCGTGGACTCGGGCGTCACGTTCCCCTCCCGGTCGCAGTAGACGAACGCAACGTGATCGTCGGCGACGATCCGCTCCAATACCGACTGGGTCGCCGCCAGACGGCCCTCGCCGTGGGAGGCCCATGCCGGCAACACGGCGCCGGCCGGCAAGCGAGCGGTGAAGGTGCACCGGTCGGGAGCGACGTTCAGTTTTACGTACGCGTGTCGCGAAACATATTTTCCGTGCGGGGCATTGCGCGTGAAACCCGCTTGCGGACGACGGCCATCGCGCTCGCCCGGCGCTGCGGCGAAACCTGGGACGAGCCCCGTTTCCAATAGGATCTGCGCGCCGTTGCAGATCCCAAGTACCGGCTTGCCTTCGGCGGCCGCCTCGCGCACGACGTCGACTAAGCGATCGTGCGCGGCGATCGCCCCCGCCCGAACGCGATCCTCGTACGCAAACCCGCCCGGCAGCACCAGCGCAGCGTATTCGCGCACGCGCTCCGGCGGTGTTTTCCAGTGCACGATATCGGTATCCAGCCCCACCGCCTCGCACGCGCGCGCAGTCTCCTCTTCCGAATTCGTCCCCGGAAACACGAGCACCCCGACGCGCATGGATGCGCTAGTGCCGCGCTGCACAGGAGGTGCCCTTCCCTGCGACTCCGCACCCGGCACGTAACGTACGCCGAGTGCGGCCGACGCGCATGGATGCGCTAGTGCCGCGCTGCACAGGAGGTGCCCTTCCCTGCGACTCCGCACCCGGCACGTAACGTACGCCGAGTGCGGCCGACGCGCATGGTT
>JBDTCF010000162.1:0-4877 GCA_039923715.1 Vulcanimicrobiaceae bacterium
TAATCGCAAGCCGAAGGAGCCCTCGGGCCGCAGCCGTTCCTTCTTGGCCCGGGTTGCTACAATGAGAGAAAGGCGCCCTGGGTTTAGGGATCGGAAGCGAGCTGATGCGGATTAAATATGAGGTTTCGGCCGGAGGACTGGTCCTCCGCCCGAACGGTATGTCGTACGACGCCCTGCTGATCGGGCGTGGAAATCCGCGCGTCTGGTCGTTGCCCAAAGGGCACGTCGAGGTTCGGGAGACGCACGAGACCGCAGCGCTTCGCGAAGTCCGCGAAGAGACCGGTTGCTGGGCCGAAATCCTTACCAAGCTTTCCGATATCTCGTATTGGTTCTACCTGAGCGGGACCAAGCACAAGAAGGCCGTGCACTTCTATCTGATGCGCTACCTTTCGGGGGATACCGCCAACCACGACCACGAGGTCGACGAGGCGGCCTGGTTCGAAATCAAACTCGCGAAAAGGTCGCTCAAGTACGTGAACGAGAAACGCCTGATCGACCTCGGGCTCGAGCACCTTGCCTCGCTCGCGGGCGATCCGTTTGCCGTTCCCGGCGTCGCGGTCGCCGCGACGGGAGGCGAGCTCCTTGTGAGGGAATCCCAAACGCGTTGAACCTCCCTCTCGAGACCCGGCCGTGCCGAGTCTCACTCGATATTTTCGACGGGCCGCTCGATCTGTTGCTCCACTTGGTCAAAGAGCAACGGCTCGATATCGCGACCGTCCCGTTGGCGAGCGTCGCCCAACAGTATTTCGAGTACGTTGCAATGATGGAGTCGCTCGACGTCGAACTCGCCGCCGAGTACCTCGTGATCGCGGCGACGCTGGTCTTCCTGAAGTCGAAGTCACTCCTGCCGCCCGTCCCGAGCGAGTTTCTCACAGAAGGCGAGGAGACGCCCGAGGACGTCGAGGAGCGTCTGCGCGCGCGCTTGATCGCGTATTCGAAGTACAAAGGGGCCTCGGACGAACTCCGGGCGCGCCAAATCGAATCGGGCTCGTACTACTATCGCGACGCGGGAGACCCAGGAACCGAGGTCGTGCAACGCTACCGGATCGACGCCGAGCGCCTGTCGCTGGCGTTGCTGGCCGCGCTGCGGGCGGCAAGGCCGGACCGCCGGACGATCGTGCGCGAGCGCGTCTCGCTGGCCGTCCAGATGGAGTACGTGTTGCGTCAGGTGCGCGAGCACGGTACGGTTGCCTTTCTCGAGCTGTGCGCGGAGTTCGCGCGCGACCGTGTAATCGCGACTTTTCTCGCGATTCTCGAACTGATCCGCCAGCGTCGGCTTGCGTTCGAACAGGAGGATCCGCGCGGCACACTCCTGCTCCGCCGGTTCGTCCCCTTGGAGGCGAATGCAAACTGAACTCATCGAAACCGGCGAGTTGCAGCAGACGCTCGAGGCCTTGCTGTTCGTGGCCAGCGAGTCGCTTTCGATCGATCGCCTCGTCAAGCTGACCGGTGCGACGCACGTCGATGTGACGGCGGTCCTGGGCCGCATTGCGGAGACCTACGCCGAGCGGGGCATCGTGCTGCGCGAAATCGCAGGCGGCTACCGGTTTGCAAGCGCGCCCGCGGCGCGTGCCGCCGTCGAGGCATACCTGCTTCCGCCGAAGACGAACCTCTCACCGGCCGCGCTCGAAACGCTGGCTATCGTCGCCTACTTGCAGCCGGTGACCAAAGCCGAAATCGAGAACTTGCGCGGCGTCAGCGCCGATTCGGTCGTCTCGACGCTGCTCGATCGCCGCTTCATTTCAGAAGCCGGCCGCAAGGATGTCGTGGGCCGGCCGCTTCTCTACAAGACGACCGCAGATTTCTTGGAGTCTTTCGGATTGCGCTCGGTCTCGGAGCTTCCGCCGGTCGACCTCGATGCGGTGAACCCACCCGAATTACCGCTGGCATCGGCCGAGCGCGAACACACGCCGACCGAAGTGTCGACTGGAGAAAACCTCACATTCAGCAACTCGTAACCGACGCCGCCGCCGCGATCTGGGCGCGCGTCGAAGAAAACTGTCAGGCCGTCGCGCTCGCGCGCGAACTGGTTCAACCGGGCGAGCGTTTCGCGCTCACCGACGACCAATCGCGTGCGATCGAGGCGATCGGCCACGGGCTGTCTGCCGACACGTTCGAATTTCTGCTCAAAGCGCCAACGGGTTCGGGCAAGACGGAAGTGATGCTCCGCGTGGCGCTCGCGGAGGCGCTGCGAACCGGTGGCTACGTCTGCGTCGTCGCGCCGACTCGCGATCTCGTCCGCCAGGACTGCACCTACTTCCGCGAGCGCCTGGCACAGACCGGTCTGGGCGTGGGCGAACTGCACGCGGGTATCGACGGTCCGGAGCGACGCGCGGCGCTCGAAGGCTTGCGCGATGGAAGCGTTCGTTTCGTCGTGGGCAGCGCGATGATGATCGCCGGCGAGGACCTTTGGGACGTTTTGGATCGCAGCGCCCTTACGATCGTCGATGATGTCAACGCGTTCGACGAACGCGAGCACCTGAGGTTGCTCGAAGGACTCGATTGCCCGCTGCTGTTCGCTTCGGCGACGCCGAACGAGCTGCGTGCATTTCTCGAGCGGATCGGCGCTTTCGCCAACGTCGTCTCGATGCGCGCCATGCCGTTCGACGTCCAACCGACCAAGGTGCACAAGGTTACCGGCGTCTGGGGCGAGCCGGCCGAAGAGCAGTTGGCGCGCGCCGAAGCGATGATTCGCGATCATCTCGGCCGCAAGTCGCGTATCTTCGTGATCGGCCGAACCCGCGGAGACGTTCCCAAGCTTGCGGCGCGGCTCGAATCCACCTACGGCTTTCCGGTGCAACAGTTACGCGGCGATATGGCCGACACTAGCGAGCAGAGCAAACGCTATCGTCGCCGTGGTCTGCGCGTCCACGGCACGACGACCCGGATCGAAAACATGCGGGCGTTCCTCGAGGTGACGCCCTCGATTTTGGCAGCCACCAACCTGGTCGGCAGCGGACTCGACATCCCGGCCGCCGACTTGATCGTTATCACCGATGCCGACGCGTTCGGCGAGTCGGAAGTCGAGCAGCTCATCGGCCGCGTCGGCCGGCGCGAACACCCCTCCGACGCCGTGCTCATCACCGAGACGACGTTCGAGCGCAACCCGTCCCGTGCGATGCCCAGCCGGCGCGCGCAGACGTTTGCTCCCCGGAGCGGCCGCACGCGCTCGCTGCGCTTTCGGAGGTAACGTGCGGCTCGGTCTGCACGTCGACGTTGCACGCGGCTACGACGAGACGATCGCGTACGCGCGGCGCACCGGGTGTGAGGCGCTGCAGATTTTTAGCGGCAACCCGAAGACGTACCGCATTGCGCCGGCAGACGTCGGTGCCCTCGCTCGGTTTCGGGAGCTGCGCGTCACTGCCGGCATCGATCCGGTCGCGATTCACACCTCATACCTCATCAATCTCGCGAGCGACGACGAGAAAATCGCACGCAACTCGCTGCGCCTGCTGAAGAACGACGTGGCCGTGGCGGCCGCCGGCGGCATCGCCTACGTGAACACACACCTGGGTTCGTACGGAAAACGACCGCGCAACGAAGGTTTCAGCGCGGTAGTCGCGGCGTTGGAAGAAGCGCTCGACGGCATTGCTCCGGGCGTCGTCCTCGTGATGGAAAATTCCGCCGGCGCCGGCGCGCTGTGCGGTGGCACGCTTGAAGAGTTGGGCGCGCTACTGCGGGCGGTCGACCACCCGCAACTCGGGGTGTGCATCGATACGGCGCACTCCTGGGCGGCCGGCTACCAAATCGACGACCAACCCGGTGTCGACCGATTCGTCGACGCGATCGCCACCGAGATATCGCTCGAACGCCTTCATCTGTTCCACTTTAACGATACGGAGGTGCCGCTCGGGGCGCACCGCGACCGTCACCATCACATCGGCGAGGGATTGATCGGCTTTGCGGGCTTTCGCGCGCTCGCGATGCGCTCCGAACTGCGCGGGAAGACGGCGATCCTGGAGACACCGGGCGACGAAACCGACGACGTGCGCAACCTCCAGACCATCCGGACGATTTTCGCAGGCGCGCTCAGCGCGGCGGGGTGATCCTCCGGATGCGGGTGTGATCGCTCACTTCGACGTCGATGCGTTCTATGCGTCGGTCGAACAGCGCGACGATCCGTCCGTTCGCGGCAGACCACTCGCGATCGCCGGCAGCGGCCGGCGAGCGGTCGTCTTAACCGCCTCCTACGAGGCGCGTCCGTTCGGCGTGCGCTCGGCGATGCCGCTCTATCGCGCGCGCGAGTTGTGCCCCGAGCTAATCGTGCGGCCGCCAGACTTCGCTCGGTATCGAGCGAGTTCGCAAGCCATCTTTGCGATCTTCGGACAGGGTGCGCGCGCTCTGGAAGGGCTCTCGATGGACGAAGCATTCGCCGACGTGGGGACGCCGGACGCCGAGGTCGCCGTCGCCTTTGCACGCGCGGTCCGGCAGCGCGTTCGCGCCGAGATCGGGCTAACGGTCAGCGCGGGCGTGGCAACCCAGAAAATGCTCGCAAAGATCGCTTCGGACGACGCGAAACCCGATGGACTGCGGTTGGTCGAACCGGGCTCCGAGCGCTCCTACCTTGCACCCCTCGACGTCGGACGCTTGTGGGGCATCGGCCCGAAGACGCGGATGCGCCTGACGGCGGTCGGCGTGACGACGGTCGGTGCGCTGGCGCGGCTCGGCGACGAGGATATCTTTCGGCTGCTCGGTCGCTCCGGAGTCGATCTGCGCGAACTTGCGCGCGGGAACGATACGCGGATCGTCGAGGCGGATCAACAGACGCGCTCCATTTCAAGCGAGGAAACATTCGACGACGATCTCGTCGATGGTCCCGAGCTGCTGGCTGTGCTTCGCGAACTTTCCGCCGACGTCGCGCGCCGGCTGACCGTCGC
>JBDTCF010000163.1:0-8927 GCA_039923715.1 Vulcanimicrobiaceae bacterium
AGGCCTTCGCCCGCGTCGAGCGTCGGGCCGCCGACGCTCGCGCCGGTTTTATGGCGGGTTTCGAACCACACGCGAACGACGTTGCCGAGGCGCGTCCGGCGAGCCGCGCGGTCCCCGATGCCGGGCCTCTAAATGCGGTCGCACCCGACGGCGCTTACTTCGTCGTGATGCACCCGAACGGGCGGCGCGCCTACACGCGCGACGGGACGCTGGGCGTCCGCGACGACCGCATCGTCCTCCCCGACGGGGCGGCCGTCCTTGGGGTTTCGCCCGGGAGCACGAGTCTTGCGCCGCTGCGCGTCGACCCGATCGAACGTGCGCTCGGCCGCGTTCGGGACCTCCATGTCGAACCCGACGGTTCGTTGGTCTACGAGCGCACGACGGTCGACCCGCGCACCGCGACCCCGCGTGCCGAACGCACCTGCATCGGGCGCGTCGCCCTCGCGCGCTTTCCCAGCGGGACGGCCCCGGTGCGGCTCGACGGAACGCATCTAGCCGCGCCACAAGGGGTCGCACCGCACGTCGGCCTGCCCGGAGACGGAACCTTCGCCCCTCTATGGCCACACGCGCGCGACCGAGGTCGCGTCGATCCCGCTCGTGGGCTCGAGCGCCTACATGAGGCCTACGTGTCGCTCGACGCGCTGCTGGCCGCTCGTCGTGCGCGCGCCGACCTCGAGCGAACGACGATGGACCTGTTGAAGTGATCGCCGCGCTCGCGTTCGGGCCGCCGCAACGGCTCGCCGACGGCCGCGAAGTTCGCGAGCCGTTTTTCGAGCTGCGCTCGACGCTGCCGCTCTCGGCAGCGTGCGTCGTCGCGTGCGGCGTGCGCGAGGAGCTCGGTCGGCTGCTAGGACGCGAGTTCGAGGTAGAATTGATCGAACCACAGGTGCCACGGGCCGACGTGCGTTCGCTGTTGTGCTCCGAAGCGCTGGTCGTGCGCGTGCGCGGCCGGCTGTTCGACGCCTTCGTTCTCATCCGTCCAACCGACGCACGTCGAATCGTTGCGATCGCGTTCGGCGAGCCGGAGCGCCCGGAACGCGACGTGCTCTCGGCGATCGAGCGCGGCGTCGTCGAGCGCGTGGCGGCCGCCTGCGTACCGTTCTGCCGGTCCCTATGCGGTTCGCTCGGGGCGTCCGCAAGCGAACCTGCGGCCCGCGCGGAACACGAGAGTGCCACGTATTTCGAAGTGCGGACGACGGGTGAGGGTGCGTTCGCGATTGGTTTTGCACTCAGCGACGACCCCGCCGAGCAAATCGGAAATCGCATCGACGTTGAGAACCTGCTCGACGTTCGCCTCGACGGCCGCGTCGAGCTGGCGAGTGGGAGCTTGCCGCTGCCGGCGTTTGCGAACTTGAAGTCGGGAACGTCGGTCGCCCTACAAACGCGACTCGGCGAGCCGGGACGGTTGCGCGTTGGCGAGGTGACGATCGCGTACGGTACGTGCGGCACGAGCGAAGAACGTGGAGCTTTCGTGGTCACGTCGTTCGACCGGCTCGCAACGTGAGCGCCGAGCTGCCGCCCAATCTCGACCTCTTGATGGGCGTGTCGCTGAACGTGACGGCCGAATTGGGCCGCTGTTCGCTGCGCGTGCGGGACGTTTTGAATCTTGGGACGGGTTCGCTAGTGGAACTCGATCGCGCCGCGACCGGTCCGATCGACTTGTTGGTCAACAATATGCCGATCGCGCGCGGCGAGGTCGTGGCGGTCGGCGAACGGTTCGGCGTTCGGATCACCGAGGTGTTGCGGCCCGTTCGGCACGGCGAAACGGCCGCCGGGTAGTGGACCGGCTCCTGGGCGTGCACGGAGCCTCGCACGCAACGCTTCCGCTCGACGTCTTGGGCGGTCTGACGCTCCTCGCGATTCTCCCGTTCGCTCTGGTAATGACGACCTCGTTCGTTCGCATCGTCGTTGTCCTTTCGCTCGTTCGGTCGGCGATCGGCGCCTCGTCGCTGCCGCCGAACGCGGTGTTGAGCGGCTTGGCCCTGGCTCTCTCGTTCGTCGTTATGACGCCGACGATCGAACGGATCTCGCACGATGCGCTCGAGCCGTACGGCGCCGGAAAGATCTCGCAAACGGTGATGCTCGCGCGCGCCTACGCGCCACTCCGCGCCTTCATGCTTCGGCAGACCCGGGAACGCGATCTGGCGACGTTCGGGAGGATCGCTCGCGTTCGCAGCGAGACGCGGGCGGCGTTCGACCCGGCCATCGTCATTCCCGCCTTCGTGGTCGGCGAGTTGCGCAGCGCGTTCGCAATCGGGTTCGCCCTCTATCTTCCATTCGTTGCGATCGACCTCGCGGTCGCGTCGATACTGATGGGGCTTGGGATGTTTATGCTCAGCCCGCCGATCGTCTCGTTGCCGTGCAAACTCCTCCTGTTCGTGATGGTCGACGGCTGGACTCTGGTCTGCACAGGCGTCGTTTCGACGTTTCGCTAAGAAGAGGGTCGATGCGCATCGACGAATCGCTCGCGACGCGGCGGCCCCACTTCTCGTTCGAGTTTTTCCCACCCAAGAGCGACGCGGGCGTTGCGGCGCTGTTCGAAACGATCGGCACCCTTCGCGAACTGCAGCCCGGTTTCGTCTCGGTCACGTACGGCGCCGGCGGGTCGTCGCGTGCGCGCACCATCGAGGTTGCCAAACGGGTCAAGGCCGAGCTGGACATCGAAGTCTTGGCGCATCTCACCTGCGTCGGCAGCAGCGTCGAGCAAATTCGTGACGTGCTCGACGAACTCGTAGGCGCAGGCATCGAGAACGTCTTGGCGTTGCGTGGCGATCCGCCGCGTGGGCAAGCGCGCTTCGAGGCGGCCGAGGGCGGCTTTGCTTTCGCGAGCGATCTCATTGCCCAACTCGTTGCGGAGTATCCGGTTTGCATCGGTGCGGCAGCCTATCCCGAGACCCATCCCGAGGCGCAAAGCCCCCAAGCCGATATCGAGAACGCTCTACGCAAGGTGCGCGCCGGTGCGCGCTTTCTCGTCACCCAGTTCTTCTTCGACAACGACGCCTACTTCGCGTTCGTCGAGCGCGCGCGTGCGATCGGCATCGACGTCCCCATTGTCCCCGGCATCATGCCGATCACGAATTACGAGCAGATTGGCCCGATGACGGCGATGATCGGCGCGAGGATTCCCGCCCGGTTGCTGGCCGAACTCGAAAGCCGCCTCGGAGAGGCGGAGGCGGTCGCCGAGTTCGGTGTGGCGTATGCCGCCTTGCAGTGCGCGGACCTGCTGGCACGCGGCGCGCCGGGAATTCACTTCTACACGCTCAACAAATCGCCCGCGACGCGCGCCGTCGTCTCCGCTCTGGGCGCCGCGCGGGGTTCCGCCACGCCTCGGTAATCGCGCGGACACCACTCGCGCGTAGGCTCCTGGAATGGGAGCACTCGACTCGATCGTGCGGGAGGCGTTGCTGGTTTGCGCGACGCTCTGCTTGCCGGTGTTGGCGCTCGCTACGGCGGTCGGACTCGCCGTCGCCATCGTTCAAGCGGCGACCCAAGTCCAAGAGCAGACTCTGACGCTGCTGCCGAAGATGCTCGCCGTCGGCGCGACGGTCGCCTTCTTCGGCTCGAGCGCTTTGCACGCGTGCGTGCGGCTCTTCGTCGACGCAGTCCGCGACTTGCCGGCGATCGTCCGTGGGTGAACGATAGGATGGGGAATCCCTCGGAGTTCGACGCGCTCGTATTCGCACGCTGTGCGGGGTTTGTGGCGCGCGCACCAGGTTTTTCGCATCCTGCGGTTCCACCGCCGCTGCGTGCGGGATTATCGTTCTTGCTCGCACGCGCGATCGCTCTGGGACTGCCGACGCGAGGCGATGTCGGTGGGAGCACCTTCGTCCTCGCGCTGGCGGTGGAAGCCGCGATCGGCGCAGCGATCGGGATGGCGGCCTCGATGCTCTACGACGGCGCCTATGCGGGTGGACGCCTGCTGGACGACTACGTCGGCATCCATGCGACGGTGCCCAGCGCCGGTTTGGTGGCGGGCGCGGGGTTCGGCCGGCTCTGGTCGCTGGCGTTTGTGGCCGCGTTCTTCGTTCTTGGTGGAGATCGCATCGCGCTGGAGGCCTTTGCCGACGCCTTTCGGACGTTGCCCGTCGGCGAGTTCGTACGTAGTGGCGGTCTGGCAGGTTTTGCGATCGCGCTGCCGGCGACGCTCTTGCGCGCGGCGCTAGCAATCGGTGGTCCGGCGATCGCGATTGCGTTCGTCGTGCAGTGTTCCCTGGCGGCCGTCGCGCGCGTCGTTCCTCGTTTCTCGAGCTTCACGCTGGCCTTTCCGATCGTGTTTGGCTGCGTGCTGCTGGTGACGCTCGGTGCCTTGCCGTTCGTACTCCAACTCGCCGCGCGTCCGTGGTTCGATTTGCGGATGCTACGTCCGCGGTAGCTGCTTGGCGGAAGAGAAACCGTTCGATGCAACGCCGAGCCGGATCGCGCGCGCGCGCCGCGAGGGCGACGTTCCACGCGCGGGCGAGTTCGTCGCTTGGGCGTCGTTCGCCGCCGCCGCCGGTACGACGGTCTCGGTTCTCGTACCGCTCGGGAACGCTGCGCGCGTGCTGCTGGCGGCCGCAGCCGCGGGGCAACGCGCGCCCCTCGCGTTCGTTCAACTGGCGGCGGGTTCATCCGCGCCGCTCGCGGCGGCTGCGCTCGCCGCCGCAGTTGCCACCATCACCCTGGCTGGGGGGCCGCGCCTCGCGTGGCCGGGGGCAAAGCTGCAGAAGCTCGACCCGCTCGCCGGGTTGCGTCGGATGCTCTCGCGCGAGGCGGCCGTCGCGGCCTTGCGGGCGCTTGCGGCGGCGTTCGCGGCCGGCCTCGCCGCGGTGGGAGCGGTGCGTGACGCCGACGTTGCCGTACTCGGGGCCGGGGGACCGCTGCCTCTCGCCGCTATCGCGCTGGCGGCGGTGCGGCGGACGGTCGCGGTGGTGCTCGCCGTTGCGTTCACGTTTGCGATCGTCGATGCGTGGCTCGAGCGAAATCGGCGCAGCAAGCGTTTGCGCATGAGCTTCGACGAGCTCAAACGCGATCACAAGGAGAACGAGGGGGATCCACTCTTGCGCGGACGGCGTCGCTCGGTCCACCGCGCGCTGGTACGGGGATCGCTCTCGCGGCTCGGCGAGGCGGCCTTCGTCGTGGTCAACCCGACCCACGTTGCGATTGCGTTGGAATACGCGCCGCCGAACATACCGATTCCTCGCGTCTTGATTCGCGCCATTGACGAGGGCGCTCGGCTGGTTAAAGCCCGAGCACGCGAACTTCGCGTTCCGATCGTCGAGCACGTCGAACTCGCGCGCCGCTTGCTCGAGCGGTGCGAGGTGGGAGCGCTTGTCCCGCCGGAGTGTTACGACGCCACAGCGAGGGTCGTCGCGGCACTCATCGCCGCTAAAGCGCTCGCGTGAAAGCTGATCCGGCAACCTCGCTGTTCGCGGGCGTCGTGCTCGGCATCGTCGCGATGCTGGTCGTTCCCCTTCCGCCGTTTCTGCTCGACGTGCTCCTAGCGTTCAACGTGATGGGATCCGGCGTCGTGTTGCTGTTGAGTGTCACCGTCGAGGACCCGCTCGAGTTCGCGGCGTTCGCTCCGGCGCTTCTGATCGCGACGCTCTTTCGGCTGGCGCTCGACGTTTCGGCGACGCGCTTAATCTTGACGCGTGGACACATCCCCGGTGGGGTCGGTGCGATCATCCCGGCTTTCGGCGAACTTGTGGTGCATGGTAATCTCGTGGTCGGGTTCATTGTGTTCGCGATTTTGGTCACGATCCAGTTCGTCGTGATTGCTTCGGGCTCGCAACGCGTCGCTGAGGTCGCGGCCCGTTTCACGCTGGATGCGATGCCCGGCAAGCAGATGGCGATCGATGCGGAAGTGCACGCCGGCGTCCTCGACGCCGACGGGGCGCGCCGCAAACGCGCGTTGGTGCAAAAAGAGGCGGATTTCTACGGCGCGATGGACGGCGCGGGGAAATTCGTCAAGGGCGACGCAATCGCAGCGCTGGTGATCGTCGCGCTCAACGTCGTCGGCGGGATCGTCGTCGGCGTAGCGTACCGCGGGATGAGCCCACTCGAAGCGCTCGACGCGTTCGCGATTCTCTCGATCGGGAACGCCCTGATCACGACCCTGCCGGCGTTCCTGCTCTCGACGTCGATGGGCCTGATGGTGACGCGGGTTGCAGCCGACGGTTCGCTGGGCGTCGATCTGGCCTCGCAGATATTGGCGCGACCGGAGGTGCTTCGCTCGGCCGGTATCTTCGCGGGTGCGCTCGCGCTCGTCCCGGCGCTACCGCACCTGCCGTTTGCGGCGCTCGCACTCGGCCTGCTTGCGGGCGCCACTTTCGCAAACCGGCGCGGGCGAGCTCGGGCGGCCGACGTGTGCGCGGCGCACGAGGCGGCCCGGCGGGCTGCGATTCGCCGGCCCGAGATGGCGCTCGGCCTCATCGGCGTCGACGCGCTCGCCATCGACGTCGGCGCCGATTTGGGCGGCCTTTTGATCGCGCCGCTTGCCGAAGCGATGCTCGATCGTGTGGGTGAGGTGCGACGCGCGTTGGCCGGCGACATCGGCATCGTTATTCCGGGCGTACGCCTACGCGACGATCTGGTGCGCGAACCTTCAACGTACGCGATTCGCGTCCGCGATTCGGTCGTCGGCGAAGGGAGTCTGCGGCTTGAGGGATTTCTGGCAGTTGCGGACGAGGCTGTGCTCGCAACGCTCTGCGGCGAGGGAACGCGCGAACCGGTCTACGGGATGCCGGCCATCTGGATCGGTGTCGCCGAGCGGGAGCGCGCCGTGCAGGCCGGGGCGCTCGTCTTCGATCCGATCTCGATTGTCGGGTCGCATCTCGCGGAAGCGGCGCGTTCGCACGCCGCCGCGCTGCTAGGCCGTCAAGAACTTCAAACGCTCTTGGAGCACCTGCGCGCGTCGGTCCCCACGCTGGTCAAGGAAATTGGCGGCGATGCGCTACCGTTGGCGAGCGTGCACAAGACGTTCGAGTTCTTGCTACGCGAACGCGTGTGGCCCCGCGATGCCGTCGCCACGCTCGAGGCGCTCGTCGATGCGAGCGCAACGAGCCGCGAGCCACGCGAACTCGCAGAAAGCGTGCGCCGCGCCCTCGTACCGGCGCAACTCCGGCGGCGCGAGGGGCGCGTGTTCGAACCACTCGTCGTTGCACCCGCGTTCGAGGCGGAGCTGTGCGACTCGTGGCTGGCGGACGGATCGTTGGCGCCCCGGCCCGAGGCGGCCCGGCACGTTCGCGACACAATCGCCGCCTACGCAGGGCGCGTGAGGCGCGACCGGGCCGCCGTCGTCTGCACCTCGGCACTGCGGTTCGCGCTCGCAGAGTTCGCCGCTCGATTCAACCTCGGCGTCGAGATCTACGCCTACGGCGAAATTCCGGCCGAGTTCGAACTCCGGCCGGCAGCGGTGCTCGAAGCGCCGGCCCATCCCGCGGCGGCTCTTAGTTGAGCGCGTCGCCCACGCGAACGGTACCGGCGCCCGCTCGTTTGTTACGGTAGGCACTTAGATCGACCATCTTGGCAAACGCTGGCGCGGCCGACGCTTGGGCTCTGGGGGCCGGAAAGCCGCCGACACCGGACAATCCCGGAGAGCTCGAGCCTGAAGGCAGCGCTGCGAGGTATTCGCGCGCGACCGCCGCGAAATTCTGATCGCCCGTGAGTTGTGAAATGCGAGCGGCCGTGCTCATCGCGCGGTGACGGTATCCAACGTCGCGGAAGACTTCGAAGGCCTCGATTAGCAGGCCAACCGCTCGGCGCGCGTTGCCGTCCGCGATCTCGACGGCCCCACGCGAGCAGGCCTCGAACGCCTGCAAGCGGCGATCGGAACGAAAGACTCTGAGCGACGACATCGGTCGTTTGATCGCCCAGTATCGATCCAGCAAGTTCCGAGCGAGGCGAGCATTGCGAGGCGCGAGCACCTCCGCCAGCATCAAAAGGCCCACGCGTTCGTCACCGCTGGTTTGCTCCCAATCGATTTCCGCGGCCAATTTGCTCGCGGCTTCGATATCTGCGCTGGCAGAGGGGCCGTAGCCGAGGTGTTTCCCCAGGACCGCCTTGTCGGCCAGCGCGAGAGCCTGCCAGGCTGGAGAGGGCGCAAGCTCGACACTGCGGCGCAGCAAGCGGTACGCTCCAAGCGTGTCGTCAAGGTGCGCTCGACACCAACCGAGCTGCCGCAATGTGATGTATCGATGCTCGCGCGTCTCGGGCGTCCACGCGAGAACGTTCGCTCGGCTCTGCAACTGCTCGATGATCTCGGGGCGATGCAGCTCCCGAGCCAGCGTCGAGAGCGTGTAGAGAACCGCAGCCTCTGTCCAGACATCCGCCGGCTCGAGCGTTGAGAGGACGTCGAAGGCCTGTTCGAGGAGGCCCGCTTGTTGATCGAGCAAACCCCGGCTTCCGAGAACGTACGATTGAAGTTCGAGGCCTCGCGCTCGGTGGGCTCCCTCGCCCAGGTCCGTTGCCATTCGCGCACCGCGTTCCGCCCCTTCGAGGTCGCGCGTGCTCCAAGCCGCCAACGCCGAAAAGTACTCGACTTCGCCGTGGAGCCGGCAATCCTGGGTGGACCACACGTGCGCTCGAGCATCGACGAACGCGGCCGCAGCTTCGTCGCATCGGTCCAGCCGCGCGAGCGCGGTGGCCCGCAGCATGCAGAGTTCCCCGAACAGCGCGTGCGATGCGTCCTCGCGTTGGGCGCGTTCGGACGCCCTCGCAAGGCCGTCGTGCGCCTCCTCGATTCGTCCTAACCGCAGGAGCGCACGTCCCCGGAGCGCGGCTGCCGGAAGCGAGACGTTACTGCGAAGCAAAGCGAGCGCGTCCGTCAGACGCGCCGCGTCGAAAGCGGCCCGTGCTTGCTCGAAGGCGCCTTCCCCAGGCTGCGACAACCGAACGATCTGACTCTGCAAAGCTGCTCCGAATCGCAACGCTGGGAGCGTCTACAAACG
>JBDTCF010000164.1:0-46520 GCA_039923715.1 Vulcanimicrobiaceae bacterium
CCCGAGCGATCGTGCGCGGTACCGCCGACGTGCAGGTCTCGGCGGCCGACGCGGACGCCCTCGCCAAGGCAGCGCCGTCCGCACACCTCGTCATCGTACAGGGCATGAATCACGTGCTGAAGCATGCGCCCGACACGTCCTCGCAAGACGCGATCCTGGCCGGTTATACAAACCCCACGCTCCCCATCGAGCCGGCCGTCGTCGAGGCCGTAGCCGCATTGGCCGTGGGCTAGCGCTTCGGTCCCACCTCGTCCCGGCGGGTACGCGTAGGGTCGCGACGAACGCTGCGTCAGGCTCTCGCGCGCTGTGGAGGTACGTTCGTGCTCCGTCTTTCGTCATCTCGAATCATCGCGTCGGTCTTCGGGCTGCTCGTCTTAGTTGCCGGTTCCACCGTTCCCGCGCGAGCGGTTCAAGCGCGGTCCGCCATCGCTGCTCCGAGTGGCAAGATCAAACACGTCGTCGTGATCTTCCAGGAAAATCGCAGCTTCAACAATCTCTTTGAGGGCTATCCGGGAGCCTACACCGTCTCGAGCGGAAAGAACTCCAACGGGCAAACGATCCAACTCCAACCCGTCGGCCTAGAGGTCCAGTACGATATCGACCACTCGTTTAACGCGTTCAAGAGTGCGTACGACAACGGGAAAATGGATGGCTTCAACAACGAGCAGTCGTTCGGCGGCCCGCAAAATCCGCAGTACGTCTACGTGCCGCACGACGAGACCGCACCCTACTTCGCGATGGCGCAGCAGTTCGTGTTGAGCGATCGTACGTTTCAGTCTCACCTCGACGAAAGTTTCATTGCGCATCAATACATCATAGCCGGACAAGCGAATGGGGCCGTCAACCTGCCTAACGGCCAGTGGGGGTGTGACGGCGGGAAGACCGACACCGTGCAGACCCTCCGAGCGAATCGGACCTATGGGCCCAATATCCAGGCTTGTTTCGACAACCAGACCATCGGCGACGAGATCGATCGCGCGGGGTTGCAGTGGCGTTTCTACGCCCCTCAAATCAACGCTGATGGAGGCTATTGGTCGGGGTACCAAGCGATCCGCCACATTCGCTACGGGCCGGACTGGGCCAAAGACGTCATCTCGCCAAACACCCAGTTCTTCAACGACGTCCAGAACGGCTCGCTCGCGAACGTCACCTGGATCACCCCGACGTGTGAGAACTCCGACCACGTGAACTGCGGGAGCAACACCGGCCCGGCCTGGGTCGCGTCGCTCGTCAACGCGGTCGGCGAGAGCAAGTTCTGGGGATCGACCGCGATCTTCGTGATGTGGGACGACTGGGGAGGGCTCTACGATCCCGTCCCGCCGCCGTACAAAGACTTCGATGGTCTGGGGATTCGTGTGCCGCTGATCATCATGTCGCCGTACGCAAAGAAAAACTACGTCTCGCACGTGCAGTACGAAACCGGCAGCATCTTGCGTTTCATCGAAGACCAGTTTGGGTTGCCGCGCCTGGCCGCTTCGGATACGCGCGCGACGTCGCCGCAAGCGGATTGTTTTAACTTCGCTCGCCGGCCGCGACCGTTCGTCCCGATCCAAGCGCCCTTTTCGAAGGCGTACTTTCTGCACCAACCTGCGGACCGGCGCCCGCCCGACGACGACTAGGAGCCCAGGGTGCCGCTTGTGCCATCGAGAGTGCCGTTTGCGGCGCAAATTGTTGCGTCGTTGCGCGACGTGCGATAGACTGAATGCGGGACGCATTGGCGTCAAGGACTGAGAAGTGCCGCGGGGTGAGCGCCTAAGCGTTCACCCGACGGTGCGCAGTTCCGAGGACGGGACAACAAACACGCGGTCCTCGTGAATCAAACGCCCGGCCCGCACGAGCGCCGCGATCTCGAGCGAGACCGTTTCGCGGGTGCTCCCGATCAGTGACGCTATGTCCGCGTGCGTGAGCCGCAGCTCGACCCGCGCCCCACGGGGATCAGGAACCCCGTGTTCGTCGGCAAGACGCGCGAACAGGTTCACGATCCGGTCAGGTACGCGAGCGTAGGCGAGGTCTTCCATTGCCGCGGATGCGTCGCCGAGCCGTTCGCTGAGGATCTGCGCGACGTTGAGCGCGAGTTGGGGATCGCGCGACAGCAGCCCGAACATGTCCTCGGCGCGCGCCGCGCACAAGAGCGTTTCTTCCATGCAGACGGCGACCGTGGTGCGCGGGGTCTCCCCGAAGAGCGTCTCTTCGCCGAACAGGTCGCCGGCGCCGAGCATCGCTACCGTCACTTCCTTGCCGTCGGGCGTCAAGCGCCCGATCCTGATCTGCCCGCGCTTTACGAGGTAGACGGTGCGCGAGCGGTCGTCCGGCTCAAAGACCAGCGCCCGCTTCGGGTAGAGGGTCATGCGAAAGAGGTGTTGGCAATCTTCGACCGAGGCTTCGGTCGCATGCGCGAACAATCGGTTCGCGCGCAGGTACCAGACCTTGTTCTCCATCGAGCAGTCTCTCCGCTCGGCGGGCCCATTCATGCGCCGTCCGAGCTCGCGGTAGACCGCGACGAGTGCGTTCAAAGTCGCCATACGGCCATGCTATCGCTTCAACGCATCGACCCCGGTAGCCCCGCTTACGAAAAACCGGCAGATCGCAGAAACGCAGCACGCCCCCGCTTTGGGGGGGCGAACGTCGCAGCTCGTCCGGAGTGGGCTCTCGCCATCCCTCGCCGGACGAGCTGCCCTCAAAGTATGACCGATCGTGCAGCCGGCGTCCCGGCCGAAGTGCCGTCAAAAGTGCCACGGCCGGCGGGCCGCTACTGCTTGAGAATGGCCGCGAGTTCGGTCGCGTTGCGCTGGTGGCGCCGGTCGCCGCGGATGCGCGCGGAAGCGCGGTAAGCCTGATACAGCGCGACCGGCGGGCCGTCGCGTTCCAAGACCTCCACCGACCCGAGGATGCGCTCGCCCGCGTCGACCCGGCGCCCTAAGCCGTCGAAGCTCTCGGCGAGTTGACGCAGCGCCGTCCCGGCCAAGCGACGGTTTCCGGTCGCATCGGCCGCCGCGTACGCTTGCTCGGCGGCCCCGGACGCCCCGGCGAAGTCGCGAATTGCTAGGCGCGCCTGCGCCTCAGCAAGGTTCGTGTACACGTGCTCGAGGCTCTGGGGCGCGATCGTCTTGCGGGCACGCGCGAGCAATTGGAGTGCCGCGTCGTGACGACCGGCTTGCGTCTCCGAGATCGCCGCGATATTCAGCAGCATCCCGTGCTGCACGGGGAGCCCGACCCGCTCGGCTAGCGGCAAGACATCGTAGACGTGGCGCAAGCTCTGAGCCGGATCACCGCGCACTTGCGCGTTAGACGAGAGCGCCGCCATCGCGTCGACGACGAGTTCGACCAGCCCGTGCCGCTCCGCCAGCACCAGCGCGCCGGTTAAGGTGCTCAACGCTTCGCCGGAACCGCCCGGAACGTGATCCTTGTACATTCCGCGGGTGATCAAATACGTCGCGCGCAGCGCGACCGAGGGCTCGTCGAGCGCATCGAGCAACCCCGCGACCCGGTCGATCGTGGCGCTCGCGCGCTCGAGTTCTCCGTTCATCAACGCGCACAACGCTTGACGCACGCGGGTCGCCGCCACGAACTCCAGCTTGTGATGCGCGCCCGAAGCCGCAAGTTGCGCCAGCAAGGGCTCGATGCGTTGATCGATTGCGCGCGTCTCGTGCATGCGGCCCATGAACCACAGCATCGAGGCCCACTGCATTTCAAGCCGCGCGCGTGCTTCGAGCGCCCCCGGCCGGCGTGGCCCGGCAAGGTCCGCAGCCGCTCGCGCCAGGTCCAGTTCGGCCAACGCGTCCTCAACGCGATTGGCGTTGAGCAACACGTCGACCAGCGAACACCACGCCTCGATGCGGCTGCCGATTTCGTCGTTCGAGTCGATCAAGTCGCGCAGGGCACGTTCGCTCGCGCCCGCGTCACCGCACTGTCGAAGAACGCGCGCGCGAGAGAGTTCGAACTGAAGACGATCGATCGTCACCGCGCGCGGTGCTCGCGCTGTCTTGCGCACGCGTTCGGTGATGAATCGGGCGAGCGCGACGCACGTGAGCGCGCGCTCGCGATAGAACTGTCGACGCGAAAGAGCCAAGTCGCGTGCAACCGTTTCGTGCGACTCGCGGCCGAGATCGCACCGCAGCAGGATGTGATACTGACGCTCTTGACTCTCGCGCATCCCGCTGTCGTTCGTAGCGCTCGTACGAATATGTTCGGCGCACTGCCGAACGACGTTCGCGACCACGGTCAGCGCGTCGGATGTCGCGACCCGGCCGGGGGTGTCGTCGCCCAGCAGCGACGCGACGAGCGCGTTACGAACCAGCGCGCGAGGATCGTCGAGATGCCGCAGCAGGTGCTTCGCCGCGCGCCGCTGCGCTTCGGTCGGCGGAGCGGGCGCGCTTACGTCGCGTGCACGAATCACGACGCGGCTTCGGGGCGGGCCGCGCGAAAGCAGCCGACCGTATGATCGTCGACCAGCCCCGCCGCCTGCATGAACGCGTACACGGTTGTACTACCCACGAAGCGGAACCCGCGGTTGCGAAGTTCGCGGCTCAGCGCGTCGGAACGCTCGGTCCGAGCCGGCACCCCGCCGGCTGCGGGCGGCCGGCGCCGCGGGGGCGGCGCGAAACTCCACACGAATCGGTCGAAGGGGCTGTCCTCCGCGCGCAGGGCCACGATCGCCCGTGCGTTGGCGAGCGTCGCCTCAATCTTCCCGCGATGCCGCACGATGCCGGCGTCGCCCAACAGCCGCAGGACGCTGCGCTCGCTGAAGCGGGCGACTTTCGCGATCTCAAATCCGCCGAAGGCCCCTCGAAAGTTCTCCCGTTTGGCTAAGATCGTCGACCAGGAGAGCCCGGCCACGAACGCTTCAAGGGTGAGCACCTCGAAGAGCGCCCGCTCCTCATGCAATGCGACGCCCCACTCTTCATCGTGGTACCTGGTCACGAGCGGATTGCTTGAGGCGGCCCAGCGGCAGCGAGGAAGGTCGGCGAGAGAATTTTCAACCACGGCAAGAGCGCTCGCTTTCGCGGCCGCATCGCGCCCCTCCTCAGGAGGATGCGCCACCTTCCCGGTCCGGCGCGGGTCCTGGAAAGGTGATGAACGACAGCATGAATACCCAGGTCGCGACCTTCGCGGCCGGCTGCTTTTGGGGTGTTGAGGAAGAGTTCCGGCGTACGCCCGGGGTCCTTGAGGTGACCTCGGGCTACAGCGGCGGGAACACGGCGGAGCCGACCTACGAACAGGTCTGCACCGGGCGGACGGGACACGCCGAGAGCGTGGATGTCAGGTTCGACCCGCAGCGCGTCACGTACGCGGACCTTGTCGAGCGCTTCTGGACGATCCACGATCCGACGACACCGAACCGTCAGGGACCCGATGTCGGGACGCAGTACCGCTCGGCCATTTTCACGCATTCGGACGAGCAAACGCGTGTGGCGCGCGAGAGCCTCGCGCGGGCGCAAACGCGATTCAACCGCCCGATCTCGACCCAAATCGTTGCAGCGACGGCGTTCTTTCCAGCGGAGGACTATCATCAACGCTACTTCGAACGGCGGGGCATCCGCTCGCACTAAGCGCCCGCACGCACTCGCGGGGCCGCTCCACAGCGACGCCGAATAACCGTTCGGTGAAAAACGATGCGACGCTTACGCTGACCCCGTCCGTCGACGCAACTGCGGTTGAACCGGCCACTCGAACCGTGTACGACGCGGAGCCGCCCGCGGCGCTGCTCGAATACGTCTCGACCGGCTGGGCCTCGCCGCCCGCTACCGTCGAGCCGACCGTGCGCGGCGTGGAGCGCTTTCGCGCGCGCCGGCGCGCGCTTTCCGCCCAGTTTCCGGGCGAAGCCCTCTTAGTGCCGACAGGACACGAAAAGACGCGCGCCAACGACACGACCTACCGGTTTCGCGCCGGGACGGACTTCTATTACCTGACGGGTGACCTCGAACCCGATTGCGTCCTCGTGATGCTGCCTCAGACCGAGGGCGGCCATCACGACATTTTGTTCGTCGAGCCGCGACTAGGAAAAACCGATTCGGCGTTCTTCACGAACCGAACGAAGGGTGAGGTTTGGGTCGGTCCGCGCCTCGGTATCGAGCGCAGCCGGGATCGTTTCGCGCTCGACGAAGTGCTTGCGCTAAGCGAACTCGGAGCGACGATCGCGCGCGCCCAACAGGGTCCGTGGCGTGCGGCCCGCGGGATCGACCCCGAACTCGACGCCGCTCTTTCGGCGCAAGAGGAACGCGACGCGGGTCTCGCAACAGCGCTGTCCGAGATGCGGTTGATCAAGGACAACTTCGAAATCGAGGAGTTGCGCGCGGCGATCGCCGCGACCGCGCGCGGCTTCGAAGACGTGATTCGTGCGCTCCCTGGAGCCTCGAGCGAGCGCGAGGTTGAAGGCATCTTCAACCTGCGCGCGCGCGTCGACGGGAACGACGTCGGCTATGGAACGATCGCCGCCTCCGGACCGAACGCATGCATCCTGCATTGGGTGCACAACGACCGCCGGTTCGAACGCAGCGACCTTCTCCTGCTCGACGCCGGGGTCGAAGCGCACACGCTGTACACCGCCGACGTCACGCGCACGCTGCCGATCTGCGGCCGTTTTTCGCCCGAGCAACGCGAAATCTACGCATTGGTGCTGGCATCGCAACGCGCGGCATTCGCCGAGTGCCGTCCCGGACGCGCGTTTCTCGACCCCAATCGCGCCGCGATGCGGGTCCTCGCGCACGGAATCGAGCGGCTCGGAATCTTGAACGTGCGCGCCGAAGAGGCGTTGCGAGAAGATCGGCAGTTCTACAAGCGGTACTCGTTGCACGGCGTCAGCCACATGCTCGGGCTCGACGTGCACGACTGTGCGCGTGCGCGCCAGGAAATCTACCGCTACGGGACGCTCACGCCGGGCATGGTGTTGACCGTCGAGCCCGGGCTGTACTTCCAGCCGGACGACCTTACCGTGCCGGCGCGTTATCGTGGGATCGGCGTACGGATCGAGGACGATGTCGCGATCACTGCCGCCGGATGCGAGATTCTCTCGCAAGCCATCCCGAGCGAGACGAACGAAGTCGAGCGCTGGATGGCACGCGTCTGGGACTCCGCACCCGCAACGTAGCGAAGGCTTCGGACGCCGCGAGCGGAACGCTTCCTCGTGCCTCTCGAAAGTCGCCTGTTCGTCAAGACGTCCCTGATCGCGCTCGCGTTTTCGTTCCTATGGGGCGCCGGCATGGCGATTGCGGAAAGCGCAGGTGTCGCGATACCCGCCATGTGGCCGATCGAACACGCTCATCTAGCGTTCGTAGGATGGCTGGTCAACGTCGTCATCGGCATCGCACTCTGGATGCTTCCGCTCAACCGCGAACGCTTTCCCGAAACCGCCGGCCGCTATCCCCGCCGGGCTCCGTACATCGTCTGGGGCCTGCTCAACGGTGGCCTCATCCTGCGCATCGTGAGCGAGCCGGCGTTAAGCGCGGGCGTCGCGATGCGCGCGTCGTTCGTTCTCTCGGCGCTCGCGCAAGTCGCTGCAATCGTGCTGTTCGCGCTGATTGCCTGGCAGCGCGTGCGAGCGCCCGCGCGCCCGGCCTCCGGCGTCCGCTAACCGCTCAGCCAAGCACTGAAGCGCCGGTCCGCCCGTAGCGGATCGAAGCGCGGATCGCGGGCAAGCTGCGGACGCTCGGAGGCCTGAACGCGATCGAGCCATACGAACGCGGTGTCCGCGTGTCCTAATCGCGCGTACGCGGCGGCCACGGCGAGAATGTCCCAGGAATCGATGCGTTCGAAATCTGCGCGCGCTTCGAGTCTCCCTAAAACTGCGAGGGCCGCGTTCCGTCGACCGCGCATCGTGTCGATCTGCGAGAGCAGGGCCACGGCTTGGGTTGCGGCGCCCGCCTGGTGCTCGAGCTTTCGAATCTCGGGGAGTGCGTCGGCGTAATTTCCCATTTCGACGTCGGCGCTCGCAAGTGTAATCCGCGCCATCGTTTCGAGGTGATGGGCTCGCAGCAACTGCTTCGAGAACGCGGCCGCTTCGGAATAGTCGCGCAGCAGAAAGTCCGCCCAAGCGACCGACGCCACCAGACCCGGGACGCTCGGATCGAGGGCCATCGCGTGTTTGAACATCGTGCGAGCTTCAGCCGCGCGTCCTTGATTCATCAGTTCGGTCCCGTACCACGCCAGCGCGTCGATATTGTCGGGGTCCAGCCGCAGGGCTTCGTCGAAAGCGCGCGCCGCTGCCGCGTCGTCGCGTTCGATCGACGAGTCGACGGCGCCGAGCGCCGCATACGCCTCAGGCGAGTTCCCTTCGACGCTGACGGCCTTGCGAGCGAGCGCGATCGCACGCGCGCTCAAACGCGCTTGCTCGACTCGGTCGCCGGTAAAGAACGTTCGGCTGGTGTACCCCTCGGCCAGCCCCGCGTAGCCGAGCGCGCTACGCGGGTTTTGGCCGGCGAGAATCGAAAACTGCGCGATCGCGCGCCGTAGGTCCGAATCCGTCCCACGGTTCAAGTAGTACTTTCCTAACAAGTACTGTTGCAACGACGAGGCCGAAAGCTGATAAGGATTCGTCGCCGGCGGCTGCCGATCGAACAGTCGCGGCGAGGCGTATGCGAGGACCGCCAGCAGCAAACCCAACGCTCCGACGAAAACGCGTGCGGCGAAGCCGAAGGAGCGAACCGGCGCCGGCGGCTGGACGGCCGGGACCAGTTGCGCAACCTTCGCCGCGGTGAGGAGTCGATAACCACGCTTCGGCACGTTCTCGATCCGCACGCCGCTCTGATGCTCCTCGAAGAGTCTCCGAAGAACGTAGATATTTTGCGTGAGGTTCGCTTCTTCGACGAATGCGTCAGGCCAGATTCGTTCCATAAGCTCGCCCTTGGAAATGACGCGCCCCGGTTCTTCGAAAAATGGTAGCAGCGTAGCGACCACCTTGGGCGCGAGCGCGATTGGACTGCCGCGAAAGCGCAGCACCTGCTCGTCGGCCCGAACGCTGTACGGGCCGAACGCGCACTCGTTCGAACGGATCTGCTCCATGGCGAAGCGCCTCTACCTAACGATTGGTCACCGCCTACCTACCGGCGGACCTCGAGGGTCTCCTTCGAGCAGGCGTATCGCTCGGTCACCGTGTCGAACACGGCCTTGAGCGACGCGTCACCGCCAACCGCCCAAATGCCCGCACGTGGGATCGTTGCGACCGCGTTTAGGAGCGTCACCGGCCGACCGTGCACGTTGGGGCTCTTGACGATCTTCCAACTCGTGCCGTTCCAGCGCATCGTATACGTGGCCACGATTTTGGGGCCTCGCGAGATCTCGCCGACCGCCCAAACGTCGTGCGCCGAGAGCGCGGTCGTGCCGAGCAGAAACACGGATCCGCCGGCGGGGTCGGGGCTCGGGACAATGCTCCAGGCCGATCCGTCCCAGTGCTCGGTGAGCGGCGCAAGCTTGGTTCCGTTCACGTACTCGCCAACGGCCCACGCGTCGGTCGCAGAGAGCGCGACGACCGAGTTCAGGCGACCCGAGTGACCGGTCACGTTGGGAGTCGGGACGATGCTCCAACTCGCTCCGTCCCAGTGTTCCGCCAGCGTTCCATAGTTGGACGACGGGTTTCCGTAGTAGTCGCCGACGCTCCAAACGTCGTTAGCCGACGAACCGGCGACCGCATCGAGGTTGGTCGACATGCCTGCAACGTTGGGACTGGGGACCTGCGTCCACCCGCTGCCGCCCCAGCGCACGAGGTAACTCTGCTCCAGACTACTCGCGGACTGCGATCCGCCGACGGCCCACACGTCGCTCGAGCCGAACGCCGTCACGCCGTAAAGGACGGTGAACTGCTGGGGCTGAGGCGCCGGAACGACCGCAAAGCCGGACCCGTTCCAATGCTCGATTATCGACTGCGGTTGCCCGTAGCCCGCTGCCAAGTACTGGACGCCGACGGTCCAGATGTCATTGGGCGCGAGCTCTGCGACGCCGGAGAACTGTCCGCCGTGCGTCGATGGGTTGCTTTCCTTATATGACGTCCATGCGCTGCCGTCCCAGTGCAACGCGTAGCCCAACGACCGCTTGCTGTGGAACGATCCACCGACTTCCCAGACGTCGTTTGAGGCGGTGCCCGTCACTCCGGTCAACTGGTTACCCGACGGGTATGGATTGGCGGTGGGGAACAAGCTCCAGCCGCACGCCGCGCCCGCGGGCGCGCGCAGGGCGAGCGCCAGACCGAGCACGACACCGAGCGAACACGCGGCTCTCCCAGAATATTTCACGGAAACTTCCTTTGAAGATGCGCCCGCTTGCTCCCAATACAGCGCCACAAGGGCCGGAGCGAACGGCAACATCGTCCACCAAGCGTATGATCCAAGCCGGCCTTTTTGCTTCAAGAAGCTCTCAAGGAAGACTCACTACGCCCGGAAAGATCGTTTCCGGCCTCGAATGCGAGGAACCGGAACCGCACGTCGTTTGCGGACGGAAGCTTGCGCGAGGTCGTCTCCATGCCAACCGTTTCTTTAGTCGCCCGAGTCGGCGGCCCGAATCTCGCCGCAGTTTTCTTCGCCGCCCTCCTTACGCTAACGGCCTGTGGGGGTGGGAGCGTCCGCGGCGTTCCCACCGCCCGCTCTAGCGGTCGTGGCGATCGCTTGCAAGCGGATCGTCAGGCCGGAGGGGCCCTAAGTTCGGGGAAAATCTCCCACGTCGTCATCATCATTCAAGAGAACCGCAGTTTCAATAACCTCTTCATGGGTTTCCCAGGAGCGACCACGAGCACGACCGGCGTGCTTTGCAACGGACGCACCGTCCGGCTGCATCCGGTTCCCTTTGGAGCGCCCTACGACGTCGGGCACGGTCTCCCCGACTTTCTTGCAGCCTACGACAACGGTAAGGGAGACTGCTTCAACAGAGAACGCTACTTGGGCGACGGCCCAAAGCCGCCATTTTTCAATTATGCTTACGTTCCTCAAGCCGAAAGTCTGCCGTACTGGACGCTGGCAGCGAAATACACGCTCGGCGATCAGATGTTCACCTCGAACATCGATGCGAGTTTTACGGCACACCAGTACCTGATCGCCGGTCAAGCGCAGCAAAGCGTTGACATTCCGGGAGCACAACCGTGGGGTTGTGACGGTCCCCCGACGCAAAGGATCAATACGATTACCCAGCAGCGCCAATTTGGTCCCAAACAAGGCGTGTGCTTCACGTACCCGACGCTGGGGACGGAACTCGATGCCGCCGGACTCACTTGGCACTACTATGCCCCTTCGACGAGACCGTTGATGCTCGGAGCGATCTGGTCCGCCTTCGACGCGATCAGACAGGTCCGCAACGGTCCGGAGTGGGCGGCAAACGTGATCTCGCCCGAAACCAGCATCCTCAGCGACGTAGCAAATGGTACGTTGGAGAACGTTACCTGGGTTGTCCCCGATCTTGCAAACTCCGATCACGCTCAGGGTGGGAAAGGCGGTCCACAGTGGGTGACGTCAGTCGTCGATGCCATCGGGACGAGCCAATTTTGGGACTCCACGGCGATTTTTGTGGTCTGGGACGACTGGGGTGGCTGGTACGATCCGGTTCCGCCGCCATACGTCGATTACGATGGGCTGGGCTTTCGCGTTCCGCTCATCGTGATCTCGCCGTACGCTCTCGTGAATCACGTCGCGCACACGCAATACGAGTTCGGAAGCATCTTGAAATTCATTGAGTTGAACTGGGGTCTGGGGCAGTTGGCGCCGAGCGATACTCGCGCCGCCACGTTCGGCCCAGATGTCTTTAATTTCAGCAAGCACCCGGCTCCCTTCACTCGGCTCGGTCCAACGACGGAAATGGAACGCTTCCGCAGTGAGACTCCCTCGTTCCGAGCGCCGGACGACAACTAACTGGCAGGGTGGAGGCCGACGCCCGACGTAGGGTTGTGCCCCCTACCGAAACGGCCCCGATTCACGAAAGGTAAGATGCGTGGCAAACCCATTCGTGCACGTCGAACTCAACACCAGCGACGTCGCCAAAGCGAAGACCTTCTACAGCGCGCTATTCGATTGGAAGCTCGAAGACTCGGAAATGCCCGTCGGCACGTACACGATGATCGACGTCGGTGAGGGCACGGGGGGCGGAATGATGAAGAACATGGCGCCCGGAGCGCCGTCTGCATGGATGCCGTACGTCGACGTCGACGACGTCAAAGCAGCGACGGAAAAGGCAAAGTCGCTCGGAGCCACCGTCCACCGCGACATCACGGAAATCCCGGGCATGGGGTCCTTTAGCATCGTTTCGGATCCGACCGGAGCGCTGATCGGCCTGTGGACCGCAAGCGGAGACCAGAACTGATTCAACGCTAGAACGCCGTTTGTCCGACGCGCCAAAGCAACCGAATCGGGAATCAGACATGTCCGATGACCGCCCGCCCCTGCCGCCATTTACGGTCGAGAGCGCCGCTCAGAAAGTTCGCGGCGCCGAAAATGCTTGGAATACGCGCGAGCCCGAGCGGGTCGCGCTCGCGTACACCGTCGAGAGCCAATGGCGCAATCGCGCGGAGTTTGTCCACGGGCGTTCGGCGATCGTCGCGTTCCTGGCCCGAAAGTGGACCAAAGAGTTGGACTACCGTTTGATAAAGGAACTCTGGGCCACTGCCGAGGACCGAATCGCCGTACGTTTCGCATACGAGTGGCACGACGATTCCGGAAACTGGTTTCGCTCCTACGGAAACGAGAACTGGGAATTCGACGAACACGGGCTCATGCGCGTGCGTCACGCCAGCATCAACGACCTAGCCATCGCCGTTGCCGACCGCAAGTTTCATTGGGATGCTCCGGGGCCGCGACCCGCAGAGCACCTCTCGCTGAGCGATTTGGGTCTGTAACTATTTGGCGGGCTCGACCGCCGTCATCGAGAACGGCCCGGTTCCGCCGATCTGGAGTATCGTCTCTCCCTTTGCCATCGCATAGTGATGAACGCCGGCGGGAATCGAGACGAAGCTTCCTGCTGGGAGCGCGGTCATGCTCGACTCGACGAGGTTATCGCCGATGCCGACCAGCAGGGTGCCGGAGAGCACCGTGACGCGTTCCGTATCAGCGTGGTAGTGCGCACCGAGTTTCGCACCGTCGGGTATGCGCAGGCGGATCGTAAAGGGGCCAGCCTTCGAGGGATCGCCGACGAGCACGGTCATCTCGGTCCCGGCCAAGGGACCGGTACCGGGACTCCACTTGACCTGGTCCGGGGTCACGATCGTTGGTGCACCGGGACTCGCCGAAACCATCATCGGCAGTCCGATCAGTAACGACAAAGCAAGCAACACGCGAAGTCTCATGGTCCACTCCTCGTTAGCACCGAGCTGGCGCGGGAAGTCGGGACGATAGCTCGGGACATAGCCTACGTCGCTCCGGACATGTTGACCTCGGGCATTCGTTGTCTGCTCCCTCACGCAACCTCCTGTTGCGCGAGCCAACGTCCACTCGCCGATAGCACGGTTCTTGGGTCAACGCCGTCCGCCAACGCACGCAACCGAATCCCCGAGCGACTCTGGGCCGCACCATGGGCGCACGAAGCGCACGCGGCGGCCGGCACTCTCAGCCTTCTCCGCAACCAGCTTCGCGATCGGACCGAAGCCCGCATCGAGCAACGCTCGATGGAGCCCGGCCTTGGACGCCACCCGGCGACCGGGGTTCTCACGCGTCCTCTGGCGCTGCGGGTCATCCCGCAAAGGTTGAGCTTCTCCAGCGCCAGCAGGTCGTAGGCGTCCACCAAGCGGCGGGACGCCTTGTGCGCGTGGTCACGACGCGGCGAGGCGATCCGCTCGCGCACTCGCGCCAACACCGCAAAATCGTTCTCGGGGCGAACCCAGCTCACACCGTCGAGGATCAGCGCGTCGCCGTTGAGCTCGCAGCCGTTTTCATCTCGTCGATCGGGAAAGGTCACAGGGAAGGCGACCAAGATGGCGATCGCGCCCGCTCCTTTGGGGCGAAATCCATGCGTTCTGGGTTTCGGAGCCGACGATCGGACTCGAACCGATGACCTGCTATTTACGAAACAGCTGCTCTACCAACTGAGCTACGTCGGCCCGCCGGCGCATTTCTGACGCCTTGGCCGGCCTTTCGGTTCAACGCATGGGAGCGTGCCCCTTTCGCGATCGGGGCCAATCCGCCGCACCGCGCGAGACCCAGTCCCGCGCCGGTCGCGGGGGCCTAGCCCCCCGCCATGGCTCCCACGATTAGGTAGGTTTCGCTTCCGGTCGCGACCGCATCGGGGAGCGGCGCATCCGGCAGTTCGTGCGAGAGGTCGCGCTCGCACGCAAAGAAGCGCACGAACGGTCGCCGCCGCTGCGTGGCGCCGTCGCGAATGGTGCCGCGCAGCACGGGGTAGCGCACTTCGAGAGCGTCGAGCACGGCGCGCTGCGTCGGCCGGCCCTCAACCTCGAGGGTCACTTCGCCGCTAACCCGCGCCAGGGTCCGCAGGTGGGCCGGCAGGACGACCCGGATCACGACAACGTTTGGACTTCGACGGAAAGCACCGCAGGCAGATCGCGCACGATTGGAGCCCAGGTATCGCCGGCGTCGGCCGACGCGTACACCTGGCCGCCGGTCGTGCCGAAGTACACGCCGCAAGCGTCGAGTGAGTCGACGGCCATCGCATCGCGCAACACATTGACGTAGCAGTTGTTCTGGGGGAGACCCTTGGTCAGCGGTTCCCAGTCATTGCCACCGGTACGGCTCCGGTACACGCGGAGTTTGCCGTCGAGCGGAAAGTGCTCCGAGTCGCTCTTGATCGGGACGACGTAAATCGTCTCGGGTTCGTGCGCGTGCACGTCGATCGCAAATCCGAAATCGGTCGGCAGATTCCCGCTGACCTCTTGCCAAGAGTCGCCCGCATTGTCGCTGCGCATCACGTCCCAGTGCTTCTGCATGAAGAGCACGTCCGGCCGTGCGGGGTGCATCGCTAGCCGGTGCACGCAGTGGCCAACCTCCGCGTCCTCGTCGGGAAGTTGTGCCGATCGCAACCCACGATTGATCGGCAGCCATGTCTTCCCGGCGTCGTTACTCCGAAAGGCGCCTGCGGCCGAGATCGCGACGAAAATTCGCTCGGGATCGCTCGGGTCCAGCAAAATCGTGTGCAGGCACATCCCCCCGGCGCCCGGCTGCCACGACGGCCCCGAGCCATGTCCCCGCAGTCCGGCGAGTTCGGACCAACTCTTACCGCCGTCGCTCGAGCGAAATAGCGCGGCGTCTTCGATACCCGCGTAAACCGTCTCGGGATCGGTCAACGAGGGTTCGAAATGCCAGACGCGTTTGAACTCCCAGGGCCGCGGCGTACCGTCGTACCACTGGTGCGTGCCGGGCACGCCGTCGTAGGCGAACTCGTTTCCGACGGGTTCCCACGTCGTGCCGCCGTCGTCCGAACGCTGGACGATTTGGCCGAACCAGCCGCTGGTCTGCGAAGCATAGAGCCGGTTGGGATTGACCGGTGAACCCTTGACGTGATAGATCTCCCAGCCCGCAAAGTGCGGACCGCTGACGTCCCAGCGCTCGCGTTTACCGTCCGCGCTCAGCACGAACGCCCCCTTGCGTGTGCCTACGAGTACCCTAACCTCGCTCATCCTCAGTCTCCTAAAAGCCAGTGCGCCAGGGGATACATAGGCGGCGCGGCACTACGATGCCTCTCGCGTCCACCTCGGAAGGGTAAGCGCAGCCTTTCTGGGTACGGGGCCGGGCATGGCAGCGCGCCAACGCCCAAAGGCGCAACCGACGAACCCGGGTTCCGGCCAGACCGTTGCGCTCTCGCCGCACGAGGAGCATGAGGTTCGCGAGCGTGCGACGCCCCGCGCTGCCGTCGTCTTCGAAACGATCCGCCGCGAGGGCGAAAACGAGCTGGAACGTCCGACCCTCGCCCTGGCAGCGTCGGGCTTAGCCGCGGGGCTTTCGATGGGATTCTCGTTGGTGGCTACGGGCATCATCCGCGCGCTGCTGCCCGAGGAACCGTGGCGCCCGTTGCTCGTCAACCTTGGTTACACAATCGGCTTTTTGTTCGTCGTGATGGGGCGCCAGCAGCTCTTTACCGAGAACACGCTCACGGTCGTCTTGCCGCTCCTCGACGATCCCAAGAAATGGCCCGTTGTGCTCAAGGTCGCGCGACTGTGGGGCATCGTTCTTGCTGCGAACGTCGCCGGCGCAGCAATATTCGCCTATGTTGTGGCGCATACGGCGATTTTTCCCGACGATGTTAAACGAGCGTTCGACGCGATCGGCACGGAGGCCGCAACGCCCTCGTTCGGTATACTTTTCCTGCGCGGAATCTTCGCCGGCTGGCTACTCGCGCTGATGGTGTGGCTCTTGCCGTCGACCGAATCGGCACGCCCCTGGATTATCATCATCATTACCTACTTCGTTGGCCTGGGCGCCTTCTCGCACGTCGTTGCCGGCTCGGTCGAGGTTCTCTACACGGTCGCGCACGGCGATCGAACCTGGCTCGACTACCTCGGTGCGTACGCGCTCCCCACGTTGATCGGCAACACGCTCGGCGGCGTATCGCTCGTTGCGCTCTTGAACTACGCGCAAGTCGTCGGCGAGGGCCCCCCCACCACGGAATAGCGCACGCGTTAGGTTCGGGCGCGGGGAATGAAAGCGGAGAGACCGAACTACCGCCCGCGTGACGCATGAAAGACGGCGACTCCTCGTGCCATCGGGTTGGTGGCAGGCCGGCATTCTCGTGATCCTTTTCGGCTTCACCATTCTCGGAATTCTCGCGTACCTCACGTACGTAGACGAACCACCCATCCCAACGACGGTCGTCGATCCCTCCGGTAACGTCCTCTTCGCGGGCGAGGATATCCGGCGCGGCCAAGACGTATTCCTGAAGAACGGGCTCATGGAGTACGGCTCGATCTTTGGGCACGGCGGGTATCTGGGCCCCGACTACACGGCCGACTATCTCCATCGCGCGGCGCTCGTCGTGCAAAGAATCTACGGTGGGCCGCACTCGGATCGTGCGAACTCACGCACGGTCGCAGATTTCCGAACGAACCGTTACGATGTCCAAAGCGGACGCCTGCAGTTCACGGCGGCACAAGGCGACGGGTTCCGCGAAATGCTCGCGCACTACACGGCCTACTTTAGCGAGCCGACGACGAAAAACGGATTGCGACCCAACGCAATCACCGACCCGGGAGACCTCCATGCGCTGACCGCATTTTTCGCCTGGGCCGCATGGGCTGCGGCCGCCCAACGCCCGGGGAAAACGTATTCCTACACCAACAATTGGCCCGCGGAACCACTCGTCGACAACCACGCTACGGCGGACAATCTCGTGTGGAGCGCTCTCTCGCTCATCGTGTTGTTAGGCGGAAGCGGCTTGCTGTTCGCGGCCTTCGGTCGTTGGAATTTCCTCGGGTGGCACGGCAAAGAACACCAGCGCCTCACCTTTCGCCCGCCGAACACGGTGACGTTGACCGGTGGTCAGCGCGCGTGCGCCTGGTTCTTTTTCGTGATGTCGCTGCTGTTTCTCTTACAGACGCTCGTCGGCGCGGCCTCCCAGCACTATCGCGCCGATCTCTCGACATTCTTCGGCCTCAATCTCGCCCTATTCTTTCCGTTCAACATCACCCGGACGTGGCACGTGCAACTCTCCATCTTGTGGGTAGCCACCTCGTTTCTCGCGGCCGGAATCTTCCTAGCGCCGATGATTTCCGGGCGCGAACCACGTGGCCAACGGCCCCTGATTTACGCGCTCCTCATTGCCGTCACGATCGTCGTCGTCGGGAGCCTCGCAGGTGAGTTCGCCGGCATGCACGGCTGGGTTCCGTCCGCCTGGGGATGGTTCGGGAACCAAGGATTCGCCTATCTGGACCTCGGCCGATTTTGGCAAATTTTGCTTGCGATCGGGCTCTTTTTTTGGGTTGTCATCCTGTATCGCGGGCTGCGCGGCCGGCTTCAGCACGACTCTCGCGGCAACTTGCCGTGGATGTTCTTCTACTCCGCGCTTTCCATCCCGGCGTTCTACGCAATCGGGCTACTCGCACAGCCCAACGCGAATTTTACGCAGAACGACTTCTGGCGGTTCTGGGTCGTGCATCTGTGGGTGGAAAATTTCTTGGAGCTGTTTACGACCATCATGGTCGCTTTCATTTTCGTTCTCTTGGGCGTGATCGAGGAGCGCGTCGCGCTCACGCTCGTTTATCTCGACATCGTAATCTATTCGGTTGGAGGCGTTGTCGGAACGATGCACCACCTGTACTTCTCGGGGGAGCCGAGCATCCACATGGCGCTGGGCGCGACCTTCTCGGCTGCCGAGGTCATTCCGCTTACGTTTCTAACGCTGGAAGCCTGGAGCTTTTTGCAGTTGGGAGCGGTGCAGGGCTCGCGATCGCCCACCAAATTCCCGCACTACTGGGCGGTCATGTTCCTCGCAGCAGTCGGCTTTTGGAATTTCCTCGGCGCCGGAGTCTTCGGTTACCTTATTAACCTTCCGATCGTCTCGTACTACGAGATCGGCACGGCGTTGACGCTGAATCACGCCCATGCCTCGATGATGGGAGTGTACGGAATGCTCGCGATCGGGCTTTCGCTGTTCGCGTTGCGCTATATGATCCCGGAAGAGCGCTGGTCCGACCGTTTGCCGATGATCAGCTTTTGGTCGCTCAACGTCGGTCTCGCTTGGATGTGCTTCGGCTCGCTCTTCCCGCTTGGCGTCCTGCAGCTCTATCACTCGGTGGCGTTTGGTTATTTTGATGCGCGCTCGCTGAACTATCTCCACAGCGGCACGCTTCCGGCTCTGGAGTGGTTGCGGCTTCCCGGCGACGTTCTGTTCATCGTCGGCGGCGCGCTACCGATCGTGGTGCTCTGCTGGCGCGGCCTGCGCGCCGTACTTCGCGCGAAGCCGAGCGACCCTCAAGGCGTACTGTTCACGGAGATCACGAACCCAGTCTTGATTCCCGAAGAAGTGGGAACCTAACAGCGGTGGGCACCATAAGCATTTGGGTGCTGGCTTCCAAGCTGACATTCGTCTGAGCGCGTCCGCACGACGCGCGAGGGAGAGGATTCATGACCCGCAACGCGACCGTTCGTTTGCCCTTAACGTCCGCAACTCTGCTTGCGGTCGTTCTCGCGGTCGCGTGCTCCACGGTTTCGTGTGGCCCGTCGCGACGCGCTTCCGGCGGAGCCGCCGCCGACGCTGCGGTGAACGCTCGCGCGACGTTTCCGCCGGGCGATGGCGGCCGCCTGATCGCGTACGGTCGCGACATCGTGACCAAGACGCCCGCGCTCATGGCGGCATATGTAAGGGTTGGAATGTCATGCGATGCCTGTCACCTCGACGCCGGTCGCAAAGCGCACGGCGGTTCGCTGCTTGGCGTGTACGCGAAATTTCCCCAGTGGAACGATCGCTCGCACCGTTTCATCGCGCTCCAGGATCGCCTCGCCGAATGCTTCCTCTACAGCATGAACGGCCGACCGCCGGCGTACAACAGCCGAGAGATGATCGCCTTGGTCGCCTATATCGCATTCCTGTCACGCGGCGCAAAAGTCGGGCGCGGCTTTCCCGATCAGGACCTCATCGCGGTCAAGTCAACGAGCCCACCAAACGCGGCAAAGGGGCGGTCACTCTATCAAACGAGATGCTCCTCGTGCCATGCTCCCGATGGCGCAGGCCAAGGAACGTTTCCGCCCTTATGGGGTCCGAAGTCGTTCAACGACGGCGCTGGAATGCACCGGCTTGGTACGATGGCGGCCTTCGTTCGCTACAATATGCCGTACGGCGCCCCACCGAACACGCTCTCAGCGCAAGAAGCGTACGACGTGTCCGCCTTCGTTCTGTCGCACGCGCGACCCGCGTTCGTCGCGACGCGTGCCATCAGGTTTCCGGCCGAACCGGCCAAGGATTTCTAGCGCGTTAGGGGTAGTCAGCGACGCGCGAGCGATACGGCCTTATAGCGTCGGCTCGTCGTGAAACGTCCCACGTTTGGCAGCCGGCATCTGTTCTAGGTCTGCCAACAGGTAGTACACGATTTTCTTGTCGTCGAAGCCGACCTTCGCCAACTCACGCCCACCGATCGTCACGACCTCGTGGATGTGCCCGATGCGCCCCGCGTACGCGTAGTTCACGTCGGTGTAGCCTGGGTTGCCGGCGGTGGGGCGCGGCACGACCCGCACGCCGCGTAGCGGGGTTTGATGACGATGTTCGCTCACGAGGGTCTCCGCACGACGTCCAGAACCGCCACGTTTGCACGTTTCGCCGGGGGTGGCCGATGTTCATCGAACTCAACCATAAATCGCCAAAAGTCGCCGCGAGCGCCTTCGTCGCGCCGAACGCCGTCTTGATCGGCGATGTCGAGATCGGTGAAGAGGCCAGCGTCTGGTTTGGCGCCGTCATCCGAGCGGACAACGGCCCGATTCGCATCGGGGCGCGCAGCAACGTTCAGGACAACGCCGTGATCCACGTCAGCGCGGGGCACGAAACGTCGATCGGCGAGGGCGTGACGATCGGTCACTGCGCCTCCATGGAAGACTGCGTCATCGAAGACGGTGCGCTGATCGGCACCAATGCGGTGGTCCTCAACGGCGCGCGGGTCGGCCGGCGCTCGCTCGTCGCCGCCGGGAGCGTGGTCGCGGCCAACGCCACGATTCCACCCGAATCGCTCGTTGCGGGCGCACCGGCCATCGTCAAGCGAAAACTCGAGGGCCGCGCCTTCGAATGGGTCGATCACGGTTCGCCCGAGTACGTAGCGCTCTCGCGCGAATATCTGCGGTCGGGCATCGGTGCGCCGGCCGAGCACCGGCGGGGCTAAATCTCGCCGCCGCTTTACGGGGCGCTGAAGTGCGTCGCGTCGCCGTAGGGCACGAACAGCGTGTGTTCCTTGATGAAGCGCAACTTGACCGTCCCCGTTGGACCGTTACGCTGCTTGGATATGATGAACTCCGTGAGGTCGGGCTCGGGGGCGCTTTCCGGATTGTAGTATGAATCCCGATACAGAAACGCGACCATGTCCGCCTCTTGCTCGAGCGCGCCGGAGTCACGTAGATCCGAGAGCATCGGCCGCTTGTCGTTGCGCGTCTCGACGGCTCGATTCAGCTGGGCCAGCGCGATGATCGGAATTTGTAAATCCTTGGCCGTCGCCTTGAGGATGCGGCAGATCTCCGAGAGTTCTTCGTTGCGATTTTGGTTCTTCGCCGAAGTCGAAGGGCGCAGGAGCTGCAAGTAGTCGATAAAAACTGCCGCCAGCCCCTCGGCCGACTGCAAGCGCCGACAGCGGCTGCGCACTTCCGTAACGGTTAGCGAACCGGAGTCGTCGACGAAGATGGGAACCTGTGAGAGTATCCCCATACCGTCAGAGATTTTCTCCCATTCATGATCGGCGATCGCACCTCGCCGCAAGTTCTGCGCATTAATACGTGCTTCGGAACAGAGCAAACGCGAAACGATTTCTTCGTTGGTCATTTCCAGCGAGAAAATCGCGATCGGTCGATTCTCTTCTTTGGCGGCGGCCGCCGCCATCGCAAGCGCCATGCTGGTCTTGCCCATCGCTGGGCGCGCGGCGACGATGATGAAGTTGCCTGGTTGAAAGCCGGCCGTAAAGTCGTCGATGTCGCGGAAGCCGGAGGTCATCCCCGTTTTATTGCCGCGGTTGTGGTACTGCTTGTCGATCTGCTCGAACGTTGCCTTGAGCAAGCCCGTAAGCGGCGTAAAATCGCCGTGTCGCTGCCGACGACCGATCTCGTAGACGATCTGTTCGGAGCGATCGAGCGCGCCGTCGACATCGTCTTGCGCTTCGTACCCGATCTGCGTGATCTGCGTCCCGGCGTGAATGAGCCCGCGCAGCGCCGCCTTCTCGCGCACGATGCGTGCGTAGTACTCGGCCGAGGCAGCGGTCGGAACGGTCTCCATCAACGCGCTCAGCCGTGCAATTCCGCCGATCTGCTCGAGCTTTCCACGCCGTCCGAGTTCCTCGGCGAGCGTGATCTTGTCGAGGGGCTCGCCACGCTCGTAGAGCGCCAGCAACGCACCGTAAATGGCCTCGTGGTGGAGCGAGTAGAAGTCGTTCGGCGCGACGATTTCCGCGATTGTCGCCATCATCTCGCGATCGACTAGGATCGAACCGATAACCGCCATCTCCGCTTCGAGATTGTTGGGCGGAAAGCGCTCGATGGTGGGCGGCGCTGCCGTTGTAGCCACTAGCGCGCCGTCCGCGCGCGAGCAACCTGCCGCAGCGCAACGACCTCCAACGCGTCCTCGACGTTCGCAATCGGGACGATTTCGAGCCCCGCAACGTTGACGACCTCGCGTGCGTTTTCGCGCGGCACGAGAACGCGGCTCATCCCGGCTTGCCGGGCCGCGTAAAGCTTCTCCGGAATCCCGCCGACCGGGCGGACTTTGCCCCCGATCGAAAGTTCGCCGGTGACCGCGAGGTCCTGCGGGAGCGCGCGCTTCGTCAAAGCCGAATAGAGCGCCAAAAAGATCGCAAGCCCGGCCGAGGGTCCGTCGATGTTCCCGCCGCCGATCACGTTCACGTGCAGGTCGAAATCGAGCGGATCGATGCCGGCGAGCGCGCGGATCACCGACGTTGCGTTGAAAACGCTGTCACGCGCCATCGACCCGGCGGTTTCATTAAAGCGAACGCCGCCTTTGTGGTGGTCGTTGGCCGGGAACGCGAGCGCCTCGATCTCGATCAACGAACCGACGTGCTGGGCGACCCCAAGGCCGAACGCCTTACCCACCTCCCGTCGCTTGCGCGCGCGAACCGGCGTGTGCTGAACGAGCCGTCCGCTGCGCACGACCGTCTCTACGTCGGCATCTGAAATCGTCACCGCAACCGGCTTGGTTGGGGGTTTACCGGTCCCCCGGATCCGGTATAGTGCGTGTCCGTACGCATCGGCCAAGAGGGCTACGGCGCGCCGCCCTTCGATCGTGTACGAGGCGATCGCATCCGCTACGGGCCGGGAGACACGGACGCCCAAACGTTTCGCGGCTCCCGCGACGATTTCCCGAATCTGCGGTTCCGAGAGCGGGTCGAAATACACCTCGGCGCAGCGCGAACGAATCGCCGGATCGATGTCATCGGGCTCGCGCGTGGTCGCGCCGATCAGGATGAAATCGGCCGGCGCGCCGTCCGCAAAGAGCTTGCGGATGTAGGCTGGAACGGCGGGATCGTGCTCGTCATAGTACGACGATTCGAACGTCACGCGCTTGTCCTCGAGCACTTTGAGCAGCTTGTTCTGAAGCAGCGGATCCATCTCGCCGATCTCGTCGATGAAGAGCACGCCGCCGTGTGCCTTCGAGACGAGCCCGAGTTTGGGTTCGGGGATTCCGCCCTCCGCGAGATCCCGGCGACTGCCCTGATAGATCGGATCGTGAACGCTCCCCAAGAGCGGATTCGTGGTTTCGCGCGGATCCCAGCGAAGCGTTGAGCCGCCGGCTTCGACGAACGGCGCGTCGGCCGCGAACGGCGTGTACCCGCGCCGCTTCGCCACGTCGAGCGCCAGCCGAGCCACGGTCGTCTTCCCAACGCCCGGCGGGCCGTACAGAATGACGTGCTGCGGATAGGGTGAAGAAATTTTTGCGAGCAACGAACGGATCGCGATTTCCTGCCCGACGACATGTTCGAGCGATGACGGACGCAGGAGTTGGAGCGCAGAGGCTCCCAGACGCCGGCCGTCAAGCCGCTCGATGTCCTCGAGCTTTTTCTGGGTCGCGGGCGTTTCGGGACCACCGTCTTCCTTGAGCGCTTCGCGCTTGAGGTCGCTCAAGTACTCGTGATGGCGTTGCGCCATCTTCAGATTGATCTTTCGCTCGATGGACTCTTCGACGTTGCGTTGCGCGATCAGATCTGCGAGCGCGTCCTCGATCTCGGCGATCGCCTCGCGATGCTTGCCGATGGCCGGCAGCCGATCGAGCGTCGGGTCCTCAAAGACGAGACGCTGCAAGGCGAGGATGCGTTCGGGTAGCTGCGCCGAACGCATGAGCTTCAACGCGTTGAGCTTGCCGGCGCGGAGCACCATTTTGTCCGCACCGAGTGACGCCGCGAGGACCTCGTACAACGCGTCCACGTAACGACGAACCGCGTCGTCACCGCCGTGCTTTCGCCGGAACCGCGCAACGTAGGCCTGATCGACGGCGCTGGACAAGGAAGTTACGCGGCCGGGGTGACCTTGATCGTCGCCTTGGCCGTAATATTCTTCGCGAGATGAATTTCGATCGGATAGCTTCCCAGCGACTTGATGTTGTCGGGAACTTCGATCTTGTGACGATCGATCGTAATGCCGAGCGCGGTCGAGATTGCGTCCGAGACCTGAGCGTTCGTCACTGTCCCAAAGAGGCGGCCGTTTCCGCCGGCTTTGGCATCGACGGTTAGGACCGTCTCCTCGAGCTGCTTGGCGAGGTTCTCGGCATCGGCGCGAGCTTCGGCTTCGCGACGCGACTTCGCTCGGCGCTGCTGCTCGAGGAGCGCAATCGCCCCGCTTGAGGCTTGCGCGGCGATTCCTTTAGGTAGCAGGTAGTTGCGAGCGTATCCATCGGCCACCTCGACCACCGCGCCGGTCACGCCGAGCGCCTTGACATCCGAAAGAAGAATGACCTTCATGGCGCTAGTCCGCCACGAAGGGTAGGAACGCGATCACGCGCGCACGCTTGACGGCGACCGTCAGCGAGCGCTGGTGCTTCGCGCAGTTCCCCGAGATGCGCCGAGGGAGAATCTTGCCACGCTCCGAGACGAACTTGCGCAACCGCGTCGCGTCCTTATAGTTGATGTCGTGGAGCTTTTCGACGCAGAAGTTACAGACTTTGCGCTTCGGACGGCGTTCTTTCTTGGCCGATCGTTTCTTGGTTGAGGCTGCCATTCGAGTTCCTTCTATGGATGTAGGTGGAAAGCGGTCGCCGTGGAGACGACGACCCTACACACGTGACGCCGAGGCGTCACGACCGCACCGAGGCGCGGATTTCGTCGCGGCTTGGGCCGCGCAACTTGCTAAAAGGGGACTTCGTCCTCGGCGTCTTGAGCGCCCCCGGAGGCCGCGCCCTCATCGCCGTGATTGGGAGACGTGCCCCGGGCGTAGCCGCCGCCACCGCCGTCGCCACCGTAACTGCTGCCCTTGCTGTCGAGCATCTGCATGTCGTTCGCGACGACCTCGGTCACTTTGCGCTTCTCGCCCTCTTTCGTTTCGTAGGAGCGAATCGCGAGGCGTCCGTCGATGAGGACGGTCATGCCCTTCTTAAGATAGGTGTTGCACACTTCCGCGAGCTTGCGGTTCCCGCTGTCCCAGGCAACGATGTCGACGAACATCGCCTCTTCGCCCTGCTTGGTGCGACGGTTGACGGCGATCGCAAACGAGGTGACTGCCGAGCCGCTTTGGACGTAGCGGATCTCGGGGTCGCGGGTCAGGCGCCCGACAAGCGTGATATGGTTGTAGCTACCGGCCATGATGTTGCCTCCCCGGCTTACTGATCGAGTCGAATGAGCAGCGCGCGCATCACGTCTTCGTTAAGGCGCATCTGACGCTCGAGCTCCTTGGCTTGGGCGGCATCGCTCTTGAACTTCATCACGACATAGTACCCCTCGCGAACGTCGTCGATTTCGTACGCCAGGCGCCGTTTACCCATCTTCTCGATCTCGCCGACTTCGCCGCCACCGTTTTTCAACGACTCGGCAAGCGCGGCGACGCGGGCATCGACGTCGGCCTCTTCGAGGCTCGGACGGATAATATAGGTCACTTCGTAATCGGTCGTCATGTCGTTCCCTCTTCGGACGTCGCCGAACAATTTCGGCGAACGGCCCCCTCGGTACACTAAAGCATGTGGGCGGGGGAGCAGCGGGTGGCGTGCAGGAGGTTCCTGCACGAGCGATCCCCGAGCCGAGGCCCGGGAAACCCATCAATGGTATCACGCCCGCCGAACCGATGTCTAGCTTCGTTGTCCGCCAACGCGGGCGCGGCTCGCTTTCGATCCGCTTCATCGGCCAACGCTATCACCCTCGAGTGCCAGCCGGGTGGCACAGTGGACGCGACCGCTTCGCAGGGCACCCACCACCAAGTACCCTCGGCGCGCGCAACGGGTCGTTCACATCCTGCTCACTATCAGGAAGACCCATTTTCCGAAAAACTTCAGGTGCGAGCGGTAGGTTCGAGGGCACGGCGCTCGGAGAAGAGCTCGCAGGGATGTCACCCTATAAGACCCGGAACACGACCTTAACGCTAACGGAGAGCGCGCTTCTTGCCCAACGACCGCCCCCGCCACGTCAACCCGATCGCCCGTTTCGCGGTGACGCGCCGCCATGCCGTCGCAATGATGGCCACGGCGATCGTGGTGCTCGGCATCTTCTCCATCCCCCGGCTGCCGATCGCCTTGTTGCCCAGCTTCTCCCCGCCGGTCATTTCGGTCAACGTCACCTACCCGAACGTCGCCCCGGAATCGATCGAGACGCTGGTGACGCGTCCCGTCGAGAACGCCGTGAGCCGCGTTCCGGGGATCGACACGATCGAATCGACGAGTTCCGAGGGGTCCAGCCGCGTGCGGGCCCAGTTTCACTACGGCGTGAACATCGATACGGCAGCCGTCGACGTGCAGGAGCAAGTCGATCGAATCCGCGGGCAGTTGCCGAACGATCCGACCCTGCAAGCGCCGCAAATCAACAAGTTCGACCCGAACTCCCTCCCCGTCATCACGGCCTATGTTACCGATCCGTCGCTCTCGCAACGCGATTTGAACGATCTGTTCACGAACCACTTGGCCGACGAATTTTCCGCGGTCAGCGGCGTGGGCTCGGTGAGCGTCAACGCCAGTCAAACGCGCGCCATCATGGTCGAGCCCAATGCCGGCGCCCTCGCCGGCTACGGTTTGACCGCGGATCAAATCGTCGCACGGATCCAGGCCGAAAACGTCAATCTCCCCGCCGGAGTGGTCCAGATCTCGCAGAACGAGTATCAGATTCAGACGAACGCCCTGTATCAGAACGAGCAAGAAATCGCGAATACGATCGTCACGACGAAGAACGGGGCGCCGGTCTACGTTCGCGACGTCGCGCACGTGACCGACTCCATCTCGGAGCAACGGACCTTCACGCGCCTCGATGGCAAGCCGGCGATCAGCCTTTCGATCACGGCCCAGCCGGACGCGAACGTCGTCGGAACTGCGAACGAAATTTACAAGAAGATCGCGACGATCGAGCAGCGTTATCCCTCCATGAAAATCGGGGTCCTCTTCGACCAGCGCGGGTTCATTATCGACGCGATCAACGCGCTGGAACACACAGCGATCTACGGCGCCGTGCTGGCCGTGCTGGTAATCCTGCTCTTCCTGCACTCGTGGCGCTCCACGATGATCGTCGCGGTATCGCTACCCATTTCCGTGTTGGGAACGCTGTTTGCGGCCTACCTGTTGGGCTACTCGCTCAACACCATGACCCTCGGAGGACTCGCGCTTGCCGTCGGGCTAATCGTCGACGACGCGATCGTGGTCATCGAGAATATCTATCGGTACTACGTCCGCGGCGAGGGGATCGTCGAGGCCGCACAACTGGCGGTCACGCAAATCTTTAGCGCGGTTCTCGCCTCTTCGATCACGGTCATCACGGTGTTCGTGCCGCTGCTGCTTATTCCGGGGCTGCAAGGTTTGCTGTTCACGCCGTTTGCGGTCATGGTGATGGTCGCCGTGGGTATCTCGTTGCTCGTCGCCGTGACTACCGTCCCGATGCTCTCGACGCGCCTGTGGTCGAAGAATCGGCCGCAGACGAACGGCTTGCCAAAGGGTCCGTACGCCCGCTTCAGCGCCGGCTTCGACCGCGGCTACGACGCCGTCGCGCGGCGCTACAAACGGCTTCTGACATGGTCGCTCGACCATCCTATCCCTGTGTTCGCGACCGCCGCGTCGATCTTTTTGGTCACGCTGCTCGCGCTGAAGACCGGGATCGTCGCGACCGAGATGTTCCCGGCGACTAACTCGCGATTCGCGAGCTTCACGCTGCGCACCCCGAGCGGTACGGCCTTGAACGTTACCGACGCGGTCACCAAAGACGTCGAAAACCGCCTCCGGGGCGACAAACGCGTTATCGAAGTGGGTTCGTCGGTCGGTTCGGCGGGTGGCGGCGGCAACGCGCGCCAGGTAACCAACCAATCCCAAGTTCAAGTCACCTTGCGGCCCGGAACGAGCAGCGCCGAAGCCGGGCAGTTCGTGGCGATGTGGCAGGCGGGCCTGAGCGGTCAGCGGGCACGCAGCGGTGGAGGCGCAGCGTCACCTGAACGGCGCGCGCAGTACCGGCGACTGGTCGGCGCACCGATTCCGGGGCTCGCGGTGTTCGGGCGCACCAGCGACATCGTCTCGCGCATCCTCTCCCAGGGTCAGGACGAACTCTCCATCATGATTTACGGTCCGGACTTGGCGACCCTCGACCGGCTCGCGCATCAAGCGCTCCCGAATCTCGCCGAGATTCCCGGCATCACCCGACCCGATACGAACGTCACGCAAGCCCAGCCGCAGCTCAACGTGACCATCGATCGCACCCGCGCTGCGGCTCTCGGGTTGTCGGCAACGCAGATCTCACAAGCCATCGATACGGCGACGAGTGGATCGATTGCTTCATACATGCAAGTGAACGGCACGCAGGTGCCGATCATCGTACAACTGCCACCGAACGAGCGCCGCTCGTACGGTTCGATCGCCGGCCTCGCCCTCTCCGTCCCGACGAATGCCAACGGATCCGCATCGTTGATCTCCAGCTCGACCGCGACGGCGGGCCAGACGTATAGTCTTGGAACGATTCCACTTTCAAGCGTAGCCAACGTGACGGTGGGAAGCGGCCCCTCCCAAGCGACCCGCATGAACAAACAGCGCGAACTCGAGATCACCGCCGGCCTCAACGGCGGCGCGTTGGGTGACATAACGAGCGCTGCGGCGGTCGCGATGAATCGCGTCGCCATGCCGGCGGGCTATCACTGGGAGTTCGGCCCCGGCGTCGAGCAGCAGAACAGCACGTTCGGGAGCTTAGGGTTGATCGTGCTCCTGGCGATTTTGTTGATCTACATGCTATTGGTGGCCCAATTTGAATCGATGCTGCACCCGCTCGCGATCATGGCCGCCGTGCCCTTATCGCTGGCCGGGGTCGTCCTGGCGCTGGCACTCACCCACCGCGCGTTCGGTCTGACCGCGTTCATCGGTGTCTTGATGCTGGTCGGCATCGTCGTCAAAAATGCGATTCTGGTCGTCGAGTTTACCAACCAGTTGCGCCGCCAGGGCCGCGGCGCGCGCGAAGCCCTGCTCGAGGCCGCGCCGCTGCGGCTGCGTCCCATCCTGATGACCACGCTCGCGACGGTTGGCGGGATGACCCCGCTGGCGCTTGGTCTCGAGGCCGGAAGTTCGACCCAGGCTCCGCTGGGGACCGTCGTAATCGGCGGATTGCTCTGTTCGACGCTGCTCTCGCTGGTCGTCATTCCGACGCTCTACCTGTGGATGGCGGACCACATCGAGCACCGGCCGAGACCCGAAGCGGCCCTCGAACCATGGCGGTCGCCCGCCCTCCAGGGGGAGACGGTGGCCACCTAAGCGCCGGACGTCACCGGGACCGGGACCGGGTTCGGGTTACGGCTTGACGTGCGAGCGGCCAGCGAGCATGATAACGAGAACGGATTCTCATCAGATTTTTAGGAGACATGCTCGTGCAACGAACGCTTCCTATGCTCGGGGCGGCGCTTGCCGTCACCGCCTTGGCTCTTGCTCCGCTTGGGGGCGCGACCGCGGCTTCCTCGGGCCTGGCCTGGGATTCGGTCACAAAGCTCGTCCAGAGCGCCGACGCCGGCTCGGTCGAGCCGGGCCCCTTCGATGCCGACTATGCCAAGGCTGCGGCCGTCGACGTTCCTTCCGACAGCGGCGGCGGCGGATTCTTTGGCAAAATGAAAGCCGCCGTGGCGGCCGGCAAGTCCACAATGCAAATGATGCAGACGGGAATGGCCGAGAAGCACTATGTCGCCGGCTCGAAAGAGCGCACGGACTCGGTCTCCTATGGTAAGGCGACCATCGTGGACTGCGTGGCGCGGACGGTCACCACGCTCGACATGCGTAAAAAGACGTACCGCATTGAGTCCCTGGATGCGCACGCCACGAGCCAACCCGTGGCGACTCATGGAGAACCCGAGCCCGAAGCCACCGACGACGGCACCAAGGTCGCGATCGCTTTGAAAACGACCGCACTCGGGCGTAAGGAAGTGGGCGGCACGCAGACTGACGGCTACCGCTCGCTCACCAAGATAACGACGACCAAGCCGTCGGGCGAAACGCAAAGCTCGGAGGGAACCTTACTCGCGTACTATTCTTCCTACGCGCAGCCCCATCCGGAGTGCGACCGTTTCGGCGCACGCGAACCCGCGCAGCAAACGGTTCCGGCTGCGGCCGGCTTTGCGCGCCTCGCCGAAGCGATGGCAATGGTGGGTAAGGAGAAGCGCTTCTCGATGACGCACACCGGACCGGCCTTGCCGATCGGAAGGCTAGCGATGTTCGAAGCGAACACGTTCAAGGGCGAACGGTCTTCGGCTGCGACCGTCTCGTTCCTGAGCGAGCGCGGAAACGTCCGTTCCGTCTCGCCCGACGACGCCGCGTTCTCGGTTCCAGCGGACTTCACCAAACAACCGTAAGCGTTCCAGCGCCCGGCGAGCACAGCGACCGGCCGTTAGGCGTTCAACCGCTCGCCCGCGCTTCGCGCTTTGTCACGCGCCAGACGCTCCGAACGTCGCGCAGACCGCGTAGCTTCTCGATCACTTTTTGCAGATGGTCGACGTTACTGATCTGCAGCGTCAAGCTGATAATGGCGACCTTGTCGCGCTTCACGCGAGCGGTCACCGACGAAGCGGTCGTCTTGTACTCGGAGCACACGCCCATCACGTCCTGCAACAAACCCGGGCGATCGACGGCTTCCAGTTCGACCTCGACGGCGTGTTTCACCTCGTCCATGCCGGCCCAGCTGGCCTGTAAGATGCGCTCCGGAAGCGCGTTCATATATCCCACGTTCGGACAGTCCCCGCGGTGCACGGACACGCCCTTGCCGATCGTTACGTAGCCCATGATCGGGTCCCCGGGGACGGGACTGCAACACTTCGAGAGCCGGACCAAAACGTCATCGACGCCGGCTATGCGCACGCCGCTCGCGTTTCGCGAAACGCGCCTCGCCGGAGCGGTCGTCCGCTTCATTTCGGCCAGCTCGACGACGTTATTCGACTTCAGTTCATCGCGCATTCGGGCGACGGTCGATACCACGGACGCGTCGCCAAAACCAATCGCGGCGAAGAGCGTGGTCGCGTTCGGATAGTTCATGCGCTTGGCGATTCTCTCGATGAGTTCGCCGCGAGCCAGATCGACCCGCATGTGGTGACGCGCGAGTTCGCTCTCGACCGCTTCCTGACCGGCGAGGACGTTCTCTTCCTTGCGTTCTTTGCGGAACCACTGTTTGATCTTGTGCTTGGCGCCCGAGGTGCGAACCAAGGCTAGCCAGTCCAGTGAAGGCCGCGAACTCTTGTTGAGTAGCACTTCACAGATGTCGCCGTTGTGCAACTGGTAGTCGAGCGGGACGATCTTACCGTTCACCTTGGCGCCGACGCAATGGTGTCCGACATCGGTATGCACCTGGTAGGCAAAGTCGAGCGGGGTCGAAGCCGCCGGCAGCGAGAACACGTCACCGCGCGGAGAGAAGATGAACACCTGATTGTCAAATAGGTCGAGTTTGAGGTTTTCCATGAAGGCGCGCGAATCGCGCATGTCGTTCTGCCATTCGAGCAGCGAGCGAAGCCAGGTGAGCTTGTTCTCAAACTCGTCGAGCTTGCCACCTTCTTTGTAGCGCCAATGCGCCGCGATACCGTACTCGCTCGTGCGATGCATCGCGACCGTTCGAATCTGTATTTCTAACGGGTCGCCGCCCGGACCGACAACGGTCGTATGCAGCGACTGGTACATGTTCGGTTTGGGCATTGCGATGTAGTCTTTGAAGCGGCCCGGAATCGGTTTCCAAACCGAATGCACGATGCCTAAGGTGGCGTAGCAGTCCTTGACCGATTCGACGATCACGCGCACGGCGGTGAGATCGTAGATCGTCGAAAAATCTCGGCCCTTCTTCATCTTCGAATAGATCGAGTAGAAGTGTTTTGGGCGCCCGGTCACCTCCGCGTCGATGCCGAGTTTCGAGAACTGCTCGCGCAGTTCGGCAACGACGCGACTCACCGCATCTTCGCGCTCGGTTCGTTTCTTGGCGACGCGCTCGGCGATGTCTCGGTACGCCTCCTCGTCCAGGTATCGAAGCGCGAGATCTTCCAGATCCCACTTGATCTTCCAGATTCCTAACCGGTGCGCGATGGGAGCGTAAATCTCGATCGTCTCGCGCGCGATCGCCTGCTGCTTCGAGGCCGGCAAACTTGCCAAGGTACGCATGTTGTGCAGGCGGTCGGCGAGCTTGATGATGATGACGCGGATGTCTTTGGCCATCGCCATGAACATCTTGCGCAAGTTCTCGACTTGGGCGTCTTCCTTGGATTGGTACGGGATGCGAGTAAGCTTGGTGACGCCCTCGACGAGTTGCGCGATCTCGGAGCCGAAATAGCCGGCCACCTCGTCGCTGGTAATCGTGGTATCCTCGACCACGTCGTGCAGAATCGCCGCCGCGATCGTCTCGCGGTCCATCTCCATTTCGGCCAAGATCTTGGCGACCGAGAGCGGGTGTTCGATGTACGACTCGCCCGAGGCCCGGTGCTGGCCTTCATGAGCCCCTTCGGCGACTTCGTAGACGCGACGAAGGAAGCCATCGTCGAGCAGTGGGTCGTACAGTCGCACTTTCGCGACCAGCTCGTCGATCGTCATCGCTCGATGATCCAGCACACTATGCCCCATCTTGCCACAATTCGGCCCTCAGGGGCAAACGTTGCGCGCCCTCAGTAGACGATGAAGGACGTCACGGGGGCCCCGGCGACCGCTTTGCGGCCCTCGAGAAAGGCGAGTTCGATCAGGAATGCGTAGCCGACGACGCGCGCTCCCAGACGCTCCAACAGGCGGCCCGTCGCGGCGGCCGTCCCCCCGGTCGCGAGCAGATCGTCGACGACCAGCACGCGTTTGTTCCGCCCGACCGCATCTTCGTGGATTTCGAGCGTGTTGGTCCCGTACTCGAGCGCGTACTCCTCGCTGAGCGTTTTCGCCGGCAACTTCCCCGGCTTGCGAACCGGGACGAAGCCCACACCGAGCGCGTACGCGAGCGGCGCGCCGAAGATGTAGCCGCGCGCCTCTATGCCGACGACACACTCGATTTCTTCGTCGCGAAAGCGCTCGACGAAGAGATCGACGGCCGCTTTGAATCCGGCGGGATCCTTGAGCAACGGCGTGATGTCGCGGAACAGGATGCCGGGCAAGGGGAAGTCGGGGACCGTGCGGATGAGGGAATCGACGTGCAGCGCGCTATCCTCCGGGTGCGAGAAAGGAGACGTTCGCCCGTTCGGTCCCCCACGCACGAATCCCCATTAAGGCCCAATGGATAGGAACCCGCTCGATGGGGCAACGCGTTAGAGGAGCAAAGAGATCGATGGGAGGCCCCTGGCCGCACCAGGTTCGGAGGGACCTTTCCTCGGGAAGAAAGGCGCAACATGAACAAACTGCTTCTTACCGGCGCGCTCGCCGGAGCGATCGCCGCGGGACCGCTCGCCGGCCCGGCCCTCGCCGACCCCGCGGCCAGTACCCGCAATATCCTGATCGGAATCGGCGCGGCCGCGGCCATCGGGATTACGAACTACAACCACAAAAAGCGCATCAAGCAGAACGAACGCAAGGAGCAAGCCCGCCGTCAGGCATCCTATCGTGCGTACTTCTATCATAAATATGGCTACTATCCGACCGACCAGCAATTCCACGACTGGTACGTCCGCACGTACGGTGTCCAACCCTCGTAGCACCGGGCGCAGTTCAAACCGCCACCAAGCAACGAAAGCCATCCGCACGCGGCGCGGGTGGCTTTTACGCCGGCTCGCCGGCGACGCATGAGCGACGTGGCGGACCGCGGCTTTCGGCGCCGCATGACGCTCGCGTTCGGACTCGCGATCGCGTTTCACGAGGTGCTCGCGGGCTTCGTGCCGAGTCCGGCCGCGAAGCCCGAACCCACCCCGCGCATTATCGCCGAGCGGTTTTCGATGGTGCGTCGCCCGCGGCCGACCCCGAAGCCCACGCCCCGCCCGACCGCGGTCCCGACGCCGCGCGCGACCCCGCCTCCGACCCCTCCCGCGCGTGCGAGCCACTCGCCCAGGGTCGTTCGGGTCGCCGCGGCACCGAAGCTCGCCGCTCCCAAGCGCAAGCGGCACGGCGGTGCGGCCGCGCCACATGCCGACCGGCCGATCGTCGTCAGGCGGCCTAAGGAACTCGCCTTGATAACGCCGGCGCCGATCCGCGCTGCGAGCAGCCGCCAGGCGGGCAAAGCGGCGGGCGTAGCCGGAGGCGGCATCGGAGCGGGAGCGGGCCCGGGCGCGGGCAACGGCGGAGAGGCCGGGAACGGCGCTACCGACGGACGGGGTGGCAACGCCGCTGGAACCGGCCTGGGCTCACCCTCGAGCCCGTGCGGACACCCACTGTTCTTCGGCTTGCGCAACCACTATCGCGACGGCAAATTTTACGAAGACGTGCGCATCATCATCCCGCTGCGCGACGGGCGCATCGTACAAGACGATCTCCACTGGCCCTGGATCTACGCGAGCGAGGCCGCCAATCCGTGGTCGGATCAAAACATTCGCGACGAACCCGACGCACCGGCCGCGATGCAGACGCCCCCGCCGGGCTACGATCTCGCCGCCCAACAAAAGCCCGAGACGGCGATCGCGATCAAGTACACGGGTCACGACGGTTGGACGACGTTACCCGACTGTCCCGGCGCGGGTACGCCCCAAGTTTAGGCGCCGCTCCCACTCCCACCCTCTGGGTTGTCGTCGTCTTGGAACTTCGCGTACCAGTGCGAGCCGTCGCAGAACGGTTTGTCCTTCGAGTGACCGCAACGGCACAGTGCAAAGTGTTCGAGCGTCTCGGGCGCACGGTCTTCGCCGGCGTAGGGCATCCCGTTCCGCGCGTAGCCAAGCGCGCCGGACGGACAGGCCCGCACGATCGCGACGATGGCTTCGGCCGGCGCACCGGCGACGTCGACGAACGGCTCGCCGTTCGCGTGAAAGACGCTCGCCAAATGATCCGTGCAGTTACCGGAGTGGCAACACGTTCCGCGGTTGTCGTAGACGGTGATCTCTTTGCCGACGTAGGTGTCGAGCCGATCCGGTGTGCGCTCCGGACTCTTTTCGCTCGAAAAGCCTTGCGCGCGTGCGTGCCGTCGCAGTACGGCTTGATTGCCGAGCCGCAGCGGCAGAGCGCGAGTGCCGGCCGGACGCCGAGCGTTTCACCCTTCGAGTGCTCATCGCGGTGAGGTTCGCGACCAAATACGGCCCGTTCGGTTCGCACGCGAGCGAAGGTCGCTCGTCGTTCGAAGGACTCGGCATTACGCACGCGACGTCGAAGTGCGTAGCGACGAGCGGTTGCAAGTGCTCGGCGACGGACTGCAGGGCCGCCGCGGCTTCGCCGATCTCTTTGGGAGCGCGTCCCGAAGCCGCCAGCACGCTGGTCCGCGCGGGGAGTTGCCACAAGCGCTTGAGAAAGGTCACCCAGGCCGCGTCCTTGTGCGGCAGCAGATGAACGTTGCGGTTGTACCCGAAGCCGGGGCCGGCCGTTTTGGTAGGAAAGGCGGAACCCGCCCGTAGCTTCGTCAGCGCTTCGCCCAGCGGTCGCAGGACCGAGGCCATGATCCGCAGCGTTCCACGGGCCAGCAGCCGCAGTTCCGTTTCCCCCTCACCGCCGTGCGCAAAGAAGCGCAACAGCATGAGCAACATCGTATCGAAGGCCGTGTTGAACGTTACGCCGCGTGCGTTTGCTTCGGTCGCGAGCCGCGCGCACTCCAACCGAATTGAATCGAACACTTCGAAGTGGGCGTCCGGGTGTGCCGCCGTCGGTCACGGCGACCAACTGACCCTCGAGATCGAGATAGCGCGCGCTCGCCTGCGCTTCCACAGGACCCACGAAGAGCCGCTTCTCGGAGATCGCGTTGAAGCCGGTCTCGATTTTATGGTAGAACTCGCCGACGGTTCGGAAGTCGACCTCGAACGGCTCCGTTTCGCGCCGCCCGTGTTTGGCCGCCGCGCTCGGCAATGCGGACCCGACCCGCGCGCGGAGCGCCTCGAACTCCTTCTGACGTCACCCTCGAGGATGCCCTCCTCGGGCATCTCGTGAGCGAATACGCCGCAAACAAGTAGACGCACGCCAGCCCGTGTTCGAGTTCCGAGGCGCGGGAAAGCAGATAGACTGGGTCATGCGGGTCGTCCTTTTTCGCGGGGCCGCCCCGTTCGGCACGTGCGGGTCGCGCAACCTCTTGACTCAAAAGCACCCCCACCTCTTGCCGATCGGGCCGTTCGTCGCAGAAAGAGACATACGACAACGCTTCGGGAGGGACGAACATGGTCGGTGCGGCCAACGCAGAACGGGGCGCGCGCGCGCTCGAATTCGGCATCTATCGCGACGGTGACAACAACCTCGACGAAGTGCAGGCGCAGACGCTCGCGCAAGCGGCAACACTCAGCGACCACGACGGCGCAATTGAGTTCAACGTCGAAGATACGACGGCGCGGCGGGGATTCGAACCGCGTGGGGTGCTGCGGACCGAATCGTACACCTTAGCGGACGGCCGTTTGCGCGACGCGCGCGTGTCGTCGCCGCACGATATGTCGGCGCGCGCGAACCTGGCCGCCTTCGTTGCCGGGACGCTGGACGCCGCGGAGCGCTCGAACGCCAAAGAGACTTGGTTGGATCTGGTCGACCACGGCGGCGGCGACGGCGGCGGCCTTCAGGCGGACCACGGCGAGGGCATCATGCGCGCGGACGACATCGCGGGCGCGATTGCCGACGGCGTCGCCCGCCATGCCGCCAACCATCCCGAAGATCGCCAACGCGCCGTGGACGGCGTCGTCGCCAACCAGTGCCTGATGTCGACGCTGGCATTCTCGTCGGCGCTTTCGAGCGCCGGCGTGCGGTACTTGGCGGCTTCGCCCGAAACGATGCTCGCCCCAGGCGTTCCCTCCACCGTCGCCGCCGACATCGCCCACCACGAAGACAACCCCGATGGGATGGCACATGCGCTCGTCGGGCGCGTGATGCGAACCGAGTACGACGCCGGCGGCGCGGGCACGTTCGGTCCGGCGGCCGCGTTCGACGTCATCGACCTCGACCCAAGCAAAACGGCGGCCGTACGCGGCAGCGTCGCGGCGCTGGACGGCGAGATCGCAAAGGATGCCGCGAATCGCTCCGTTCGCGCGGCCATTCGCGAAGATGCAAAGGCGATCGACGGCATGGTTCGGTTCACGAAAGAACGGATGCCGTGGCACGCGGACCGTCCCGCGCTCGCGCTCTACGATACGCTCGCGAGCGACGGACGCTTGCCCACGCGCCTCCGCGCGGACGCGAAAGACGCGAAAGACGCGGTCGCCGCAACCGTCCTCGCGCACGGGGAGAGCGACGGTTTCGCCCCGTTCGACGGTGCCAACTACAGTGACGCCGCCGGGCCGACCGTCCACTTCCCAGTGACGCGGGGACAAATCGACGCCTGGGCGCCGCAGATTCGCGAGACCGACAACGCTTTCTACGACGCGGTCGGGGCGAGCAAGGTGACGCGCGCGCTCGCCTGATCAGCCTCGCAATTCGGTAGGAGGGGCGACGCCTGCCGCACTGCGTCGTGCGATGATCTCGCGATAGGTCGCCGCCGCCGCCGTCGGAACCCGTCGCAACGCCGGATCGTTGTCGAGGTCGATGTGATAGAGCCCGAAGTCACTGTCGGCACCGAGCGGGAGGCCCCACTCTCGATTCGAGGTGATGCTCCAACAGACGTAAGCCGACACCGGGACGCCGTCGGCGACGGCGCGCTGCACTTCCAGAACGTGTCGCGCGATGTAGTCGGCTTTGGCAACGCCGCTGGCAACGTCGACGCAACCGTTCTCGATGACGAGAACCTCCATCCCCGGAAACATGCGCGCGTAGCGGCGGAGCGCATCGTAGAGCACGCGCGGCCAAACCGGAGCTTGCGAGTAGCGTTGCGCGGCGGCGTCCATCAAACGCGCGATCCGATGGAAACCGAGCGCGCTGATGCCCCAGTAGTAGTCGAGCCCGACGTAGTCTTGCGTCCCGACGCACTCCGGCGGACAGAACTCGGCTGAGAGGCGGCCGGCCATCCCCAGGTGCCACCAGTTGCTGTTTAGCATCGTCGTCACCACGCCGTAGATGCGCTGCAGCGAGGCCAACACGCGGGTTGCCGAGCGCAGGGCACCAATCCGGCTTTCCGTTTGCACCGGACGAAAGCGAACGCGATCGGGCGAACCGAACAACGCCGTTGAGATCGAGCGCGCAAGGTCGATTTCGAAGCCGCTCCAGGTTTTCGTGCGCGGATCGAAGCTCGCCATCCCTCCTACCCCTTCGCGGACCGCGACGTTGAGATAACCGCGCCGCTGAATGCGCGCCAGCGCCCCGCCCAGGCGCGCCGCGGGCCAGGGTTGTCCGGCTTCCGGCACGCGCGACGCGGGCCGGCCTCGCAAATCGGCGAGCGTCGAGCGGCTCCCGCGTAGCGGCGCGGCGGGTACCGCTTCGTCGGGAAAGTTCGTCGCCCAGGCGCGCTCCCAATTCGGTGACGCTTTGAACGCACGTACGGCGGCGTCGACCACGTCGAGCAGTTCGCGGTTTCCGAGCGCGACCGCAGCGGCGTAGTGATCGGCTCCGAGCGAAGGGTCGAGAAGACGATAGGAGCCGCCCTCGGCGAGCCGACGCACGATCGTCTCGTCGGCCACAACGGCATCGGCCACGCCGTCGTCGAGTGCGCGCAGGGCCTCGGCATACCCATCGACGGGAATCGACGTTGCGCACGGAAAGATGCGCGCGAGCAGCGCTTGCGAACTCGAGGTTTCGACGACCGCAATCCGACGGTCGGCGTACGCGGCAGTTTCGGCCTGCGCGGCATCGACACGGATCACAAGACGCTGCGCGCTCTCGAGGTACGACTCCGAAAACGCGACGCTGTCGGCGCGCTCGGGCGTTACGCTGAGTTGCGCGACCGCGACGTCGACCGCCCCATGTTCGAGTAGCCGTCGTTCCGTGAACCGCCTGCCGGCTTTGACGAGATCATCCCGCCCGCGCAAGCGGGTGGCTTGCCAATCGACAAAACGCTGCAACCACGCGGGCAGCCCAAGCAACATCGGGTTGGTTCCGACGCGCGAGCCGGGGTTGCACTCCTTGATCGCGGCGCGAGCGCGTGTGTGCGCGACGAACAGGTTGCGCATCAGAACGGCCACGTGCGTCATCTGCTCTTCGGTCGTCGCACCCTCAGCGAGTCCCGGCGGCATCGCGTAGGCGCGGCCCCACCAGGGTTTCGCGTACCCGAAAACGAGTTGGGTCGGCTCGTTGAACGTGACCCAATACGTGATGAGGTTACCTAGCCGGCGGGCGCACTCGCTCGCGTAGCGCACGTAACTTTCCACGAACGTCGCGCCGGTCGTTCCGCCCGCTCGCTCGACCCAAATCGGCCAGGTATAGTGATGGAGGGTGACGATCGGTTCCATGCCGGCCGCGCGGATCGTCTCGAGCAGCTCGCGATAGTGCGCGAAAGCCGCCTGGTCGAACGCGCCGGAATCCGGCTCGAGACGAGCCCAGGCAAGCGAGAAGCGGAACATCGTGCAACCGAGGTCGCGCGCAAGCCCGACGTCTTCGGCGTAGCGGTTCCAGAAATCGGTCGCTCGCCCGCGGGGAGTCTCGCCGCGTCGGCGCTCCCACAGATCGCGGACGTCGTCGTGACCCTCGAGATATGCCTCGCACTGGTGGTCGGCAGTGGCGACCCCGAACCGGAACGAGGCGGGAAACGGCGCGGGATCGGCACTGGTGCTAGGCATCGCTCGAGCATTCGCGTTCGCACCCCCGCGTCATCCCCACGCTCGAGCCGGCCAGCGCTGAGAGAAACGAAAGTTTGCGTCGCGGCCGATGAGCGAACGGCGATGGTTCGCTACATTCGTTCGGGGGACGTCTCGCTCGCGCTCGAACGGAGCGATCGCCCAGCGCCCGACACGATTTCGCCAGCTACGCCTGCAGCGCGCTCAAGGAGTGCGGACACAATCTGCCCTCGAAGCGGCCGTCCCGATCGCGTTGTTACTTGGCCGGTCGAACTGACGCCGCTTTAAGCGCGGCTTCCACCGCAAGAATCACCTCGCCGCGCACCCGTACAACGTCCACCTCCGTGGAAGCGGTCCAGTAGCGAAGCGCGAGTAGGATCGCGTTCTCGTCAAATTCCGCAGCGTCGACGCTCGGCGAGGACGCGTCGGCGATTCCGGCCACCTTCTCGGCGGCGCGCAGCACGGTCGCGCGTGCAAGCGCAAGATCGCTTCCATATGGGATTCGTACAATGATCTCGGTGCGCCGAAGCGCGAAGGCCGTGCGTACCTGCACGGGGCTCGAGAAGACGAGCGCGTTGGGTAAGAGAACGCGCTCGCCGTCGTGTGTCCGGATATGGGTCGAGCGAATGTCGACGTGTTCGACGCTCCCCTCGTAGCCGGCAATGCGGACGACGTCACCGATGCAAAACGGCTCGCTAAATAGCAGAATCGTCCCGGCAAGGAAGTTCTTGAATACGTCTGCAAAGGCGAAGCCGACCGCGACCGTTCCCAGGCCGAGCGCCGCGACCACGTCGCCCAGACGCAGCCCGGGAAAGACGAGTAAGGCGGCGATCAATCCGCCGACCAACCAGATGCCGATCGCGGTGAAGCGTTCGATCAGCAAGCGCAGCGAAGCGCGCTCGACGGTTTGCGTCGCGAGGAAGCCGAACGATCGGCGAGCAGTCCGCGCGAGTAGCGCGGCGGCGGCGAGCACGACGATGGCAACTACGATCGCCGGTAAGCGGTCGAGCGCACCGTTGCCGATCGCGACAAGGTCGCCTTGCAGGTGCCGCAACACCTTTTCCCACATCGTCATTGTTTTAGCGCACGCGCTCGATGCGATCGGGATAGATCGGACGGTTGACGATTCCTTCGAGCGTGAGCGCGTCGGCGCCGAGCGCCAACTCGCAGAAACGCTCGAAGCTCTCGCGCTCGGCTTCACCTTCGGCGTAGCGCGTCGTCTGCGTTAAATCGACTTTGCCCGGTTTCGGCATGAAACGGATGCAATGACCGTCGTCATCGTTCGCGATCGATACGAGTCCCGCTTCCGTAAAGATCTGCACGGCCGCACCGACGGTGCGCTCGTCGGCGGCGTCGATCCCGAGCGTCCGCGCGATATCCTGGTAGTTCGTGCGCAACCCCTCAGGCCCGGCGAGGTCCCGCATGCCACGGTAGAGTTCGCGTAGCACCTCCAGATTCGGTGCGTCGCGCGCGATGATGTAGTCGTTAATGCGCCGATCGGACTGTCCGTACAGCAGGTGGATGCGAGCGTCGAGGCCATCGCGACCGGCGCGGCCGGCTTGTTGGTTGAACTCAGTAAAGCTAAAATTTAAGTGATACAAGTAGACGTCGCGCACGTCCGGAAGGTCGACACCTTCCCCGAACGCGGAGGTCGCCACGATCGCGCGGACGCCACCGGTCCGAAACAGTTCTTCGACTTGCGTTCGTTCGCGCGGTCCCAGCCCCGCATGGTAGAACGCGACGACATCGCCAAGTGCCGCGCGCAAGCGCTCGGCCAACTTCGTCGCCTCGACCCGCGAATTACAGTAAACGATCGCCCTACCTTCCTGCGTCAGCGAATCGCGCACGTAACCGAGCTTGTCCGAGGTCTCGCGAGCGTCCACGACGTGAAGATTTTCGCGTACGGTCGGATCGATTACCCAGTGCTCGATCCCGAGCGTCTCGGTAACGTGCCGGAACGCATCGTCGCGCGCGGTCGCCGTGAGCGCGAGGACCTGTGGCCCGCCGAGTGCCTCCCGCAAGTACGCGCCAAGCGTCCCGTACGCCGGCCGGTGGCGTGAGTCGAACAAGTGGTGCGCCTCATCGACGACCGCTAACCACGGACGGTTGCACGTTCGCGCGAACGCGTCGCGGTGGTGCTGCGCGAACTCCGGTGTCGCCAGAATCAAATCCCAAGAACCGTCCGCCAGCGCCGTCTCGAGCGCCTCGCGCTCGTCCACGTCGATTGCCCCATTCGCCCGAAAGATGCGCACCCCGAAGCTCGCGACGCGACCGCGCAGCGCGTCGAATTGGTCGTTCGCGAGGGCGCGTAGCGGATAAAACGCGATGGTCTTCTCGCCGGTCGCAAGCGCGCGCTCGACCGCGGGCAACTGAAAGCACAGCGACTTCCCTCGGCCGGTCCCGAAGATCGCCAGGGTCGAACGGCCGGCCCGGACGCGCGCGAGCACGTCACCCTGCGCGGGACGGAGCGGGCGCTCGCCGATTAGCGCGCGTCGAATGGCCGGTTCTTCAACCGCTCGTCGATCGGTCACGCAGGCGGCGAGCGCGGCCGCCCGCACGCGGCGGACACGTAGGTTGACGCCGACATGGCGCCCCTCGCGTCCGCCGGTTACGCCGGTCACGTGCGCTTCGTAGCGTTCGCCGGCGTCGATTTTCGGCGCAATGCGGCGCGCGATCTCGCGGCGCAAGAAGCCGAGCGGTAACAGCCCCATGCGCACGGCCACGGCGTTGGGATCGTGCGAATTCTCGGGCTCGCGCTCGAGCTCGACGACGTCACCGGCGCGCAACCCGGTCACTCGGTCCTGACGACCCTCGAACGAGACCCCGACAATTTTCGTGTTGAAACTCGAGGCCTCGCCGATGCTCGCGAAGCGGTCGCGCTCGAGGAACTCGTCGCGACGTGCGAATAGCGCATCGAGCACCGTGGTTTCGGCGCGCTCGGGTAGTGGTGGTGGTGGTGCGAGTGCCGGCGCAAGGGTAGCAACGCGGGCGCTCGCGACGATCTCATTCTCGACGCCCGCTACGAGCGCAACGAGCAGCCGCTCGAACGCCGCTTCGGAAGGTGTCGGCGGCGGCAAACCGCCGGCTGGAGCCTTACTCCGGCCGGTGCGGCGCGCCGGGTTCTTCCGGGATTCCCTCGCGATGGGCTTCCTCGCCAGCGGCTACGGCCGCGTGTTGATGAACGATCGGGTCGTTCTCGAGATTGAGGGTCACCTCTTCGTGACCGAGTTCGAGTTCCTGGTCGTGCATGCCGGCGTTCTGCGCGTCGAGCGGATCGATCGCTTCGGGTTGTTCGCTCTCATAGGTCTCCTCGTCGTCGAGCGCGGCGACGGACGACCCTTCGGGCGATTCGCTCCGCTTGCGCTTGTAGCGCGCGGGACCGGCACCCCCACGCGTCTGATCGACCTTCTCCTTCGCACGCCGCTCGCGGCGCGCGTTGAGGATGACTTCGCGATCCTTGGCGTTCTGCGCTTGCGCGCGCGCCTCCGCGACCGTGCGAGGCCGTTCGGTCGCTCGCGCGCTCGAACTCGAACGCCGAGAGGCGTTTCGCTTGAGCTGTCGCTCCCGCAGCCGCACGACGAGCGGCGCCGAGTAGAAAATCGAGTGGTAGCCGCCCGAACAAATACCGACCAACAAGGCGAAGGCAAAGTTCTGCAGGCTGGCGCCACCAAACGCGAGCAGTGCGACCAGCGTTATGACCACGGTCGCAAGGGTATTGATCGAGCGGGTCATCGTCTGCAGGATCGACGTGTTGACGATCTTCGCATACGCTTCGGTCGGCATGATGCGAACGTTTTCTCGGATTCGATCCAAGATCACGATCGTGTCCATCACCGAGTACCCAATGACGGTCAGCACCGCCGCGAGGAACGCGTCGTCGGCTCGCTTACCCGAGAGCGCGTAGATGCCGATCATCATGAGCGAATCGCGCACGAGCGCGATTACGACAACCGTCCCGAAAATATAATTCCAACCGAAGCGGAAAGCGATGTAGAGGAACTGGATCAGAATCGCGATGACGAGAGCTTCGAGCGCTTTGAAGAGATACTCGCGAGAAAGTGAGGGGCCGACCGATTCGATCTGCGACTGCGAGCGGTCCACTTTGGCAAGGCCGCCGAGCGCGCCCCACAGCTTGTCGGGGTCGTTCCCAAACGCCGTCTGCGTCGAAACCGTGAAGCGCTCATTCGGCTGGGTGTCCGCCGCCTTGGTGATCGTGTTGACCTGAGCGTCCGAGACGCCGATCGACTGCATCGCGCGGGCGACTGCGGCCTGCGAGGTTGGGCTCTGAAATTTGACCGTAACGTCGGTGCCGCCCGTGAACGACAGGCCCAGGCGAAGCAGGTATCCCTTGGTGAAATAGTTGTAGCCCATCATCGCGAGACCCGCGAAGATCAGCACGTACGAAATGACCGAGACGGTGTGGAACCAGCCGACGACGTTCCAATTCAGGCGACGGAAAAACATCGGCTACGCTCCGTACGCTTTGGGGCTGGTAACGAGATCGTTATCGACGACGACATCGGTAAAGTAGCGCGTGATGAAGACGGCGGTGACCATGGAAAATGCCGTGCCCCAAAAGAGCGTGTACGCGAAGCCTTTGACGGTCCCGGTACCCAGCAAGAACAGAACGCCGGCGCCGACGATCGTCGTGAAGTGGCTATCGAAGACGGTCCAGAAGGCGCGCGCGAAGCCAGTCTTGACGGCCGCCCGAAGCGTCCGCCCGGCCCACAATTCCTCTTTGAGCCGTTCGAAGATGAGGACGTTGGCGTCGACCGCCATGCCGATCGAGAGCACGAACCCCGCGATCCCCGGCAACGTAAGAACCGCCTTGGCCGACGCGAGTAAGCCGAGCAGCATCAGCACGTAGACGACGAGGGCAATGTCGGCGAGTAAGCCGGGGACGCGGTACCAGAGCACCATGAAGATTAGAACGAGCCCGAGACCGACCAACGCCGCGTAGAGCGACTTTTGTAGGTCGCTCGCACCGAGAATCGCGCCTACGGTGTCGTTTTCGATGATGGTTACCGGGACAGGTAGCGCGCCGGCGTTCAGCTCGTTGGAAACGCGAACCACTTCTTCTTCGCTGAACTGGCCGTGGATCTCGCCGTCGGAGGTGATGACGCCTTGGATGGTTGCGGCCGAGACGAACTTCTTGTCGAGGAATATCCCGAGAAGCTTCCCCATGTTCGCTTGCGTCAGCTTCCCGAATTTCGACGGATTCTTCGTTTGAAAGAGGATGTTCGGGTTACCGGACTGGTCGAAGCCGGCCTGGGCACCTTTCAAATCCGCGCCCGAGTAGACGGTCGGGCCGCTGTCTTTGTACGCCCCGTTCGGGTCGTTCGCATACTTCTGGTCGGTCGTCGCACGCTGATTCACGGCTTCGGGAACGATCTTGAAATCGAGGGTCGCGACTTCTTTGAGGGTCTTAACCGCCTCGTCAGGGTTCTTCACGTTGGGAAGCTCGACGAGGATGCGGTCCGTCCCGACGCGCGTGATCACCGGTTCGGAAACGCCGAGCCCGTTGATGCGGTTTTGAACCACCTGCTCGACCTGCGCTTGAATTTCCGAGGTGATCTTGGGAACCTCGGGCGAAGCGTTCAACTGTAGGAGGACGCGAACGCCACCCTGCAGGTCGAGCCCGAGGCGAATCTTATTTTGGATCGGCAGAACGAGGTATAAACAAAGACCGACGACACCCAATACAAGCGCGCCTCTGATCCAGTTCCTCAGGCGTAACCACATCATGTTGAAACCAAGGGCAGGGAGAACCCTGGGATTGTAGCAGGGTCGTTTCAGCCCGTCAAACCGTAGCGTCCTCCCTCTACCATGGGCGCGAAGTCCGCAAGCGCCGGTTCGTTCTCATTCGCGCTACCGCGATGGTCGCGCAGTCCGTGGCGGAATCTATCGCGTGGCGTCGTTCGGGCAAACGTCGCAGCCGAACCGTTCCCGTTCTTTTTATCGATCCTCCGACTGGGGTGAGCGCTCGACGCCGGATGCTAGGCTTGCTCTTGCCGTGCAGCTACACAATGGAGCGGTCGGCGTACGAATTGAGGTCGCCTTTCTCGAGGATACGGGAACGATCCTCGGCGGGTATCCTCTTTCCAAAGCCCGAACCGGGAAAAAGTCGGCAAACCAGCCGAAACGCGACCACCTCGGTGCCTTCGATTTCGACGCAACAGGCGTCGTCGCTATGGAAAGCAAGCAAGCCACGGACGGCCTCCTTCCCCCACGCAGAGGATCTCGCAGTCATGATTTCTCTTCTCCTCGCGGCTCTCTTGAGCATCTTTGGCGGCCTCGGCGGCAACTTCGCAGACGGCGTCGGCGGCGGCCCTTTGGGCGGTTCCCCGGTGGCTCCTCAAGGCGTCGGCGGCGGCCCCTCGGGCGGCTAACCCCCCCCGTCCAGCCGTAGACCTGGACCTCTCGAAAACCCCGCCTGGATGTGACCCGTCTGTTTAGGCGCGTATTCAGACAGGAAGGCGCACCTTCTCGACCGTAAGCGTTGCGCAAGGTCGTCTACGCGTTTGTAGACGCTCCCAGCGTTGCGATTCGGAGCAGCTTTGCAGAGTCAGATCGTTCGGTTGTCGCAGCCTGGGGAAGGCGCCTTCGAGCAAGCACGGGCCGCTTTCGACGCGGCGCGTCTGACGG
>JBDTCF010000165.1:0-13377 GCA_039923715.1 Vulcanimicrobiaceae bacterium
GCATGCTTCAGCACGTGATTCATGCCCTGTACGATGACGAGGTGTGCGGACGGCGCTGCCTTGGCGAGGGCGTCCGCGTCGGCCGCCGAGACCTGCACGTCGGCGGTACCGCGCACGATCGCTCGGGCCGCCGTCACCGCGCCGAATTCGACCGCCGGGTCGTACGCGATCCACGAAATCAGATACGGTTGCACCGAGACTCGGAAAAGCGCTGCGAGTTCGGGTGGAACGTCTTGGACCGTCTGCCCCGCCTCGAGCGCGCGCAAGATCGTGTCCGCGCGACGATACAGATCCGGCGGCAGCTTCGGCCGGAGCTGCTCGCGCAAGATGACCGAGGCGCGCCGCCCTGCGCCGGACAGTGCGGCGAGGCCATCGACCGGTATGACGCGCGCGACGCGCGTCGCAACCAGCGCACCCTCACTGTGTCCGGCGAGGACGACCTTCCCGAAGCGCGCGTCGGAACGTAGCTTCGCTACCCACGCGACACCGTCGTCTGCGTACCCATCAAAGCGCAAGGTGCTCTCGGATTCCATCGCCGCGGCGCTCGCGGCGATCCCTCGTTTATCGAAGCGAACCGAAGCGAGCCCCTTTGTCGCAAGACCCTGCGCCAGCAATTTGAGGGCATCGTTTTTTCCGCCGAGCATCGGACTGTTGCCATCGCGATCGGTCGGTCCGGATCCAGAGAAGATGAGGACGACCGGAACGGCGCTACGGCCGTCGTTTGGAAGTTGGAGCGTGCCGAATAGCGTCCCGCTCGACGTCTGGAGATCGTATCCTGGAGAGGCCGCGCGCGCCTGCGCCGGAAGCATCGCCACCGACGTCGACGCGGCAGCCGAGGCCAGAAAATGTGCTCGTTTCATTGTCGCGCGCGTTCGCTACGCGGACGTGGGTTTCCGGTGGGCCGGGTCCAACTGACGGACGTCGAAGGAGAGAATCATGCTGCCGCGCGCTCGTTTCATCACAAATTCAACAAAATCACCGGGCGGCCCGGCCCTCGTGCTGCGCGATCGGAGGCTTGCGCTCGACGGTCCGGCGCACGTGATGGGGATCCTCAATACGACGCCGGATTCGTTCTTCGATCGCGGGCGCTATCGCGAAGTCGACGCGGCAAGGGCACGCGCCGCAGAAATGGTCGAGCAAGGTGCAACGCTGATCGACATCGGCGGACAGTCCTACGCCGCCGGAAACCCGCGGGTCGCCGAACGTGACGAACGGGCGCGGGTGGTGCCGATTCTCGAGGCGCTCGTCCGCGACCGGCTCGATGTCGCGTTCACGATCGACACCTACCGTCCGGAGGTTGCCGACGCCGCGCTGGCCGCCGGCGCGCATGCGATCAACGACTGCAGCGGGTCGGCCGACCCCGCGCTCGCGGACGTGGTCGCGCGCCATGACGCGGGACTGGTTGTAATGCACTTGAAAGGCGAGTTGAACGTGCGGCGCGCCGACTATGGGTACGACGACGTTCTTGCGGAAGTCGTCGCTTTTTTGGGCGAGCGGATCGGGCTCGCGCGCGAGGCCGGCGTTCGAGGCGATGCGATCGTCGCCGATCCCGGGCTCGAATTCGGCAAGGAGCCGGCTACCGACCTCGAGATTCTCGGGCGTTTCGGGGACCTGCGCGCGCTGGGCGTGCCGCTGCTGCTGGCGGCCAGCCGAAAGCACTTCCTGGGGCGACTCTTCGCGCGCGGCAGCGAGACGTTGCTCGCGCCGTCGCTCGCCGCCGCCGCGATCGGCATCGCCGCCGGAGCGCGAATCGTGCGAGCGCACGATATTGCCGAGACGGTCGACTTGGCTCGCCTGCTGGCGTTCGCCACGCCTGCGGCCGGCGTGCAACGCGAGTTGGCTTCGGCGTGAACGGGATGCGGACCGTCCACCTCGGCATCGGCTCGAACCTCGGCGACCGTCAAGGAAACATCTTGCAGGCGTTGCAGAAACTGCGCGCCCGCTGCCGCGTCGAGGCGGTCTCGGCGTTCTACGAGGGGCCACCGATGCAGCGCGTCGCCGGCCCGTACTTTCTGAACGTCGCGGCCCGGGTCGCGACCGAACTCGATCCAGTCCCCTTCGAACGGTTCGTGCGCGACGTCGAACTCGCCGTGGGCCGCCAGCGGACGCTCGCGCTGTCGGCCCGGCCGATCGACATCGACATCCTGTTCATCGACGATCTTCGTGCCGACTTCGGCCGCTTCGAAGTACCGCATCCATATCTCGCGCAGAGGCCGTTCAACCTGATTCCCCTGGCGGAGATTGCGCCCGATCTGCTCGAGCCCAGCTCGGGAGACACGATCGCCGAACTCGCGGCCCGCGTCGCGGGCGCGGGCATTGAGAAGAAGGCGCGCGCGTTGAACTTCTTCGCCAACCGTCAAGAAGAGGAACCCGACATCAAGCTCGCGATCGGACGTGCCGGCGTCTCGCGGGTGCGCCGCATCGTCCACTTGTGCATCGACGGGAAGGATGCGGTCTTCGACGGTGAGTTTGCGATGGTCGCCGACCTAGCGCCCGACCGTGCCGGCGTGCACATGTCGCGATTTTCGGAACTGCTCGAAGAAGTCACGCTCGACGTGCTGGCGCGAACCGACCGGCCGGGCCGCGTCGAAGATATCGTTACGGCGATTGCGCGCGAGGCCGTCGATTCTCAAGGTGCGCTACGCGCCGACGTGAAACTGCGGGCGGATTTCTCGCTCGAACGCTGGACGCCGGTCAGCGCTAAGCGCGGCGAGGAGACCTACGGACTGGTGGGAATCGCACACGCCGACCGCGAGGGAACGCGTCGCGTGGTCGGCATTGAGGCCGAAGGTATGACCGCTTGCCCGTGTGCGCAACTGATGGTGCGCGAACACTCGTTGCGCGAGTTGATCGAAGCGGGCTTCAGTGAGGCCGACGCTCGTCGCGCCCTCGACGTGCTTCCGATTGCGACCCACAATCAGCGCGGCAAGGGTTCGATTCTCTTCGGCGTTGCGGACGGGCGCGACGGCGAAGTGCGTGCCGAGGACCTGGTGGAGATCGTCGAAAACTCGATGTCGAGCGAGACCTACGATCTGCTCAAACGCCCGGACGAGTTCTTCATCGTGAACAAGGCGCATCGTAACCCAAAATTTGTCGAGGACGTCGTCCGCGGCATCCTCGCCCGAGCGCTCGACCTGTATGCCGACTTCGCCGACGACACGTTCGTTCAGGCCTCGCAAGTAAACTACGAGTCGATCCACAAGCACGACGCCTTCGCAGAGTCCTGCGGAACCTTCGGCGAACTGCGCGAGGAGTTACGCACCGGTCGCTACGTCCACACGAAAACCGACCTCGCGGCGTGGCTTGGAACGCGCGCGTCGAGCGTCGTGGCCTAGCGACGCCGTTGGACCCGAGCGCCGACAGTCAATTCCCGCTCGAAATTTGGGCGTCGCCGGAAGCGAGCGTCGCACGGATCTCGCACGACGAGGTGCGCGATCAGCTCGCCGAGACCGGACACGAAGCGCGCTTCGCAGATATCGATTTGCTGGCGGATCTTGGAGTTGCAGCCGTCCGGTATCCGGTGTTGTGGGAAAAGTGCGCGCCCGACGAGCCAAACCGTTTCGCTTGGTCGTGGGTGCGCGAGCGGCTGGAGCGCTTGCGGGAGCGCGGGGTCGAGCCGATCGTCACGCTCCTGCACCATGGCAGCGGGCCGCGGTACACAAGTCTCGTCGATCCGAACTTCCCGCGGCTGTTTGCCGCCTATGCGGGTGCGGCGGCCGCGAGCTTCCCCTGGGTTCGCCGCTGGACGCCGATCAACGAACCGCTCACGACGGCGCGCTTTTCCACGCTCTACGGTTTTTGGTATCCGAATCTCGTCGACGACCACGCCGCGTTCGGTCGAGCCATCGCGAACGAGATGCTCGGTACGTTGCTCGCGATGGAGGCGATTCGCGAGCACGTTCCCGAGGCCGAATTCGTTCTGACGGAGGACCTCCAGGGGTTCGTCGCGCGTAGCCCACGGGCCGCAGCCTACGCGGCCCACAAGTCCGAACGGAGCTACCTTTCGATCGAGCTTGCGATGGGGCGCGTCGTCGAGGGCCACTCGCTGCATGCCTACCTTCGCGAGACGTGCAGACTGCCGCGTCAGTTCCTCGAGGCGATCGCAGCGCATGCGTCCGCGCCGAACCTCGTCGGCTGGAACTACTACCCGAACTCCGAGCGAACGCTCGATGTCGACCTGGATCGCGGCGTCTCGAATCGCGCAACGAACGACGTCGGTCCGCACGCGATTACTCCTCGCCCGTTGTTGCGGGCGGCGCACGAGCGCCTCGGCCTGCCCTTCGCGCTCTCGGAAGCGCACCTCGACGGCGACGAGGCCGCGCGCGTCCGCTGGCTACGCGACCGCTATGAGGACGTCGTTGCGCTTCGCGCGGAGGGGCTTCCGGCGCGAGCTTTCGGCGCATGGGCGGCCTTCGGAATGGTCGACTGGCGCTCGCTTCTTCGTCGTCGCGACAGTCATGCTGAGGACGGTCTGTATACCCTGGCCGCCCCCGGCTCCACGCCACGCTTTACTAAAGCCGCCGAAGCGATTGCCGAACTCGCGTCAGGCCCGCCAGGCCGCCCCCGCAACCATGCCGTTGCGGGGGCGGGGCCGATTCTTACCGGACGGTTACGGTGACGGTGGGCGAGCCGATGCCGTTGGCGACGACTTGCAGGACGCTCGCACCCAACTCGATGTTCGCAGGGACGTCGAAGAACGTCGAGACGAGCTTGGACCCAGTTGCGACCCCCATGGTGCTGTGATCGTGCGTTTTCGCATAGAACACGTGTCCGCTGGCCTTGTTCATGATGCGCACGAGCGGATAGTTCGTCGCGTTCTGATACTCGTCGCCGAACGACATCGCTTGTGACAAGCCGTTGAATTGCGTTCCTGAAACCTTGTACATCCTTCCGTGGATAAGTCTGCGCGCGACGGAGGTTACGTGCGGCGCCCAAGCCGCTTGCGGTTGCCCTGAGGGCGTGTAGAGGGCTTGCGTGTAGCCCAGCATGAGGACCTGTCCGGTCGGAAGCAGGAGCGGCGAACCGCCTTCCGAGCCGACCGCCGTAAACTTCGAACCGTCGAATTCGTACAGTTCGCCGCTCACGCCATACACCAGAACGTTTCCGCTGGGCAGGAGCACCGAAAATGAGTCGCCGGCATCGTCGCCGTTCGGAAAGTCCGGTCCTACCGTCCACGTGCCGGCCAGGCTTCCCAGCGTGTGGTAGATCGCGGTGTGTCCCACGCCGAATCCGCTTGGTCCCGATCCCGAACCCGTCGCAAAAACGGTGCCATCTGGCCGCAGCATCGCGGGGCCGATCTCACCCGGCGGAAGGTAACACTCGCTCGGTTTGGGACCGTATTGCAAGCAGTTCTTGTAGGGCGAGGGCGAGTGAAGATCGACGATCGTCGAACCCGCGCTTACCCACGTCCCCTTCGCGGGATCGTAGCGTTCAGAATTCGGCGCTTTGCGCACGTCCATCGTGAGAATCGTGCCGTCGGCGAGCAGCGTGAAACCTTCCTCAGCATTGAAGTCGAACTTTCCCGTGGTGCTGAGGTTGTGCCAGCGCAGCGTCTTCGGATCGAGGAAGGCGCCTCGTTTCGTGAGTTTCTGGCCGACGAAAACCTGCCCGCCCGGGAGCACGCTAATCGGCGAGTCGCCGATGAACTGCCAACCTGCCGGGTGCCCGAGCGGCGTCCACGTGTTTGCGACGGGATCGTAGACCGCGCCGAGGTTCGTGAGTTGGAGGTCGTAGAGGCCGCCGACGTTATATTCGCCACCCGTGATCGCTAGGCGGCCGTCGGCGAGCACCGCCGACGCGAATGCGCTCGGCGCATAGCCCGTCGGCAAGCTCGCGACTTGCGACCACGTTCCGGTCGCATAGTTACCGAACGCGTCCGGCGTGTACTTGTACCAGGAGGCGGGAGAGCCGGCGCTCTGGGCGAGCACCGTGCCGTCGGTCATCAAAAATTCGAGTTGCATTCCGACGGGCGGCTGATGCGCTAAGCGCTGCATCATGTGCGCCGGCGCCGGACTCGCGCAAGCGAGCGAAAACGATATCGCGAACGCCGCGACGCACGTTTTTGCGAGCGCGCGAGAAGGCGGTGGTTTGGGGCCGAGGGGAAAGCGACTCAAAGCGAACCTCACAGTGGAAACAGGGTCGGCGAGATGACGGGGCAGGAAGGGTCTTCTCCTAGCCTACAACGGGTCGCGCGGCGACACCCGCCACCTCCGCTACCCGGCCGTAGCCGAGCGTTGCTCTGCGCGCCCTCAGGCCTAATCGTCGCCCCACCAGACTGCGGGGAGCGCGCGCGCACGTTCCGGAGCCACACTTCCGGAAGGTTCGCCGAGGTACACCGTCGCGACGATGCGGTCGCGTGCGTCGAGGCCAAGGGCGGCCTTCACCTGGGGATCCCGGACCATCGCGCCGGTTCGCCACATCGCGCCCAGGCCGCGCGCGTGAGCCGCGAGCAAGATGTTTTGTACGGCCGCCGCGGTCGCCGCAAAGTCTTCCTCTGCAACCACCGAATCGTCGTCCGTGCGCGTGCTGACGATAATGAGAACGGGCGCGCGCAGCAGTTTCTCGACGTCGCGCTCGATTGAGAGCACGCGTTCTTCGTCCGTCAAGCCGCGTGCCTCCGCCGCACGCGTTCCCCACAGCCTGCCGAGTCGTTCGCGCGCGTCGCCGGCAACCACGGTGAAGCGCCACGGCTCCGTCAAGCGGTGATTTGGCGCGTAGGTCGCGAGTTCGATCAGTTCGAGGATCCGTTCGCGCGCAATCGTCCCACCCAGACGTGGCGCGCTGCGCCGGCCGCGAATCGCTTCGATGGCATCCATGCGCGCGCTCTTCGCCCGACGTTCCCGCAAACGCTTTGCGCCGTTCGAAGGCCGGCGTCGCTTTGTGTCGTAGGCCGCGCCAATGGAGTTCGAGGCCGTCGTGGCCGGGATTCACCTTCGGTACGACGGCGTCAGGCAGCGGCCGCATCACCTGCTCGCGCGGCTGAGCGCGCGCGTTCCGGTCCTGTTCGTCGAAGAGCCGTTCCGGTCGGAATCCGAACGCGATGAACTCGTCGTCGCCGAACCGCTGACCGTCTTGCGGCCGCATCGACGCGACATTGCCGAACCCGGGATCGACGCCGCGACGCTCGCGTGCGCGCGGACGTGGCTTGGAGCTCGCCGTCCGCTCGTTTGGCTTTCGACGCCGATGCTGCTGGGGCTCGCGGATGCGTTTCCAGAGGCGCCGCTCGTCTACGACTGCATGGACGACCTGGCATCCTTCGCGTTTGCTCCCGCAAAGATGCGGGAACACGAACGCGCGCTGCTCGAACGGGCCGACGCGGTTTTTGCGGGCGGCCGCACGCTCTACGAGCGCCGGCTCGCTTACGGCGAGAAAGTGCATCTCTACCCGAGCGCCGTCGAGTTCGAACACTTCGCGCGGGCGCAAACCCTCGCGCCCCCTTCGCGGTTGCAGCCGCTCGCGCGTCCGATTTTCGGTTACGCCGGGGTGATCGACGAACGCATCGACCTAGCGATTGTTCGGGAGTTCTCACGCCGCGGGCTGACGCTCGCCATGCTCGGTCCGTTTGCAAAGATCGACCCGGCCGAATTGCCGCGCGCCCCGAACGTGCACTATCTCGGGCCGGTGGACTATCGCGACCTGCCCGCCTATCTCGCCGGCTTCGACGTCGCCCTCCTCCCGTTCGCGCGCAACGCCGCAACGGCCAACATCTCGCCGACGAAGACGCCGGAATATTTGGCGGCGGGCAAGCCGGTCGTCAGCACGCCGATCTTCGACGTGTTGCGCGACTACGGTGAGGTCGTGTCCTTCGGAGCGACGGCCGCCGGGTTCGTCGATGCGTGCGAAGCCGCGCTGGAACCCGACCCCGACCGCCGCCGTCGTGGGATCGAATGCGCGCGCGCGCTCAGTTGGGATGCGACGGTCGAGAGCATGCTCCGGGATATCAGCCGCCGCGGAGCGTCTGCACGAAGTACGTCGCACAGGCCGCAATGACGATCGCGTTGACTGCCCACCCGGCCGCCAGCGTGCGTCCGCCGATATGGTGGCCTTTCATCGTTCGCCGGTCGCGCGCGATCAACAGCATCAGCGTGAGCGTAACCGGGGTGCCGAATCCGCCCGCGATCGAGGCCGCGAACAGGAGTGCGATCGGTTTGATTCCGAGGTAGGCGATGGCGGTGGCTAGGCCGATTCCGATGACGAGGGCGACGTAGAACGCCCGAGCACGCGCGAAGCGAGCGTCGAGGCTCGCGCGCCAGCCGAACGCCTCCGCGATCACGTACGCCGACGTGCCGGCCAAGACCGGGACGGCTAACATCGCCGAGGCCAAGAGACCGATGCCGAATAGAAGGCTCGCGTAGCGGCCGGCGATCGGTTCGAGGGCGCGAGCGGCTTCCTCCGTCGTCGAGACGATGTGATGGTGCGTCCCGAGCGTCGCACCGGTGCAGATTACGATGCACCAAAAAATGGCGCCCGCAAAAAGCGTGCCGATTACGGCGTCAACCTGCACCAACCCCAGCCTTGCGAGCGGAGGGCGATCGTGGGCGACCTCGATGGTCTCCCACACATAGGCGTAGCTGGTCAACGTCGTCCCGAGCAAGGCCACCGCGCCGGCAACCTCATCTTTCGACGTCGGCCAATGCGGCAGAAACGTCGCCCGCGCGACCTCGGCCCAATTCGGATGCGCGGCTACGACCGCGATGACGTACGCAAAAAAGAGGAGCGCGACGTACTGCAGCACGCCGGCGATCGTGCGGTAGCGGCCCCAGATCAAGAGGGCGGCCGAGACCGCGGCAAACGGGAGAACGAACCAGCGGTAGTCGATGTGGGTCAAGAGGCCGAGCGCCGCTGCGCCGCCCTCAAGATCGGCGGCAAGGGTGAGAACGGTCACCGCCAGGACCGCCGCCAGCATGACAAGCGCCCACCCCCTGCCGTACCGTTCCTTGACGGCATGTTCGAGCCCGCGTTTCGAGACCGCGCCGCAGCGCGCGGCGATCGACTGCACGACGGCGAGCATCGGAACGATCAGCACGACCAGCCACGACAGCGCGTAGGTCGTCGTCGAACCGACGACGGCCAGCGTTGCGACGGTGGTGGGATCATTGTCCGAAGCGCCCGAGACGATCCCCGCACCGAGATCGGTCAGCACCGGGCGCGAGCGGGCTATCGGCCTGCCTCGGCGAGCGTTGCGATGCGCGAACCCAGCGAGGGGTGCGACGAGAACAGGATTTCCATCCAAGGCGGCTGTTCGTCCTCGGCGAGATTCCGGCCGCGCAGCCGCGTGAAGGCGGCGATGCCGGCACGGGGATTTTGCGTCGCGCGCAGTGCAAACCGGTCGGCGGCGCGTTCGCGCGAACGCGAGAAGGCGGCCGTGAAGGGCGAGAGCGCGGTGCCGCACACGCTCGCAAAAAAGGCGAGTCGCAGGAGCGAGCGGATCGTTTCGGGCGGCTCGTCGCGCGATCGAGCTGCGAGGTGCGCTGCGAGGATTAGCACCAGCCCGGTCGACACCGTGCCGATGCCGACCGAACGCCAGATGTCCCGCAGCACGTAGTGCCCGAGTTCGTGCGCGACGACGAACTCGATTTCATCGGGCGCGAAGTGCTCGATGAGGGTGTCGCCCAGGACGATGCGATGCGTTCCGAACAGACCGGTGACGAACGCGTTGGCCTTCTCCGTTTGTCGGCTCATATCGACGCGCAGAATCTCCGCATCGCCGACGCCGTAGCGAGCGGCAAGCCGCCGCAGCCGATCGGCCAACTCGCCCTCAAACGGTTCGTACCGATTGAAGAGTGGGAGGATGAGCGTCGGGCCGATGAGATTCGCGAGGACGAGCAACGGCGCAACCCCCAGTGTCGCGAGCAACGGCCACCGTCGCGGCGCGCGCCGCACCGCGGCGGCGAACAACTCGACCAGTGGCAGCGTAACCGCGAGCGTAACGGCCAATACCTTGAGGCGTTCGAGCGCCCACTCACCGGCGCGCCGTTTCGTCATTCCGTAGGTGCGCTCCAGCACGAACTCTTCGACGAACTCGACCGGAAACTCGAGCGCCGCGCTCGCCGCGAGCGCGCCCGCGCTCAGCGCGAGTCGCAGTTGGCGCACGCCGGCCGGGGTCTGGTCGCGCGTTCGTGGGGCGAGGCCAAACGCGAACCAGCCGAGCGTCGCCAGCGAGCGCGCCATCCCGGCGACCATCAATCGCCGACGCGTTCGGCCGTAGGAACGGGGATCGGGATCGACCGGCGGCGCCGGCGCCTCGAGTTCGCGGACCGCGTCGTAGCCGCGCACGGCGACGTACGCGAGTGCCAGTCCGCCGGTGAGTCCGATGAGAAAGCGTCGCATGCGTGCAACTATGCTCCATGATCGAGTTCGTAAATGCGCTCGTCTATGCGTTCGATCCCGTGCGCCGGACCTATCGTCAGGCCGAACGGCTGGTCGTCGAGGGCACGCGAATCGCAGCGCTCGATGTCGAACCGGTCGGCCTCGGAGCGCAACGCATCGACTTGGGCGGCGCGACCGTCGTTCCCGCTTTTGCCGACTGCCACGTTCATCTCACGGACACCGGCTTGCTCGTGGGCGAGCGCGATCTGGGGGACGTCCGCAACGCGCACGCCTTTGCCGACCGCGTCGCGAACTTGGACGCGGAGTCCGGCTACCTGTTCGCGGGCAACTACGAGGAAACGGGGTGGGTGGACTCCGGCGAAGCGTCGGCGGCGGCCATCGACGCGAGCCATCCCGACGCGCTCGCGATGCTGACGCGCATCGACGGGCACTCATCGCTGGTTAATCGCCGGACCTTCGCGTGGCTCGCGTTGCCGGCACAGACGGAGGGGATCGAGCGCGATGCTGCGGGCGTTCCCACCGGCCGGCTCTTCCTCGCGGCCAACTGGCAAGCGCAAACGCGTTTTCTAGCCGCTCTGCCGACGTCGCTGCGGCGCAAAGCCGAACGCCGCGCGGCGCGTCTTGCGCTCGCTCAGGGTGCGTTACACTTGCACGTGCAATTGATCGGCTTTGGCGACCGCGCGGGATATGCCGCGGAGATCGAAGCCCTCACGCAAGCCGGCCCATGCAAGTGGCATCCGAAGATCTGCGAGCGCGATCCGACGCTCGCACGCGACCTTGGCTTGCCGTACGTCGGCGGGGACGTGTTCCTCGACGGCTCGCTTGGAAGTGGAACCGCTGCATTGCGCGCACCATACTGCGACCGGCCTGCGAGCGGACACCTGGCGCTCGACGATGCCGCGGTGCGCGAGTACTTCGCGCAGGCCGAGCGTTTGGGGGTTTCGGCAGGGGTGCACGCCATCGGAGACCGCGCGATCGAGCAGTGCCTCGCGGCTTGGGAAGACGTTTTGGGCGCCGCGCCGAGCTCGCGTAACCGCCACTTCATCGAGCACTTCGAAATCGCTTCGCCCGATCAGATCGAGCGCTGCGCGCGACTCGGCATCTTTCTCTCGATGCAGCCGCAGTTCGATGCGCTCTGGGGCGGAGACGGCGGCATGTACGAACGACGCTTGGGGCGCGCGCGCTCGCGTACGATGAACGCCTTCGCCAGTGCGCTGCGCGCGGGAGCGACGCTGTGCGGTGGCGACGATAGTCCGGTCTGCGCACTCGCACCGCTAGCGGGCATGGCCGCCGCCTGCGCGCATCACGTTGAGGCCGAGCGTTTGCAGCCGCTCGAGGCCTTGACGATGTACGCCTACGACGCCGCGCGTTTAGGTTTCGCCGAGACGCACACCGGAGCGTTGCTTCCGGGTCGCGACGCGGACTTCGTCGTGCTCGACCGCGACCCGTTCGCCGATGGCTCGTTCGCGGCCACGCGCGTTTTGCAAACCTGGGCGGACGGGACGTGCGTGTACGACGTAGGGGAGAAGACCGCGTAACGGTCGGACCCCCCTAGATCAGCGAGATCATCTCTTGCTTCTTCGGAAGCGCGGCGAGGCTCGCGAGCAGTGCGGTTGCGAGCGCGTCGACCACCGGTTCGTCGATCTCTTCGACTCGTCCGGCGTCGGCGAGGGCGACGATGCGCGGCTCGATCGGGACGCGCGCGAAGACGGGCGCGCCGGCAAGATCGGCAACGCTGTCGGCGTGGGATGGGCCGAATATCTCGTAGCGTTTTCCGGTGTCAGCCGCCACGAAGTACGACATGTTCTCGACCACGCCGAGGACCGGCTTCTCGAGTTGTTTGATGAGGTTCGCGGCCTTGCGCACGATCATCGTCGCGAGCGCCTGCGGCATCGTGACGAGGACCACCCCGTCGACGGCGAGCGACTGCAGCACGGTTAGGGGTGCGTCGGACGTGCCGGGCGGCAGGTCGACCAGCAACACGTCGAGGTCGCTCCACAGCGTCTGCTCGTAGAACTGCCGGATGACGCCCGAGAGGATCGGTCCGCGCCAGACCATAGCTTGGTCTTCCTGGTCGGTCAGGAGGTTGGCGCTCACGATTTCGATCGCGGAGCGCGAGCGTGCCGGGACGAAAAGGGGCCGCGTTTTCCCGGGAATCGAGTTGGGATCGGGCTCCATGTCGAGCGGCAGCGTTAGCCCGAAGAGGCGCGGGATCGAGGGCCCCGTGATGTCCGCGTCGAGAATGCCGACGCTCTTTCCGGCACGGCGCAAACCGATTGCGAGCATCGAGGTGACGAGCGACTTGCCGACGCCGCCCTTGCCCGACATGACGGGCACGACCGCGCCGAGCGTGGCGCGGCGCGCGAACGTCCCGGGCGCGCGCTTCCGCGCGACCGTCGCTTCGGCGGGAATGTCCGGGACGCGTCCATTTTGGATCGCGCGCTCGAGCGCTTGAACGATGCGCGACACCTCGAGCCCGTGCGCGGTGGCGCCCTGCGCGAGCGTTTCGTACGCGTTGACGGCGCAGCCCGTGCAGCGCAGGCCGAACGCAGCGAGCACGCCTTGTGCGATCGGGTAGGCGGCTACGAGTTCGCGAATGTTGGTCCCCTCGTCAAGCTGAGAACTCACGCTGAACCGCGGGTCAGGTGCGCCGGGCAGGGGCAGGGTCGAGGCTCGGTGCGCTCTAAGCCGTCGATCGCCTCGCGCGTCTGATCGTAGCCGGGCAGCGCCTCGAACGCCTGCCAGTAGTTGTGTTCGGCGCCTCGGTTGCCGTCGCACCCGCTCGCGTGATGGACGGCGTAAGGATGGCTGCAGGCGGTGCAGATCCGATCGGGTTGCGGGTCGTTCTCGGTACTCATCTCGATCACTTAATTACGAAGACGCTGCGAAAATTGGACGTATTATAGTATTTGAGGTCCCCGAAGTAGACCGTGCCCGGGCCGCCCGAGATGCGGAATGTTTGAGAATAGCACGTAGACGTGCCGTTCGTCGCGGGAATCGGACCGGTCGACCAGGATGCCGTCCCGCCGATCGAACTGCCGCTCGCTT
>JBDTCF010000166.1:0-8252 GCA_039923715.1 Vulcanimicrobiaceae bacterium
GCGCTTGGCCGCGCAACTCGCGCCATCCGAAGTCGCGCGCTTGCGCGGCGTCTTGGACGCATGCCCCGATCCCGGCGCAGCGCTCGCCCGCGCGCGCGGCGGCGAGACCCTCGACGACGTCGACTTCTTCGAGCTGAGCCGTTTCGTCGACGCGCTCGCCGCGCTCGCCCTCGGGCGCCTGCCGGCCGCGCTGGCGTTTCCGGAGTTCGCTGTGGGTGATACGCTGGCGGCGACCCTTGCGCCGGGCCGGACGTCGCGTCGCACGTTCTACCTTGCCGATGCGTACGACCCCCAACTTGCAAACGCGCGTGCGCTCGAAGCCAAAGCGCAGTCGCGTTTCGATGCTGCGCGCACGCGCCTTGCCGAACGCGTCGCGGCCGCCGTTGGGCTCGAGCGAATTCGCGACGGTGAATTCTTCGTGATGCGCGACGCGTACGCGGAGGTCGCGCTACCGCCGAACGTGCGCGTCGTGCGCGAAGCGGCCACCTACGTCGCGTGCGAACTCGCGCTCGACGAGGCGACGCTCGCCACGCTGGCCGAACGCGAGCGGGCTGCGGAGACCGTTGCCGAGGCGGAGGAACGCGTTCGCGCACGTTTGAGCGACGCCGCTCGCATGGCGGCGGCGCAGTGCGAAGCCGCGATCCTCGCGTTGGGGGAACTCGACCGCACCCTCGGCCGCGTCGCCTTTGCGCAGCGCCATCGCACGTGCGTCCCCGAAGTCGTCGCGCGCGCGTCCATCGCGTTCGAAGCCGGGCGATTCCTTCCGTTGGAGGCGTCGCTCGGGGAACGTGGCCGTCCCTATGCGCCGATCTCGCTCGACGTCGAGGGCGTCGCGACGCTGACGGGACCGAACATGGGTGGCAAGAGCGCGGCGCTGCGGACGTGCGGATTCCTCGCGGCGTGCGTGGCGCGCGGCCTTCCGGTCCCGGCCGAACGCGCGCGGATTGGACTGTTCGACGAGATCGCGTGGCTCGGAATCGCCGAGCGCGCGCACGACGGCGCCCTCCTCTCGGCATTCGGGCGCGAGGTCGTAGAGCTGCGCGCGCTGCTCGAACGCGGCGCGCGCCGGCCGCTCGTCCTCATCGACGAGTTCGCGCGAACGACCTCGCCGCGCGAGGCGCGCGCCCTGTTGATCGCGCTGCTCCAGCGCCTGCGCGATGCCGGGGCGTGTGCGCTCGCTGCGACTCACTTAGCCGGCATCGCCTCGCAGGCGGGCGCGACCCACTATGCCGTCGTCGGCCTGCGCGACCTTCCGACGCCCGCGCGGGCGGCGTCATCCCTCGACGATGCGCTCGCGCGCATCGGCGCCGCGATGGACTACTCGCTCGCGCGGATCGAGGACGACGCCCCGCCGCCCTCCGACGCCATCGCCCTGGCCGCTCTGCTGGGTCTCGACGCGGCGCTGATTGCGCGTGCGCGCGCGGCTCTTTCCGACCGCGCGTGATCCTCGCACACCTCACCGATCCGCACGTCACCGAGGCGGGACGGCGTTACCAGATCGTGCGCGATACGCGTGCGCACCTCGCCCGCGCAATTACCCGCATCAACCTGCTCGCGCCGCGCGTGGATGCCGTCGTCCTCACCGGCGATCTCGCACAGAACGGTTATCCGCAGCAGTACGCGCGCCTGCGCGAAACGCTGAATGCGTTGAGCGTTCCCTACTTCGCGATCGTCGGCAACCACGATCGTCGCGAGGCGTTTCGCCGAGCATTCGCGGACCGGCCGTGGTTGCCACCGGCCGGCGACCCGCTCGACTATGCGGTCGACGACTTTCCGATGCGCCTGATCGCGCTCGACGTCGTTGCGAAAGGCAGCTCGGGCGGCCACATCGACCCGCGCAAACTCACTTGGATCGCCGCGCGGCTGGCCGAGGCTCCGCACCGCCCGACGGTTTTTTTGATGCATCAGCCGCCGTTACGGACGGGAATCCGGTACATGGATGCGTTTGGGTTCGTCGGCATGGAAGCCTTCGGTGCGCTGGTGGCGCGATATCCGAACGTCGTCGGGGTGCTGTGCGGGCACATCCATCGAACGCGTCGTTGGGCTTGGAGCGGGACGACGGTGATTGCGGCCCGGAGCAGCGCTCCGCAGGTCGTACCTTATCTGTTCGAAGGGTTCGTCCCGGCCTGGGTGCGCTTGTGGCGTCCCGGCTTTCTCGTCCACACCTGGGACGGCGCGCATTTGACGACGCGCACGATACTGACGTGACGCGCTCGGCGAAGTAACCTCGGAGCTACGGCGCGAAGCGCTGAGGGGATGGAACCCTTGGTGATCACCGTCGCGCCGGTCGGTGGCGAACTCAAGCCCGAAGAGACGCCGCACCTGGCGCTCACGCCGGCGGCGCTCGGTGAAGTCGCTGTCCGGTGTGAACGGACGGGTGCATCGATGCTGCACGTCCACTGTCGCAACGACGATGGCACCAACACCCACGATGTCGGCCGGTTCGAAGCGGCCTATCGGGCGATTCGTGCGCGTAGCGAACTCATCGTCCAGTTCTCGACCGGCGGCGCAATCGGCATGACTCCGCAGGAGCGCGCCGCGCCGCTAGTGCTGCGTCCGGAGATGGCGACCCTGACCTGCGGGACCGTCAATTTCGGTGACGATATTTTCGAGAACTCGTTTCCGCTGATTCGCGGGATCCTGGCCGAACTCGACCGGTACGGGGTTCGCCCCGAACTCGAAATCTTCGATTGGGGTCACCTCGCCAATGCCAAGCGGCTCGAGCGCGACGGTCTGTTGCACTTCCCGCAGCACGTCGATCTCGTGCTGGGCGTTCCCGGTGGGCTGGACGCGAGCGTCGACCACCTCGTTGCGTTGGTGCGCGAGATTCCCGCCGGCTGCACCTGGTCGGTTGCCGGAATCGGGCGGATGCAGTTGCCGATGTCGACGGTGGCGATCGCGATGGGCGGCCACGTGCGGGTCGGGCTCGAGGACAACATCTACTACACGAAGGGCAGGCTGGCGACCAACGAAGAACTCGTCGCGCGCGTCGTCCGGATTGCAGGCGAACTGGGCCGCCCGGTGGCCACGCCCGCCCAGGCGCGTGAGATACTGGGCTTGCCAGCCTTCACAGGAATCGTTTCGGCCCCAACCTAACGAAGCGCGATTCCCACCCGGGAACGGAGGTCGGTAACCGCTGTTCACCTATGTCGTCCGACGCAGCCTGCAGGCGATTCCCCTGTTGCTGCTGATCTCGGTCATTCTGTTTTTCATTCTTTCAAAGGCGCCGGGCGGACCGCTGACCCCGTACCTTCAAAATCCGCACATCACGCAGGCCGACATCACGCGCCTCAAGCACAATCTCGGCCTGGACCAGCCGCTCTACGTTCAGTATCTGCACTGGCTCGGTCGGGTGCTGACCGGCGATCTCGGGTGGTCGACGTCGAATTCGGAGAGCGTCCTCCAGGCGATCCTCGAACGGCTCCCAGCGACGATGTTGCTGATGGGAACCTCGATCGTCTTTTCGCTCATCGTCGGCGTCGGAATCGGCATCCTCGCGGCGATCAAACCCTACACGATGACCGACTACGCGATCACGACCTTCGCGTTCTTCGGACAGTCGATGCCGGTGTTCTGGTTCGCGCTCATGATGCAGTTGGCGTTCGCCGTCGCGGGGGTGACGGTGTTCGGATATCATTTTGCCTTGCCCTCGGCGGGGATAAGCTCGTCGGACAACTTCGACCTTGGCGATCGAATACAACACTTGATCCTGCCCGCGCTGGTGCTCAGTTTCCTTAACATCGCGACGTGGAGCCGATTCACACGCAGTTCGATGCTCGAGGTCGTGCGGACCGACTACATGCGCACGGCCACGGCCAAGGGGCTCTCGAGAGCGGTCGTGATCCTGCGCCACGGGCTCAAGAACGCGCTGATCCCGGTCGTGACGATCGTCGCGCTTTCGGCTCCAGGGCTCGTCGCCGGCGCGATCGTCACCGAAACGATCTTCGCCTGGCCGGGAATGGGCCGGTTGTTCATCAACGCGCTCGGTCAATTCGACTTCGCGCTGCTCATGGGCTATCTCGTTTTAATCTCGTTCCTGGTCGTGCTGTTCAATCTCATCGCCGACGTGGCGTACGCGTGGCTCGACCCGCGCGTGAAGTACGATTAGGTTAGGAGGCACATAAGATGGCCACTACGATCGTTCCCGCAGGCCTCCCCGTACCCGTTGCGGACGATGACGAATATCGCATCGAACACCACGGCGTTTGGAAGCGTTTTCGCAAGCACAAGCTCGCCATGGTGGGCGCGCTCGTCATCACGATCATCGGGCTGATCGCGATCTTTGCGAAGCTGTTGGCGCCGGCCGACCCGAACTTCATCGATCAAGCGAACTGGTCGGGGTACCCGCTTGCTCCCGGCGTCGCCCACCACTTGTTGGGGACCGACGAAAACGGCCGTGATCTGCTCTCGCGGCTGATGTTCGGCGCGCAAATTTCTTTGACGGTCGCCATCTTTGCGGTCGCCATGGAGATCGCCATCGGAACGGTGCTCGGCGCGCTGGCCGGCTACTACGGGGGCCTGATCGATTACTGGATCATGCGCCTGACGGACGTGTTCCTATCGATTCCGCTGTTGCCGTTGCTGCTCGTCCTTACGGCGATCGTCGCCGACACGTCGAACAAGGCATCGTTGAGTTTCCTCGTGATCGTGGTCATCATCGGGGGACTCTCTTGGATGTCGGTCGCGCGCCTGGTGCGGGCCTCGTTCCTTTCATTGCGTGAAAAAGAGTTCTCGGAGGCGGCCAAGGCACTCGGCAACAGCGACCTGCGCATCATCTTTCGGCACCTGTTGCCCAACGCGGTCGCCCCGATCATCGTGGCCGCGACGCTCGACATCGCGAACGTCATCATCCTCGAGTCCACGCTCTCGTTTCTCGGCTTCGGCATCCAGCCTCCGACCGCGTCGTGGGGCAACATGTTAGCCAACGCAGAGTCGAACATGGCGATCGCTCCCTGGGTGGCGATTTTCCCGGGTCTGTGCATCCTGGTGACCGTGCTGAGCATCAACTACCTCGGCGACGGGTTGCGCGACGCCCTCGACCCCAACATGAAATAGAGGCCCGGGATTTTGGCCGGCTCCTACCAACCATTTTGCTAGAAGATGCTGGTGGGCGGGTGGCGAATGGGGGGTGGCCTCGTGCGCGAGTGGCGAAATTGGTAGACGCACTAGCTTGAGGGGCTAGCGGGAGCAATCTCGTGCTGGTTCAAGTCCAGTCTCGCGCATGAACGAAAGCCCTTACAGCGTGAGGGTTTTTCGTTTGCACGCTCGCAACGCAGCGCATGCGGAGCGCTAATCGGTCGGGCAAAGGGAATGCAAACCGGTGCGAGACGGCGGTACGGCTTCTGCAAGGACCTGCCTGTTTGGCAGCCAAGCAGTCCTCTACCACCGCGCGAGCGGTAGTCCCAGGCTTCGAAGGAGGATCCCGACTTGAAGACACGCGTCCTTTTTGCTTTCGTAGTGGCGGCGGCGCTGACGACGTCGATCGCATCCGCCCAAACCATCGAAGCGACACCGATTCCGAGGCCGGCCAAGCCCGATTTCACCTCGATGAAATTCCTCGTCGGCACGTGGTCGTGCACGACCAAGAGTTCCCGTCGTCCGTCGCCGACCGCCGTTTCGATCGCGACGACCTTGGACCCGAACGGCTACTGGCTCGTCCAGAAGTGGTCTAGCGAAGCCGTCTCTTGGTTTCCATATCCAAGCACCGGCCAAGATCTCATCACGTACGACGCCGATACCGGTCGCTGGATCGATGCCGAGTCCGATTCACTCGGCGGCTACGACCTTAGTACGTCTAAGGGCTGGGACGGAAATCACATGACCTGGCACGACCTCGCTTTCGCTCGCGGAAAAGACATCGTATCGGTTACGGAATTGACCAACACCAAAGACAGCGAGACGAAGATATCGAGCGTCTCCGGGTTTACAACCAAGGCGGGCAAATCGGTTCACGTCGCCACATCCTGCACGAAGAAATAGAACGACCTAGCGGGCCGGCGCGGGTGGTGCTCCGTTAGATAGAGACCACCCGCGCGACGCTCGTGGACCGTCGCTCTTTCTCGTGGATCGGAAAGTCTGCGCGCGTACCGCGCCTGAGAAGCGAACGATGCACGGAACGCGCGCGTCGCTCGGCTTCGGCACGCATGGGCTGCCGGTTCGCGGCGCGCGGCCGGCGGCTGCACTCATCGTTGGGTTGGTGTCGGCGGCGGTGTTCGTGCTGTCCGTGCAGCACGATGTCGGCTTCTGGGACACCGGCGAGATGCAAACGATTCCCTACATCCTTGGAATCGGCCACCCGACGGGCTATCCGACGTTCATCTTGGCGGGTTGGCTCTTCGCGCACGCCTTTGCGGTCGGGCCGGTATTCTGGCGCATCAACCTGATGTGTGCGCTCGCATACGCCGGAGCCGCAACGCTGCTTTGCGATTTCATCTGGCACGAAACGCGGCGGCTGGTCGTCGCCGTCGGAATAGCGCTCGCCTATGCGTTCGGCGCGCTCACGTGGGATCACGCCGTCCACGCAGACGTGTTCGCGCTGACCGTCCTGAGCGCAGCCCTCGCGCTGCGCTTGGTGCAAGCATGGATTGCGAGCGGGAACGCGCGCTACCTCACGGCGGCCGCGTTCGTCCTGGGACTGTCGCTCGGCACCCACCTCACGATCGTGTGGACCATCCCGGGGATCGCCGTCTATGCCCTCGCTCGGCGGCAACCGTGGAGCGTTGGACGGACGGCGCAATGTCTGGCCGGCTTTGCGCTCGGTGCGCTCGTCTACATCTATTTACCATTGGCTAGCGCGGCGAACTTTGCGGCGCGCAAGGACCCGTTGCTCGCGCTAGGCGTTCCGCCCGGACGCCAGTTCTGGGACTACGCGCATCCCGCGACGTGGTCGAACTTCGTCTGGCTCGTCGGCGGTGGCCAGGTCGACACGAGTTCGCATCTCGTCGCGATGTTGCATCCTCAGACGTACGTGTCGGGCCGGCTCGTGGACGTCCTACGTCTGCTGGTCGAGGGGTACCCGCTGTGGCTCGTTGCGCTCGCCGTCGTCGGCTTCGCGGCGGCGTTGCGCGCTCGCGGCGGGTGGTACGCGTTCGGCTTGGCGCTGGCCGCCGTCGGACCGTTGCCGTTTTCGATCAGCTTTACGCCGGAAACGGAACCCGGACGTTACTGGCTGGTGCCTTGTTGGATTCTCGCCGCGTTGGCCGGCATCGGCGCGGGCCGGCTTTTCGAGCACTTAGAACGCTTCAATCGACCGGCGCCGGTTGCTGCGGCGGTGGCGCTAGCAGCGTTGATCGCGGCAGAAAATGTCGCCGGTGCGTCGAGGTATGCACGCGCCTACGACCATCCCGGCCTCACGTACATCGCCGACGTGGATCGGTTCATTGCGGACGGTGCGATTGTCGTGGCGCCGTGGGTCCTGGCGACTCCGCTCGGTTACGCGGCGTACGTTAGCCACGCGTTCGGAAACCGAATTCTCGACGTCGGCACGCCGGACGGCGAGGCGCGCTATCTCGCCGTCTGGCTCAAGGCGCGACGCGCCTACGTGGTCGATTACGTCACGCCGCATCTGACTGGCATCAACGCGAAATACGTCGGTCGCGCGCATCTCGCGCCGCAAGTCGATGCCGACGCAAAAATCTGGGAACTTAAAACCACACCGAGTCACTGACTACTTCCGCGGAGATGCAGAGAGGACGCTCAAGCCGAACGTCCTCTCCGGAGCAGGTCTATGGGTGTTGGTAGAACGATCCGATGTAAAACTGATCGGTTGAAATAACCGGGTTCGCGAAAGTGCGTGCCCGTTTGAGAAGCCGAGCGATCCGTAGCGAGCGATCGCTGCCGCAAGGTTGAGGCGCATTCGTTGAAATGGATGTGATGAACATATTCTGCTGCGTGATGTCGAAAAGCGCGAGGTAGTACGTTCCCGCCGGGCTTGAAGGGGCGCACGCTGCGACGAAAAGTTGGCTGCCCGGTGGTACGCTTAACGGCTGCGAGAGCTGGAACGTCAACCACGGCGCGACGGGGACCGAACCGTATCCCGGATACGATGTCGGAATCGCGGTGGGATAGCTCGGTGGCTGCGCAATCTGTGTCGTCAGCGTGACGGGATCGTTAGCCGGCATGCTGCCCGATGGGAACTCGATCGCTCCGCCGTATCCGTCGAAAACGGGGAAAAGATTGAACGCACCGGGCGCGATGGGCTCGGTCGTCGAGAGCGCGTTCGGCGTCCCGGATGGCGACGGTGTGGGGGTCGG
>JBDTCF010000167.1:0-5131 GCA_039923715.1 Vulcanimicrobiaceae bacterium
CATTTGCTGCGCGAGCGATTCGCCGAGACGATCCGGATCCGAGAGCTTGCCGAGACGGCGCACATGAGCCCCTCCGTTTTCCACCGCAGGTTCAAGACGATGACCTCGCTGACGCCACTGCAGTATCAGAAGCGGATGCGGCTCCACGAAGCGCGCAACCTCATGCTCGTCCACGCGGCGAATGCGGAGACGGCGGCCTACCGAGTAGGCTACGAGAGTGCCTCGCAGTTCAGCCGCGAGTACGCGCGGATGTTCGGCGCTCCGCCCCGCCGCGATATGGCGAGTGCGAAGATGCCGCTGATTCGTTAAGTTACCGGGACGCCCGCTTTACGATCGTGTACGGATCGATCGCATCGAGTTTCCGCTCCGTTACTCCGGCGACATCGAGGAGGTCGCCGAGGGTCGCGAACGGACCGTTGAGGGCGCGAAATGCGACGATCCGCGCGGCGAGTCCGGGGCCGATCCCCGGCAGCGTTGCAAGTTGCGTCGCGTCCGCTCCGTTGAGATCGACCGGCGCGCTCGGCAACGGTTTGCGTGACGTGCGTCCCCGGCGCGAGCCGGGCGTCCGCGAGCGCGTGCGCCGTCGCGTTCGCGCCGCGCCGGAGAGCCCGGGTGAACCTCGACCTTGCGTCGCCGCCGTGGAATAGGGATCGTCGGCGCCGGCGGGTGCGATCAGGACTTCTTCGCCGTCGCGTAGCGGTTCGGCTAAATCGGTCGACAGGCGGTCGCCTCGCGTGGTAAATCCGCCCGCGGCCCGAACCGCATCGTCGATGCGCGTTCCCTCGGCGAAGCGGTAGAGACCGGGTCGCACGACCTCGCCCGTTACGTATACGACCAGGGCCGCCGCTCGCGGTCCCTCGCCGGCCGCCGGACCGCGCACGCGCGCGGGGGTCGCAACCGCGAGTGCCGCGCCGGGTGGTGGCGCTGCGTGCGAGCGGAAGAGCGACGCCAGCGCCGCAACACCGATCGCGGCCGCAGCAAACCCGGAGGAAAGTTTCACGACACTCTATCGCGACGCTCTCGGCGGATGACAAGTGATGCCGGCCCCGGAACAGACCGGGATGAACGACGAGCGCCGCACCCCGGCGTACGATTTCCAGCGGACCGAAGCCAAGTGGCAAGCGGCGTGGGAGCGCGCGCAACTCTACCGGGCCCGCGACGACGACCCGCGCGAAAAGTACTACGTCCTCGAGATGCTGCCATATCCTTCGGGCGATCTCCACGTCGGGCACGCGAAGAACTACACGCTGGGCGATGCGGTCGCGCGGACGTTCCGCATGCATGGCTACAACGTGCTGCACCCGATGGGTTGGGATGCGTTCGGCCTGCCGGCCGAGAACGCGGCGATCGCGCGCGGCATCGATCCGGCGACCTGGACGCGCTCCAACATCGCGAACATGCAGCGCCAAATTCGCATGATGGGGACCGGGTACGACTGGTCGCGCGAGTTCGCGACCTGCGATCCGTCCTACTACCACTGGAATCAAGCGCTCTTCTTGCGTCTCTACGCGAAGGGACTTGCGTACAAGCGCGAGGCGCCGGTCAACTGGTGCCCGTTCGATCGAACGGTGTTGGCGAACGAACAGGTCGAAGACGGCCGCTGCTGGCGCTGCGGCAACTTGGTCGAGCGCCGCCTGCTCTCGCAGTGGTTTCTCAAGATCACCGACTATGTCGAACGGCTGCTGGCGGGAATCGAAGGGCTCACGGGGTGGCCCGAACGCATTAAGTCGATGCAGCGCAACTGGATCGGGCGCAGCGAGGGCGTGACGTTCTCCTTCGAAGTCGAGGGGGTCGCCGAACGCATCGCCGTGTTCACGACGCGCATCGACACCGCTTACGGGGTGACGTTTCTCGCGGTCCCGCCCGACCATGCCATCGTCGAGCGCCTGCTCGAGCTCCACCCCGAACGGCGCGCCGCGGTCGAAGACTTCGCCGCGACGCTTGCGAGCAAGTCTGAACTCGAGCGAACCAGCCTCATGGAGAAGTCGGGGGTGTTCACCGGCGCTTACGCGCGCAATCCGTTTTCGAACGAACGCATTCCCATTTGGGTGACGAACTACGTGCTCGCGGAGTACGGCTCGGGCGCGGTGATGGGCGTGCCGGCGCACGACGAGCGCGACTTCGCGTTCGCGCAGCGCGCCGGGCTGGCGATCGCGCGCGCCGTGGAGAACCCGCACGCGCCCGCTGAGGGTCCACCTCGCGAGGCGTACGTAGACGACGGGCGCCTGGTCGGAAGCGGTGACTTCACCGGGATGGACTCGGAACGCGCACGCGAAGCGATGGCCGCGCGCCTGGTCGCGCTCGGCATCGGGGCGAAGACGGTCAACTATCGCATTCGCGATTGGCTGGTCTCGCGGCAGCGCTATTGGGGAACGCCGATCCCGATCGTCTACTGTCCCAATCACGGGCAGGTTCCGGTTCCGCTCTCAGCGCTTCCGATCGTATTGCCGCCGGACGTTCCAATCACGGGCGAGGGTTCACCGCTCGCGCGCGACGCGGCGTTCGTCGAAACGGCGTGCCCGCTTGGCGACGGGCCGGCACGCCGCGAGAGCGATACCATGGACACGTTCTTCGAATCGTCGTGGTACTACGTGCGCTACTGCGATCCGCGCAACGACGCGGCGCCGTTCGATCCGCAGCGCGTGGCGCCCTGGCTCAACGTCGATCAGTATATCGGCGGAGCCGAACACGCCGTGTTGCACTTGCTGTATGCCCGCTTCTTCTATATGTTTCTCCACGACGAGGGTCTCGTGCAAGGCTCCGACGAGCCGTTCGCGCGGCTCTTCAATCAGGGCATGGTTCTTCACGGTGGGGAGAAGATGTCGAAAAGCCGCGGGAACGTTATCGGCATCGACGAGACGGCGGAACGTCACGGCGTCGATGCGATGCGTCTGTTCCTGCTCAAAGCGACGCCGCCCGAGGACTCGATGGAGTGGTCGGAAGAGGGCATCGTCGGGCGGGTACGCTTCATCGACCGCATTTGGCGCGCGTGCGAACCGCATGCCGCGGCGGCGCGTTCGATTCCCTTGGACCGCCTGCCCGCGCTCGGCGGCGACGCACAGCGCGAGATCGTTCGCGCGCTGCACGCCGCGCTGAAGTCGGCCACGGAAGAAACGCTCTCCCGTCGCTTCCACTACAATACGACGCTGGCTCGGCTGGACGAACTCTCAAACGCGCTCACGAAGTTCTTGGTGACCGGCGGCGACGCCGGCGATCCCGCGTTCTTGTACGCGGTCCACGCCACGCCGCTGGTGCTCGCCCCCTTCGCACCCCACCTCGCGGAGGAGCTGTGGGAACGCTACGGTTATGACGAGTCGGTCCATCTGCAGCCCTGGCTCGAAGCCGATCCGGCGGCGCTCGCGGTCGCGACCGTCGTGCTGGTCGTCCAAGTGAACGGCAAGATTCGCGCGCGGATTCAAGCCGCGCCCGGTCTCGACGAAGCGGCCGCGCTCGAACTCGCACGCGCGCATCCGAGCGTCGTGGCGCAGCTCGACGGAGCGACGCCGCGCAAAGCGATCTACATCCCCGACAAACTCCTCAACCTCGTCGTCTAGCGAGCCGCCCGGCGTACCGCTTGGTCGCCAGGGTTCTGCTCGTGAGGCGCGGGATGAGTGGGTCCCAACCGATCGTTGAACTCCGGAGGCGACCATGGTTTCGCTGCGCACTCTCACTCGAGCGGCGGCATTCGCCGCTCTCGGCGCACTCGCGCTCACGAACTGTAGTGGCGGCATCGGCGGCGGCGCCGTTCCGCGCACGCTGGACGCGCAAGCGCGTGCGGCCGCACCAAATCCCGACGTTGCCGGCAAAGCGCTCTACGTGAGCGACTCGTACGGCAAGTCCGTTTTCCGGTTCGCACTCGCCGGCGACGGAACGCTGGTCGCGCCGGCCGGCTCGTCGCTCGTTCTCGCGTACAATCCCGGCGCGATCGCCGTCGGGCCGGGCGGCTTGCTGTACGTTTGCGATCAAGGTAACGAGTCGATCGAGGTCTACAAGCCACGTGCGAGCGGATCGGCGAAACCGCTGCGCTCGCTGATGCTACCCTTCGCGCCGAGCTCCGTCGGCGTCGACGCCAACGGCTACCTGTTCGTCGGCGGCTTCTCGAACGGATTCGTTGCCGTGTATGCACCGAAGGCGCACGGGATGGCGCCTTCGATTCAGCAGATCGCGCTGCCCGACCATCACCTGAGCGTCAACGGCGTCGCCCTCGATTCGCAGGGTGATCTCTACATGTCGGACACGAACGAGATTAGTGAGTTCACCACGCCGACGACGAATCCGACCCTCTTCCGCGCGATCATCGGCGCGGGCGAACAGAATGTCCCAAGCGGAATGGCGCTCGCCCGCAACGGCGAGGTGTACGCGGCCAACACCGGCAGCTCCAACATCCTCGCCTACTCGCCAACCGCGAACGGCAAGGACGGTCCCGACCGCACGATCGTCTCGACGAATCCGCCCATCGTCGGCCCGATCGGCGTTGCGATCCGCGGGACGACGCTCTATTCAACCAGCGGCACGACGTTCTTTGGGCCACCATCCGTTTTCGTTCTCAACGCGCTGCAAGGAACGCAAACGCCCAAGCAGGTCGTGACCGGACCCTATCTCGCCTCGCCGGTAGGCGCCGCCCTCGGCCCGTAATCGCGTACTTAGGTGGAGAGGCGGTCGCGGAAGAACGCGACCGTCTTCTCCATTCCTTCGCGTAGCGAGACCTCGGGCGCCCAGCCGAGTTCGCGGTGCGCGAGGCTTGCGTCGAACTGCGCGTCACGCACGTCGCCGGCGCGCTTGGGAGCGCGTTCGATGGGGACGTCGTAGCCGAGAATCTTCGCAAGCTCGCCGTAGAGCGCGTTGACGCTCGTGCGCCGATTGGTTCCGAGCACGTACGCCCCGCGACTGCCGCTCTCGAGCGCGAGCACGTTCGCGCGGGCGATATCGCCGACGTAGACGTAGTCGCGCGTCTGCTTGCCGTCGGAATCGATGCGGACGCCCTGATGCGCTAGCATCTTCGCAATGAAAATCGCGATGACGCCGGCTTCGCCGCTGGGATCCTGGCGTGGCCCGTAGACGTTGCCGTAGCGCAGCACGGTGAAATCGAGCCCGTGCTGGGCGGCGTAAAAACGCAAGTAGTGCTCGGCGA
>JBDTCF010000168.1:0-11484 GCA_039923715.1 Vulcanimicrobiaceae bacterium
TGCGCTGCGCGGACGACACGCTACCGCGCTGCGCGGCGCGCCGTGATCAAGCCGCTGTTGAAGCCGCCCATCGAGAGCCCGCCGTCGAACCGGGCCGATTCGACCTTGAGGCACCGGTCGACGACGATGTCGAGACCGGCTTCGTCGGCGAGTCGGATTGCCTCGTCGTTCACGACGCCGTACTGAAACCAGATCGCTTTTGCACCGGTGGCGATCGCTTCGCGCGCCACCTGCGGTGCGTCTGCAGGCTTGCGGAAGACGTCGACGATGTCGGGCGCGCCGTGCTCGGCCGCATAGGCCGCGAGCGAGGGGTACGCGGGGACGCCGTCGATCTCGTGCAGCGCCGGATTGATCGGTGCGACGCTCAGTCGCCCCTTCGTGCGCAGATAGCTGAAGACGAAGTAACTCGGACGCGTCAGATTCGCCGACGCGCCGACCATCGCGACGGTCTTCGAGCGGCGCAACAGGGCCAACCGCTGTGCGAGCGTCGTCAGGATCACGCGACCGGTTCCGTCCGCGCGAGCGAGGCGGCGCGCAGGCCGTTCTCCAAGTCCCACAACAGGTCGCTGGGGTCTTCGAGGCCGACAGAGAGCCTGATCGTCTCGGGGCCGATTCCTGCCGCCCGCAAGGCGTCGTCGCTGAGCTGTTGGTGGGTCGTCGAAGCGGGGTGGATCACGAGACTCTTAACATCGCCGACGTTTGCCACGTGACTCCACAGTTCGAGCCCGTCGATGAACGCGCGGCCGCCCGCGCGTCCGCCACGCAGGCCGAACGTCAGTATCCCGCCCGCGCCGTTCGGCAGATACTTTCGCGCGCGTGCGAACGACGGATCACCTTCGAGGGTCGGGTACCGGACCCACGCAACCTCGTCTCGGGTCAGTAAGAACTCGGCGACGATCCGCGCGTTCTCGACGTGCGCGCGCATCCGCAGGTCGAGCGTTTCGATCCCCTGCACCAGCAGCCAGGCATTCGTCGGCGACAAACATGCGCCGACGTCGCGCAACACTTCGGCGCGCGCGCGCATCAAGAACGCGTACTCGCCGAACGTCTCGGCGAAGTTCATGTCGTGATACCCGGGGCTCGGCTCCGAGAGCAGCGGATGGTTCCCGGCGCCCCACGGAAAGCGCCCCGATTCGACCAGCACGCCCGCGATCACGGTTCCGTGTCCGCTCAGATACTTGGTTGCCGAATGAACGACGATGTCGGCGCCCCACTCGATCGGCCGGCAGAGCGCCGGCGAGGCGAACGTATTGTCGACAATTAGCGGGAGGCCGTGCGCGTGCGCAACGTCGGCAAGCGCAGCCAGATCGGCGACGGCGCCCGACGGGTTCCCGATGGTTTCGACGAAAACGGCGCGCGTGTTCGGCTGGAGCGCCGCCGCGATGCCGGCCGGGTCGTCGCCTGCCACGAGCGTGCACGCGATCCCCATGCGTTTGAGCGTCACCGTGAACTGCGTGATGGTCCCGCCGTATAGGTTCGCGGACGCGACCAGATGATCGCCGTTTTGTGCGACGGAAAGGATCGCGCACAGCTGGGCGGCGAGGCCGCTGGCGGTCGCGACGGCGCCGAGTCCCCCTTCGAGGCTCGCGATGCGCTCCTCGAAGGCCGAAACGGTTGGGTTGCTGATGCGACTATAGATATTTCCGTAGGTTCGCAACGCGAACAGTTCGGAGGCGTGCTCGGTCGAGTCGAAAACGAAACTCGAGGTCAGGTGAATCGGCAGCGCCCGCGCCCCCGTTACCGGGTCGGGCGGCGAACCCGCGTGGAGGGCCCGCGTGCGAAAGCCGAAAGCGCGATCGTCCATCGAGGCCGACTTCGTTGCCGGAGCGCTCGTTATTTCTTCTTTTTGCGATCGACCGGACCGAGCGGGTTGTACGGAGCGCGGTGCTCGGCCGTGAAGGCGATCGGGTTGACGAACGGGATCTCGCCCTTGCCGTTGTCGAGGACACCGACCATGTCCGTCGAGTTCTCCACGTATCCATTCAGTGCATAGGCACCCGCGGGAAGCTTCACGCTCATCCGAAAGAGGCGGCCGTCGAAGGTCCCCTCGAGCGGGTAGTTCACCTTGTCGACGACCCAGCTACCCGAAAGGATGCTGGCCGTCTGGCGAATTTCGAACCGCGAGTACGTGGTGCGATCGATCCGCTGAACCTGGACTTCCCACGACCCGTCGAGGGTTGAAAAGGCGGGCGACGTCGGCGTCGCGGTTGGCGCGGGCGTGGCGGTCGGTCCGGCTTCGGGAGGGGGGACGCGACCTCGTTTGCGACTCGGAGCGGGTGTCGGTGAGGACGTCGGCGCCAGCGTCGGAAGCGCCGAGGCTCCCGGAGTGGGTGGTGGCGGGGGCGTCGTCACGGGTTGGGCGCCGAGCCCCGCGCCCGCCTTCGGACCGAATCCGAGAACGAACGCGCACGCCGAGAAAAGGACGAGCGCCAGCGAAGCGCGTGAGGGTCGTGTGTGCATTTTCAACGGATTTGCGCGTTCGCTGCCGCGCTCGCCGGCCCTTGCGGTAGGATTTCTGCAATCGAGGGCAAAGCGCGCGCCTCGTGAGTACCGTGCCGCGCTCTGCCTTTGTATTCGTTGCGCTGTTGGTCGCGAGCATCGCGGCAGGCTGTTCGAACGGGTCGTCCAGTGGGCCTCCGAGCATTGCGACGCCGACGCCGCTGCCGCCGCTCGTGTTCCCCTCGACGACCCCGGGACCGCACTCGACGTCGTTCTTCCCCGTCCCGGTGCCGACCGCGACGTTTTTCTTTTCGTATAAGGGTGTGACGGAGGTCAGCGCGATCGGACCGACGCCGAACCCGAGCCCCTCGGTGACCAGCATAAACTTCGCGGACACCGACCTGTTGGGCGCGCGTTCGATGTTCCCGGGCTACAGCAGCAGCTCGTTCTCGATCGCCCCCGTCGGTAACGCGTACGACGACAACATCACGGAAACGGTGGCCGCCAACCCGCCCTTCACTTCGGTAACGGATAACTACTACACGCTCTCGCCGGGTGTCTCGCCGCCGAGCGGCTCGCAGGTCGTAACGTTGGTCGGTTCGATCGAAAAGACCCCGTTTGGGGCGCCAACGCAAGCGACGTTCGTCACCGGTTATGGGCCGAACAACGGCATCATTGACGTCATTCCGGAACCGTCGGATCCCTCGCAGAACCAACATCCGATCACGGTGTTCAACAACACCTCCGCCCTTCAGTCGGTGGAGGTCGACTCCACCGGGCAAACGACGACCCGGACCGTCAACGCCGACGGGTCGTACACGGAGAACGTCACCTTCTCAGACGGCTCGACCGCGCAAGCCATCGAGAACGCCGACGGCTCGGGTTCGTATAACTATCCAGATCCCGCCGGCGGCGGTCAGACGAGCGTCTCGATCGGCGTCCCCTCCGGTGGAATCATTCCGGTGACGTACACGCTCCCGGGTGGCCCTCCCCAACAAGTCTCCGTTGCGGACTGGTACCCTGGCGGCTCGCCGCAACCGCTCTACACGCAGTCGTTCTTGAACTACGGCCCCAGTCCGATTCCCAATCCGCTAAACGGGTTCGGCCTTAACCCGCCCGACTGCGGCTTCCAACAAGGGGTTACGGAGATACTCGGCCCCGGCAACGTGCCGATTCCGGCGAATCTGATCAGCCAAACCACCAACCGGGTCGACACGGTGTTCGGCGAGCTTGAAACGGCGGGGCTGCAAAGCTATCGCGCGGCGGGCTTCCCCAACGTCTGCGAATTCGACACCGACGTGGTAACCAGTTACTACGACTACTCTCAGACGATCAATTTGACGAATCCGGTCTTCAGCGGCTCGCCCCTCGGGACGACCAACTTCGGGAGAGTGCTCTCCATCATCGAGGAGCAGTTCAACCTTGACGGCCAGAGCCGCGTCCGGCGCGCCTTGAAAGGCTCGCAACGCGCGCCGTTGCACCGCGGGATGGAGCAACACCAAGGCGGCCCCGTGGTTCTGAACGCGCTCGGCTTCCACGGGACGACCTTCGCCCGAATCGAACGCCTGCGGCTCCAGCGCCACGCCCAAATCTGGCGTCGGCTTCACCAAGCCGCCATCCGCCACCACCGGTAGGCCGCGCAAGGGGTGCTTGCCAGGGGTGGTACGATGGGAGCGCTGTGAAAGAGAAGATCCACCCTACCTGGTACCCCGAGGCGAACGTCCACTGTGCGTGCGGGAGTACCTTTACGACCGGTTCGACCCTCAAAGAGATCCACGTCGAGATCTGTTCTGCATGCCATCCGTTGTTCACGGGGCAACAGAAGTTCATCGACACGGCGGGTCGCGTCGAGAAGTTCAACCAGCGCGTCGCGGCGGCCGATCGTAAGCAGGCCGAAGCAGCCGAGCGCAAGCGTAAGAAGGAGAGCGAAACGGCCGCCTCCGGCCTGTAGCCGCCTCCCGAATCCTGGGCGAGTCGCGCGTCGCGCGATTCGCCCTTTTCGTGTGCGGTCGAAAAGAGAGGCGGGAGCACAACGTGGTCAACCTAGAGCGTCTCGAGGCGCTGGCGCGGCGGTTCGAGGAAGTCGAGAGCGCGCTCGCGCATCCGGGCGAAACGTTCGATCAAGCGCGCTTTACCGCGCTCGCACGCGAGCGTGCGGCGCTCGAGCCAACGGTGATCGCGTATCGCGCGTTCCGGCGCGCGCTCGACGAGAGTGCGGCCAACGAGCGTCTGCTTGCTGATCGGAGCGATACCGAGATGCACGCGCTAGCCGAGGAGGAAGCGCGAGCCTTGCACGCGCGTCGCGGCGAACTCGAGGCGCACTTGAGCGAGCTGCTGCTGCCGCGCGATCCCAACGACGGCAAGGACGTGTTCGTCGAGATCCGGGCCGGCGCGGGTGGCGACGAAGCTAGCCTGTTCGCGGCGGAACTCGCCCGCATGTACGCCCGCTTTGCCGAAAACCAGAAAATGAAGGTTGAAGTCGTCTCGCAGAGCGAGAGCGAGAGCGGCGGCGTCAAGGAAATCGTGATGGGCATCAAGCACGGCGAGCCGTATCGGATGCTCAAATACGAGAGCGGGGTACACCGCGTTCAGCGCGTCCCGGTAACCGAGTCGCAGGGCCGCGTTCACACCAGCACCGCAACGGTTGCGGTCCTGCCCGAAGCCGAGGAAGTCGACATCGAGATCAACCCAAAAGACCTCGAGATCGACACCTTCAAGGCCTCCGGCGCCGGCGGCCAACACGTGAACAAGACCGAGTCGGCGATTCGGATCACGCACGTACCTTCGGGTGTCATCGTCTCGTGCAGTGAGGAGCGCTCGCAGATACAGAATCGCGAGCGCGCGATGGGCATGCTTCGCTCCGTCTTGCTCGATCGCAAACGGCGCGAGGCCGACGAAGCCATGGGTTCGTTGCGACGCAGTCAGGTGGGAACCGGCGATCGGTCGGAAAAAATACGCACCTATAACTTCCCGCAAGACCGGATCACCGACCACCGCATCAACGAGAACTTCCAAAACATCCGAGCGATCCTCGACGGCGACCTCGCTAAACTGGTGGCGCGTCTGCAGCAAGACGAACGCGAGCGGTTGCTGGCCGGTGAAGCCGGCGCCTGAGCCGACGGTCGGGGCGCTGTTGCGCGCGGCGATCCGACGTTTGGAAGGAACGAGCGCGAGCCCGCGAGCGGATGCCGTTCGTCTGTTGGGATGCGCCGCCGGCCTCGATGCGACCGCGGCGCTCGCGCACGGCGAGCGTCCCGTGAGCCTCGAAGCCGAGGCGCGTTTCGAATCGGCGATCGCGCGGCGTGAAAAGGGCGAACCCGTTGCCTACATCGTCGGCACGGCCGGCTTTTACGGACGCGTCTTCACCGTCTCGCCGGCCGTCCTCGTCCCCCGCCCGGAAAGCGAACATCTCGTCGAAGCGGCACTCGCGGATTTGCGCGCGCGGCTCGCGCGCGCCCCCAAGCGGCGGTTGCGCGCGTGCGATGTCGGCACGGGGAGCGGTGCGCTCGCGTTGACGCTGGCAGCCGAACTCGACGCACTTGAGGTCGTCGCCTGCGACGTTAGCGAAGCGGCCCTCGCCGTCGCGCGTATTAACGCCGCCCGCCTGGAGCTGCTCGCGCGGGTTCGATTCGTGCGTGGAGACTTGGCCGGGCCACTCATCGAGTTCGGACCGTACGACGCGATCGTGGCGAACCTGCCGTACGTGCCCACGGCCGAGGTCCCCATCGCGCCGGACCCGGTCGGCTTCGAGCCGCGCGTCGCGGTCGACGGCGGACGGGACGGCCTCGCGCTCTATCGCCGCCTGTTGGCCGATATCCCGCGCCTCGCCGCGCCGGGTGCGAGCGCCTTTCTCGAGGCGGCGCCTGGGACGATCGATCCGCTCGCGAACCTGGCTTCACAGGTCCTGGCGGGCGCACACGTCGAGGTCGGCGAGGACTACGCCGGCCTGGAGCGGTTCGTCACCGTGACGCTTCGGTAAAACTGGCCGGGGCCAGGGGGCTCGACCGGGGTCCGGCGAATTCGGTTCTCCCGAGATGGCGAAGTATGTATTCTTCACCGGCGGTGTTGTCAGTTCGCTTGGGAAAGGCATAACGGCGGCGTCTTTAGGACGCTTGCTGAAGAGCCGCGGCGTCTCCGTGTCGATCCAAAAGCTGGACCCGTACATCAACGTCGATGCCGGGACGATGAATCCATACCAACACGGCGAGGTCTTCGTTACCGAAGACGGCGCCGAGACCGATCTCGACCTGGGCCACTACGAGCGCTTCATTGACGAGTCGTTGGGCAAGGTAAACAACGTGACGACCGGCCAGATCTACGCGTCGGTTATCGACAAGGAACGGCGCGGCGACTATCTCGGTGCGACCGTGCAAGTGATCCCTCACATCACCAACGAGATTAAGAATTCGATTCGGCGTGTGGCCGAGAAGAGCGGCGCGGATGTCTGCATCGTCGAGGTCGGCGGTACGGTCGGCGACATCGAGTCATTGCCCTTCTTAGAGGCAATTCGCCAAGTACGGTACGACGTCGGCGACGAGAACGTGATGTTCGTCCACTTGACGCTGATGCCGCACCTCGGCGCCGCCGGCGAACTCAAGACCAAGCCGACGCAACACTCGGTTCGCGAACTGCGCGCGATTGGGATATCGCCCGATGCAATCGTGGTGCGGACCGATTCCGAAGTGCCGATTCCAATGGAGCTGAAGCAGAAGATCGGGCTCTTCTGCGACGTTCCCGCCGATGCGGTCGTGCAGAACGGGGACGCGCAGACGATCTACCGCGTCCCCCTAAACCTCGAACGCGAAGGGCTGGCCGTCGCCGCGGTGCGGAAGCTCAAACTCAACGTCCACGAACCGGATATCGCGCAGTGGGAGGCGATCGTCGAGCGCGTCCTGCATCCCCGCCACCGCGTTCGCGTCGCGCTGGTGGGAAAGTACGTCGAGCTCAAAGATGCGTACATCTCGATTATCGAGGCGCTCCATCACGCCGGAATCCATCACGAGGCGGTTGTCGAGATCGTTCGACTCGATTCGGAGACCATCGAAGAGCAAGGGACGCATGCGCTGGCGGGCGTCGATGGTGTGCTGGTCGCGCCGGGTTTCGGTTCGCGCGGGGTCAAGGGGAAGTTACGCGCGATCCGGTTCGCGCGCGAGTCGCGGCTGCCGTTTCTCGGGATCTGCTTTGGAATGCAACTGGCCTGCGTCGAGTTCGCGCGCCACGTCTGCGGCCTGCCCGACGCGATGACGAGCGAGGTCGACGAAGCGACGCCGGACCCCGTCATCGACTTCTTGCCCGAGCAGCGAAATCTCGAACTGATGGGCGGCACGATGCGATTGGGTGCGTACGATTGCACGCTCGAACCGGGTACGCTCGCGGCGCGTGCGTACGGTACGCTTGAGATCAGCGAGCGCCATCGCCACCGCTACGAATTCAACAACAAGTACCTCGCGCTCCTCGAAGAGCACGGGCTGGTGTTTTCAGGGCATCACGCGAGCGGCAAGGCACGTTTGGTCGAGGTGATCGAACTTTCGACGCAGGTTCACCCGTGGTTCGTAGGAACCCAGGCGCATCCGGAGTTCAAGTCGCGGCCCGAGCGCCCCTCACCGCTCTATCGCGACTTCATCGGAGCCACGTTGCAGCACGCCGCCGACCGCCGTGCGTTGGGTGCCGCCGCGCCGGTGCCCGTCGCCTCGCACTCCTGACGAGGACCGAGCTGACCGCCGTCGTTCTGGCGAAGAACGAGGCGGAACGTTTGGGGCCGGCGCTGGCGAGCTTGCCGGACGGTTGCCAGGTGCTGGTCGTCGATGCGGAATCGACGGATGCGACCGCCGTCGTTGCGCGTGCCGCAGGGGCCCGCGTCATCGTGCGCCCTTGGGAGGGCTTCGTTGCGACCCGACGTTTCGCGCTCGCACAGGTCGCGACGCAGTGGACGCTGATGCTCGACGCGGACGAGACGCTCGATCCGGACTTGCGGCGCGCGCTTGAGGAACTGGCGGCGCCCGCCGATGTCGAGGGCTATCGCGTTCGGCGGGTTACGTTTCTGTGCGGTCGCCCCGTCCTGGCGGGAGCTTGGGGCTTCGAACGTTTGCTGCGGGTGTTTCGGACGAGCGCGGCCCGCCTTGAGGCCGTCCCCGCGGCGGGCGGCAGCGCATCGATCCACGAGCGTTGGCAGGTCGGCGGCGCGGTCCGCGACCTGCCCGGCGTGGTGCTGCACGATTCGTACCCGACGCTGCGCAGCTACCGCGAGAAGTTTGCTAGATACACGTCGCTCGAAGCGCAGGGCACCACGTTTTCGATCCCACGCTTGGCGGCGGCGCTCGCGCGGGGTGGGGCGCGGGTCCCGTGGGCGCTGCTGGTGCGTGGTGGTTGGCGCGACGGCTGGCGTGGCGCGCTCGTAGCGGTCGCTTCGGCGGCCTATCCCGTCGTGGTTCTCGTCAAGGCGGCGCGCCGTTGAATGCGATCTTGCTCGACGCGCGGATCACGAAGCGCATGTCGGTCGGCATGATCGCCTACGTTTCCGAACTCACGGAGCGGCTGCCCCGCGTCGCGCCGGACCTGACCTTCGACGTGTGGGCGCGCGGCGGAAACTTCGGTCTCGACGAACAGTGGAATCTCCCACGCTACGTCGCGGAAACGCGAGTCGCGCTCGTGCATCACCTCTCGGTATATGCACCCCTCATCGGCTCGCACCCGACGGTGGTCACGATTCACGATCTGATCCACTTGCGCTATCCGCAGTACTTCAAGCGCTCGGTCGGGGTCTACTATGCGACCGTCGTTCGGGCGCTCTGCGCGCGCGCGGCGCGCGTGATCGTCGACGATCCGCGTACCGTCGAGGACCTGCGCCGATTTCTGGGCGTCGCACCGAGCAAGGTCCGGGTCGTCCCGCTTGGGGTCGACGACGCATTCTTTTCAGCGCCCGTCGAGCTGCCGCGACCGGTGCGACCCTATTTCATGTATGCCGGAAATCGCCGCGAGCACAAGGATCTCGCGACCCTTCTCGCGGCCTGGGAAGCGTTGCCGGCGGAACTGAACGTCGACCTCGTTTTGACCGGCGCCGACGAGGGCGCGCTTCACGGTCGCGGCCGTACGCACGGCGAGCTGCGCTTCGCGGGTGACGTCGCGACGGCCGAACTCGCGAACCTGTATCGCGCTGCAACGGCGTACGTGCACCCGTCGTTGTGCGAGGGATTCGGCTTGCCGCTGCTCGAGGCGACCGCCGTGGGAACCAACGCAATCGCGTGCGTCGACGCGATTCCGGCCATTCTGGCCGGCGTCGTCGACGCTTTCCCGCCGCGCGACATCGCAGCGCTGACGCAGCGTTTGCGTGCCGCCCTCGAACGTCCGGCCGATCCGGAGCGACGCGAGCGCCTGCGGGCGCTGGCTGCCGCGTACTCGTGGGACCGCTGCGCGTCCGCCACCGCCGAGGTCTATCGCGAAGTGGTGTCGGAAAGCCTGCGGTGATGAAGGTGTGGGTTACCAGGAAGGCGATCGTCGCGACGATTGCGTTCGCGCTCGCGAGCTTTTGGGGGGCGCCCTGCGCTGCGGCGCCGGCGGCGGCTTCCACGCCGGCCGCCCAAGAAACGCCGACGCGCACCATCTCGATTCTCATCAACGGCCAAGCGCTGCCGGACGACGTCCAGCCGCGCATCGTCGACGGCCACGTTCTGCTCCCACTGCGCCGCGTCTTCGACGCGCTTGGCATTCCCGTCTCGCGACGCGCGAACACGATCGTCGGGACACTGCCGAACGGTACGTTGGTCCTGGTGCTCGGCGCCGCCACCGCCGATGTCGCCGGGCGGACCGTTCAACTCGATTCACCGGCGGCGGATTTCGAGGGGACCACCTACATTCCGTTGCGCTTCGTCGCCGACGCCTTCGGCGCGACGACGTCGTACGACGGCCGTGGCGCGAAGGTCGAAATCGTTTCTCCCCTGATCGGCCGCAACATCGGCCAGCAGCAGAGCGCGGCGGGCGGCCGGACCATCGTCAAAGGGACGGTATCGGCGCTCGACGCCAACTCCGCGCCGCCTTCTGTGACCGTCACCTTCGGCGGCAACGAGCGGACGATCGCAATCAACTCTGATGCGAGGATCTACATCGAGGACGTGACGATCAACACGCAACTGGCCGCAACCCTGAGCGACCTGCGCGTCGGGGACGCGCTCCGAGTCTTGCTCGCGAAGAACGGAAAGGTGCTCGAGATTCACGACTTCTTCCGCTCGACCAACGGGAACGTGGCGGCCGTTTCGGCGAGTGCGATCGTCATCGCGGGTGGCAGCGTCGTGACCCCGGCGAGCGCGACCGAGATCACCCTCAACGGAGCGGTCGCCAAACTGGGCGACCTCAAGGTGGGCGACTACGTCACGGTTCGGCGGAATCCCGAGACGAGCGAACTGCGCCAGATCATCGCGTCGCGCAAAGCTGCGGTGAATCCGACAACAGCACCCGCTAGTGCCGCCGCAATCGCGTCGCTCAATATTTCCGCAACCCGGCCGCTGCGCGCCGGCGAATCGTTCGATGTCACCCTGAACGGGACGTCCGGCGGGCAGGCCACCTTCGACATCGGCAACGCGATCTCGGACGTTCCGATGCGCGAGGCGTCACCCGGCGTGTATCGCGCGAGTTACACGATCCCCGACCGCTTCAACGTCACCCAGATTCCGATCTACGGCCATTTGCGCGTCGGCGACTCGGTGGCGCCGCGCGCGGAAGCGTCCGCCCAACTTTCGGCGGCGACGACGCCTCCGGCGATCGTCGACGTCGCGCCGCCTTCCGGCCAGACCGTGAACGCCACTCGGCCCAATATTTATGCGACCTTCGAATCGCCGAGCGGCATCGGGATCAACCTTTCTAGCATCGTGCTCGTCGTCAACGGGCGCAACGTCACAGCTTCCGCGACCCGTTCGCCGACCTTTATCACCTACAGTCCGGGCGTCGATTATCCCGACGGCCCGGTAACCGTGCGCGTGCGTGTCACCGACCTCGCGGGTAACTCCGCGTCACGTTCGTGGACCTTCACGATCAGAACGCAGTGAGCCGCAG
>JBDTCF010000169.1:0-2743 GCA_039923715.1 Vulcanimicrobiaceae bacterium
CCGGCCGCTAGACGCGCGCCGAGGTCGCCGTCGGCCTTGGCGAAGTGGCCGATCTGGCGCGTCTGAGTTTCCTTCGGAATGTCGCCCATGTGATCGACGAGCGTGTCGACGAGTCGCGCCTTCTCCTCGTTCGACATCAAACGATACAGGTCACCGGGCTGTTGGTAGTCGTCGTTGCGCGGCGTCTTCTGATCGTAGCGCCCGGTCGTCGCGCCGTGCATGGCGTAGGGTGGTTCCTCGTACGCTTTGTCCTGAGCCGGACCGCCCAGGCTGTTGGGTTCGTACACCGGAGCGCTACCGCCGTTTGCGTCGAAACGCATGTTGCCGTCGCGCTGGTAGTTATGCACCGCGGCGTGGCGGGGCCGATTGGTTGGCAGCAGCGCGTAGTTCGGGCCGATGCGATAGCGGTGCGCGTCGGCGTATGCAAAGATGCGCCCCTGCAACATCTTGTCCGGCGAGAACCAGATGCCGGGGACGACGTTCGAGGGCTCCCACGCGCCCTGCTCGATATCGGCGAAGTAGTTCTCGGGATTCTTGTTCAAGACCATCCGTCCGACGGGGACGAGCGGGTAATCCTTGTGCGACCAGACCTTGGTTACGTCGAACGGATCCCACTTGTAGGCGAACGCCTCCTCGTGCGCCATGATCTGCACGTACAGCTTCCAGGCGGCGACGTCGCCGCCCGCGATCAGGTCGTACAAACTGCGCGTGTGGTGGTCGGGATCGTGACCTTGAATTTCGGCCGCCTTCTGCCGGGTAAGATTCTTGACGCCAAGTTCGGCCTTGAAGTGGTACTTGACCCAGACGGTCTTGCCTTCGCGGTTGATCCACTGGTACGTGTGGCTTCCGTAGCCGTTCATGTTCTGGAAGGCGGCCGGGATGCCGCGATCGCCCATCAGGTAGGTCACCTGATGCAGCGACTCCGGCGAGAGCGACCAGAAGTCCCACTGCATCGCTTTGCTGCGAAGGTTGTTCTGCGGCAACCGTTTCTGAGAGTGAATGAAATCGGGAAACTTGAGCGGGTCGCGAATGAAAAATATCGGCGTGTTGTTGCCGACGAGATCGTAGTTGCCTTCTTCGGTATAGAACTTGACGGCAAACCCGCGCGGGTCGCGCTCGACGTCGCTCGCGCCCTTTTCACCGGCGACCGTCGAGAAGCGCGCGACAAGCTCGGTGCGCTTTCCAATCTGGCTGAGAAAGGCCGCTCTCGTGTATTGCGCGACGTCATCGGTCACTTCAAAGTACCCGAACGCGCCGGCCCCTTTGGCGTGCACGACGCGTTCCGGAACGCGCTCGCGGTTGAAGTGCGCGTTCTTCTCGATGAGGTGGTAGTCGGCGATTAAGGCGGGGCCGGGGTTGCCCGCCGTAAGCGTGTTTTGATTGTCGGCGATCGGAGCCCCGAAGTTGGAGGTCAGCGTTTCGGGGGTGCGTTTGGGGTCGCCGTTTCTGTCGGCCATGTGATCGGGCTCCTTCGGACGGAACGCGGCCGGCGCGAGCGTGCGACGCTGCAAGCTACCGGTCTCGATCGAGTGAATATGACGTTCACTTGTTGGTCTACCGACGGTAGCACCGACGGCAGTCGAAGTCAACCGGCCGGCACGAGCTCCAAGGCTCGGAGCAAACCTTCGCTTGTGTACTCGTCGGCCACGACGTCCGGCGCGAGGCCGGCCGCGCGCGCCGCCTCGGCGGCTACGGGACCGATGCACCCCACGATCTTCCCCTCACGCAAAGCCGTCGCGTTGGGGACGTTCGCCATAAATCCGGCGACCGTGCTGGCGCTCGTGAACGTCCAGACATCGGTCGCGGCGGCCGCAGCGGCGAACTCGGGGTCGCGCGTGTGGACGGTCTTGTAAGCGGCCACGACGTCGACCGAGCGCCCGCGCTCGCGAAGCGTCTGCGGCAACACGTCGCGTGCCTCTTGCGCGCGATAGAGTAGAATCCGATCGCCCGCGCGCGTGCCGGCGAAGAGTTCCGCGGCCAGCGTTTCTGCAACGTAGGCGGAAGCGACGAAATCCGCCCGCAGGCCGACGGGTTCCAACGCAGCGGCGGTCTTTGGTCCAATCGCGGCGATCCGAACGTCGCCGAGGCGGCGTCCGTCGCCGCCTTGTCGCGCGAGCCGTTCGAAGAACGCGCGCACGCCGTTGGCCGAGGTGAAGACGACCCAGGCGTAGGCGCGAACGTAGCGGACCCCCTCGTCGGCCGCGCGCTCGTCGTCGGGCGGCTCGAAGGCGATCGCCGGCGCGCAGACCGGTTCGGCGCCGGCTTCCCAGAGGGCGGCCACGAACGCGTCGGCGCCGCCTGCGGGGCGCGTCACCAGGACACGCTTGCCAAAGAGCGGCCCCTCCTCGAACCAGGGAATACGTTCGCGTACCACGTTGCCGATCACGACGATCGCCGGAGCGGCGAAGCGTTCGCGCGCTACGTCATCGACGATCGTCGCGAGCGTTCCGATCAGCGTCGCTTGCTGCGGCTTCGTTCCTTCGCGAATGATTGCGACCGGCAGATCGTCGGCTAAACCGTGTTCGCGCAACCGCGCGACGATCTGCGCGAGATTGGCCATGGCCATTAGGAAAACGAGCGTTTGCGACGGGTTTGCGAGTTTAGCAAAGTCGAGCGACGAAGTGCTTTTGGTCGGATCCTCGTGGCCGGTCGCCACGACGAACGATGTGTTGTGGTTGCGATGCGTGATCGGAATGCCGGCGTAAGCGGGCGCCGCCAACGCCGACGTAATACCGGGAACGAT
>JBDTCF010000170.1:0-25877 GCA_039923715.1 Vulcanimicrobiaceae bacterium
CCGTTCTCCGAGACGCCGTACGCGACGAGGCTCCCGTCCCGATTCGGATACCACCAGTCGAGCGCAATCAGACCGCGCTCGTCGAGAGCGGCGGGATCGACCAACACGCGGTCTTCCGAGCCGCTCAACACGCGTAAGGCGGCTTGGTTCTCGTCGCGGCGCCGAGCCTCGTAGAAGGCGCGACCGCCGCGGACGACGGGTGGGCTCACGCTTCCCATCCGCAGCAGGCCCTCGAAGCGCTCGGCGAGCGCGCTCCGGCCGCTCAAGGCGTCGAGCGCAGCGCGCGTGCGAGCGTTCTGGGTTGCCTGCCAGGCGACCGTACCCGCATCCGAGGTATCTTCCAGCGACCGGTAGGGATCGGCAACCGGGGTTCCGTGCAAGATGTCGACGACACCGTCGGTCCGCGCGACAAAACGTCCGCCTTCGTAATCGGTCAGGCTCATTGCGGCCGGACCTACGCCGGACCCAGGCGAGAACCTAGCGAGCAAGCGGCGATTCGTCTCGCACGATTCGCGACCAGCGGTCGTAGACGTCGGCGATGTACGCCTGCGTCTCGGGATACGGCGGGACGCCGCGATACGTGGCAACGGCCCCGGGACCCGCGTTATACGCCGCTAGCGCGGCTCCGTACGGATCGGCGTACCGCCCGTCGTAGGCCCTCACATAGCGCCTTAGCAACCGCGCCGAGCCTTCGATGGCGGCCTGCCAGTCGAAGGGATCGATGCCTTCGGCTGCGGCCGTCGGCAGGGTAAACTGCGCGATTCCGACCGCCCCCGCGGCCGACATCGCGCCGGGAGCGAAGGCGGACTCTTGCAAGAGCGTCGCGCAGAAGAATCCGAAGGGGAGTCCCTGCCGCCGCGCGGCGGCCGCGGCCCGGGCGGCCAGAAGCAGGGCGTCGAGCGTCCCGAGCCTCGGGTTCGAGCGCACGATCGAGCGAACCGCGGCTGCTAGCGGCTGGGCGGGGCGCGGAGCGTCGGCGAGCAGCCGCAAGCCGGCGATCTCGTCCGGCGCCCGATAGGGGTGCCACGCCAGCGCGGCCGCCTCGAGCCGCGTCAGGCGGCCCAGGCGAGGCGGTGCGGCGTGCCTCGCCGGCCCGCCGGGGGCGCAGCAACACGACAGCGCCAGCACGGCGAGTAGCGGGGTGAAAGTGCCGGGAAGGGGTACGATCCAACACGAAGCACTCCGGCGACCGTCTCGGATTCCTGGATTTGCATCTGAACGGTCGAACGCGGCGCGAGGCCGCCAAGGCGAAAGGGTTGTTGTACTCTCGGTGAAGGTGAAGGCCAAAGCGTGATGACGTTCGTCGCTGCGATGCTTATCGTGCTCGTTGCAGGCGATTGCGCCTCGACGTTCCTGTACCACGTCCCGCAGCATCTCTGGGGTAAGCTCCACCTTCGGACGCATCACGACCGTCGTCGTTCGTTCTGGGACCACGCGGTCATCTCGTCCGACCCGGGCGTTCTTCTCGACGGTTTCCTGGGAGCCGTCCCGTACATCGCGATCGCTGCGATCGTTTGGCCGCTCTCATGGCCCGGTGCGGTCCTCGGCCTGCTGCTGGGGCAGATTCACGTCTGGTGGCGCCACACGACCGACCTCGGCTGGCGCACTCCCGCTTGGGGCGTCCGCCTCGCGCGCGTCTTCCAGATCGTTTTGCCCGAGGACCACGATGGCCACCACCGCAATCCGGATGTTGAGTTCGGCGACATCTTCCGCTTTTACGACGTGCCGGCACGCGCGTTGATCTCGCGCGTTCGAGCCGCCGACCGTCGCCGTCGTAACGTTTTGCGCCGGCTTCAGCGGATTCGCGCGATTCGCGCGACGCGCTCGCTGCGCGGCCTACGGCCGACGCAGTAACCTGATGACAAAACGAATCCTCTTCCTGATTTCAGACACCGGCGGCGGCCATCGAAGCGCTGCAAACGCAATCGCCGCCGGCCTTGACGAACTGGGCGGAGATGTCAACTTCGAGCACCGCATCGACGACGTCGCCGCCCACTGCACGTTTCCGCTCTCGCAGCTCGGTCTCGCCTACAGCTCGGCCCTTCGCTTCGCACCGCCTTTGTACGGTGCGCTCTACCACGCTACCAACGGTAAACGGCGCTTCCGAGGCGTCGTTCGCTTTTGTGAGCCGCTCTACCGCGAACGGTTGCGCAACCTATTCGTCGAGTACCGGCCGGACGTCATCGTCTCGGTTCATCCGCTGCTCAATCACGCCGCGCTGCGTGCGCGGGCCGACGCAGGCATCGACGCGCCGGTCATCACGGTGATTACCGACCTCGGACGCGTTCACGAAGCCTGGCTGACCCCCGAAGCCGATGCCGTCGTCGTCCCCGCGCAAGAAGTCTACGACCGCGCGCGCGAGCGTGGCATCTCAGCCGACCGTTTGAGGCTGCTCGGACATCCCGTCCACCCGAAATTCGAGGACGTTACGGAAACGAAGCTCGAATTGCGAGTCCGTCTGGGGCTCCCGAAAGATCGCACGATCGCGCTCGTCATGGCCGGCGGAGAAGGCGGCGGTAAACTGCTGCCCACCACGCTCGCGCTCGCGAAGTCGAAGTTGCCGCTCCACCTCGTCGTCGTGACCGGCCGGAACGCGGCGTTGCGGACGAAGCTCGCCGAGCTGGCGCTGAACTTGCCGACGCCGATGACCGTGCTCGGTTACTCGAACGACGTTCCCTCGCTGATGCGCGCGAGCGACCTCCTGGTGACGAAAGCCGGACCGGGCACGCTGGCCGAGGCCAGCGTCGCCGAAGTTCCGGTCGTCGTGTACGATTTCGTTCCCGGCCAGGAACGCGGCAACTTGGACTACGTTCGCACGAACGGAATCGGCGTGGTCGCGCTAACGACCGCCGACGTCGTGCGCTCGACCCGCCGAATCGTCTCGAACTTGGAACGCCTAGCGACGATGCGCGCCCGCCAAGTCGACGTAGCGCCGCGCGGCAGTGCGCGCCGCATCGCCGAGCTGATCGAGAACATGGCCCTGACCGGGCGCATCGGCGAACCTCCACCGCCGCGCCGGATCGTGGCCGCCGCGCAGTAGCGCCCTACGTCGCCGTTGCCCCGAGGCCTCCGCGTCTCGCCATCACGGCCGCGCCGATCGCACCCGCGTCGTTGCCGAGTACCGCGGTGACGATCTTGGTCTGACCGCGGGGAGCCATCGTCGTCAGCTCTTCGACGCGCGGGCGCACCGCTGCCAACATGAAATCTCCGGCGCTCGAAAGACCGCCGCCGAGCGCGATCGTTTCGGGATTCACGAATGCGATGATATTGGCCAAGCCGCAGGCGAGATCTTCGACGTATCGCCGCCAGGCGGCCAGGGCGTGCGGATCGCCGGCCTCCGCCGCTTTGCGGACCGCTTTGGTGCCCAGCTTGTCGGGCGGCTTCTGCGTGAGCAACGTGCTGCGCGGGAAAGACGGCGCAACCGCGAACGCGTGCCGTAAGAGGCCCGTCCCGGACGCCTGCGCCTCGAAGCATCCCGTCTTGCCGCATCCGCAGATGAACCCGTCGACCGCGCGAATCTGGTGGTGTCCGATTTCGCCCGCGCCGGCTCCGTGGCCCAGAACAAGCATACCATCGGCCACGATGCCGCCGCCGATACCCGTCCCAAGCGTGAGCATCACGAAGTCTTTCGTTCCCTGGCCGCTACCGAAGGTGTGCTCGCCCAGGGTCGCGCAGCGCGCATCGTTTCCGACGTGCACGGTCACCCCGAATTCGGCGCCCAAACGTGCGCCGAGCGGCACGTCGGTCCAGCCGAAGTTCGGCGAGTAGCGAACCGCCCCCGATGCGAGGTCGATGTTGCCAGGCGAGCCGAGGCCGACCGCTGGGACCTTTTTTTCACCCGCGCCGGCCAAGACGCCACGGACCACGGTGACGATCGTCTTGAGGACGGCCTCGAAGGTCCGGTCCTCGATATCTTGCTCTTGGTGCGCGACGATCTTCCCGCTCTCGTCTACCAACGCGGCCATCGCGTGCGTGCCGCCGAGGTCGATCCCTATGGTGTTCATCGATGGCCGTTTCGAGCCGGCGGAACGCGCATCCGCCCGTCGGCGCGCCGGAGTTGCAGGCCGCCGCGGCTAAGGACGACGCCATGCACGAGACGATCGACCTCATCGCGCACTCCGCGATGCGCGAACTGCGAGCCTTCACCCGGGAAACCCACCAACCAACGAGCGTCGACCTCATGGACGTCGAACCGATGCGTGCGGTCCAAGAGATCGAGATCACCGAAGAGCACATCACGATCACCTACAACCAGAAGATCGAGCATCGCTACAACGCGAACGAGATCACCCAGAAGGAGTGGACGTACAAGTACAACGACGATCCCCAGTTCGTGCGAGCGATCGGTGCGGTCATCGATCTGGCGCGCAAGCACCTGCGCGATCTGCCGGAAAACGTCGCCTGCCCGCCCGGCTGCGCCGAATGTTGCAGCGGATACGAGCCGTTCGTCAGTCGCGAGGACGTGCAACGGATCGCCGATCACTTGGGGATCACCTACGAGCGAACGCTGGCCGACTACGTCGTACAGCGCCCCTCCGCCGACGGCTTCGTGCTCGGGTATCTGCGCAAAGTCACCGACGACGTCGCCGACCAGTGCGTCTTTCTCAAAGGCTCCGCCTCGGGCCGTTACTACTGCGGCATCTACGAGGCGCGCCCGCACGACTGCGATGCCTTCACGCCGATCGGCTGCGAGGACGTCGACGCCGAGCTTCCGCGCGAGCGCGCTTGGCCCGTCGGGGCTCCGTTCCGTCCGCGTCACGCCAGCGCCAAACGCCCCGTTCGGCGGCGACGCTAGTGTTCGAGCCGGAGGGTTAGAGTGAGTGCCGGTCGGCTGACGATCTTGGCGGCGCTGTTCGCGCTCGTCGCCGGCTGCACGCGTGTCGAGACGCAAACGGCGTCGAGCGCTCACCGCCATCCGTGGACCGATCCCACGACGCTACGCGTCGCCTACATCGGCTCGGTCAATACGCTCAATCCGATTCTCTCGAGCCAACAAGTCGAAGCGCTCGCCGAGGCGTTCGCGTTCGATTCGCTCGTGGCGACGGATCCGTCGGGCAAAGACGTACCGATGCTCGCACAAACCGTGCCGACGCTCGAAAACGGCGGCATCTCCCGCGATGGGTTGACGATCGTTTATCACCTCCGCCGGCACGTCCTGTGGCAAGACGGCGCGCCGTTCACGAGCGCCGATGTCGCGTTCACCTGGCGCGCCATCATGAATCCGGCGACCTTGGTGGTGACGCGGCACGGCTACGATCAGGTGGCGCGCGTCGACACACCGGATCCGTACACCGCGGTTTTCCGTCTCAAGCGGCCGTTCGCACCCGCCGTCCACACCTTCTTCGCCCACAGCGACGCCCCGTACATGATCCTGCCGGCGCACTTGCTCGCGCGCTACCCGAACCTCAACGGCATTCCGTTCAACTCGCTTCCGATCGGAACGGGGCCGTTCCGCGTCGTCCGCTGGATCCGCGGCGACCGGATCGAGTACGTCGCCAACGATCGCTACTTTCTGGGAAAACCGAAGATCCGCCGCATCGTGCTCCGTTTCGTTCCCGACGAGAACACGATCGTGAACATGATGCGGACGCACGAACTCGACTGGTTCGCCCAAGTGACGCCGCGCGCGTACCAGCAGCTCCACGACTTTCCCGGGATCGTACTGCATCTCGTGCCTTTCAACGGCGAAGACGCCATCATCATCAACACTCAACGAGCACCGTTTGACGACGTACGGGTTCGGCGGGCGCTCGGGCTCGCGGTCGACAAAGCTAAAATCGTGCAGGACGTCACCTTCGGCACGACGATTCCGGCGACCGAAGATATCCCGCGGTTCATGTGGGCGTTCAACCCGCACGCCGGTACGAGCGCGCGCGATCTCCCGCGCGCGAAGGCGATCCTCGAAGCCGCCGGCTGGCACGTGGGTGGCGACGGAATCCGCGTCCGTAACGGCCGGCGCCTGGCTTTCGATCTGGCCTTTCGCACCGAAAGCCTCACCGATCGCGGCCGGGGCGTCCTACTCGTTTCGATGCTTAAAGATGCCGGTTTTGAAGTCACCCTCAAGGGCTACACGACGGCCCTACTCTACGGCCCGGTCGGAAGCGGCATCTTAGCCGACGGTCGTTACCAAGCCGGACTCGAAACGTGGTACGCCGGCATCGATCCCGACGACTCGAGCCAGCTCATGTGCGATCAGCAGCCGCCGCACGGCTACAATTGGGAACGCTACTGCAATCCCGAACTCGACGCGGCGGAACGAATCGCGCTGACGCACTACGACATCCCGACCCGCAAGCGCGCGTACGCAAAGGTGCAAGAGTACTTGGCGCGCGACGTTCCCTTCGTCTACCTGTGGTGGCCGCGCCAGATCGAAGCGGTCTCGAGCGACCTGCACGGGTTCAAACCGAACGGCATCATCGAGAACTGGAACTCGTGGGAGTGGTCGCTGTAGCCTAGTCGAACCGGTTCCTAGGCGGCGGTTTGTAACCCGTCTTCCTCGAAACGCTCGCGCAACCGGCGCTTCGCGCGCGCGATGTAGGTCTTGACCGTCCCGATTGGGATGCCGAGTTCGCCCGCAATTTCGCGATAGCGCAGTCCCGTGAAGTAGTACAGCTCCAGCGCGCGCCGATGATTTGGCGGCAGCTCGCCGAGCGCAACGTGCAGCCGAAGCGCATCTTCGTTGCGCACGGTTAGCTCTTCGGGCCCGATGACGGCTCCGGTTTCGTCAGGCGCGAAGGGCACCGCTACGCGACGCTTGCGCCGTAGAGCGTCGAGCGAAGCGTTGCGGGCGATGACGAACAGCCAGCGCGAAAACGGCCGGTCGGGCCGAAACGACTCGATGCGGCGGAAGGCTCGCAGAAACGCGTCCTGCGTGACGTCCTTGGCCTCGTCCGGGTCGCGCGTCAGCCTGTACGCTAGCCGCATGACGGGATCGCGATACCGATCGACCAACTCGCCGAACGCATCTGGGGAACCCTCGCGGGCCGCGACCACGAGCGCGAGCACTCGCGCGTCGTCGGCCGCCTCAACCGTCGTCAACTTCTCGCCTTTCGCCCGGCCTCTGCCTGGGCAACTACTTTATATCCTCAACCATCGGTGATGTCAAGGTTCTTGCGCTAGACGGTTATCCTGAGGTACCATGGGCGAGTGACCGTCCCCCGCCGCCTCCGGAAAGGCCATCCACGCAGCCCCGGTGCTCAAGCCTGGCAACTCATGTGGGAAGTCTTCAAAGCCAGTCGCCCTTATGTCGAGGCGACCATGGCCGAGTTCGATCTCACGCCCCTCCAAGCGTACGCGCTGAAACATCTTTCCACCGAGGAGCCGTTGGCGATGAACGCGCTTGCGGACGCCATGGCTTGCGACGCCTCGAACGTCACCTGGATCGCCGACCGGCTCGAAGAGCGCGGGCTCGTGGAGCGTCGCAGCCTTCCGCACGACCGTCGCGTCAAAGCGCTCGTCGTCACGCCTGCGGGGCTGGCGCTGCAAAAGCGCGTTCACGCGCGCATGGAAGAGCCGCCGCCACCGATCGCCAACCTGACCCGCGCCGAGCAGCGCACCCTGCGCGACATCCTCGACCACGCCCTCGACGCGCTCGAGGAGACGAAGCAGAACTAGCCCGCGAGGAGTGCGGCGAACGTTCCGGAGTCGACGTTGCCCCCGCTGAGGATCGCGCCGACGCGATGGCCCCGCACCTCGACGCGCTCGTGAAGGATCGCGGCCAGTGCGGCGCCCCCGCTCGGTTCCAAAACGAGCTTGAGCCGTTCGAACGCGAAGCGCATCGCCGCGCGGAGTTCCTCGTCGGAAACGGTGACGAGACGCGCACCCAAATTTTGGACGAGCGGGAACGTTAGGCGTCCGGGCATCGTCGTTTGCAGACCGTCGGCAATCGTCGCGGGAACGTCGATCGCGATCCGTTCACCTGCCGCGAGCGAGCGGCGGAAGTCGTCGCCCGCCTCCGGCTCGACTCCCCATACGTCGATCCCACCGCGCAGCGCGCGCGCGGCGAGCAACGATCCCGCGAGCAGCCCGCCGCCGCCCACCGGGATGACGAGCGCCTCGAGGTCCGGCACGTCTTCGAGCAACTCGAGCGCCGCCGTGCCGGCGCCGGCCATGATCGCCGCGTCGTCAAACGGGGGGATCAAGATAGCCCCGCGTTCCCGCGCGAGCTCTTCGGCAATCGCCGCGCGATCTTCGCGCAGACGGTCGTACCAGACGATTTCCGCGCCGTAATTGCGCGTCGCGGCGACCTTCGAACGCGGCGCGTCGGAGGGCATGACGATCGTCGCCCGGACCTCGAGGAGTTGCGCCGCCAGCGCCACGCCCTGGGCGTGGTTACCGCTCGAGAACGCGACCACGCCCGCTTCACGTTGCGCTGAAGACAGCTGCACGATGCGGTTATAGGCGCCGCGAAACTTGAAGGCGCCCATCCGCTGCAGGTTCTCGCACTTGAGAAAAACGCGCGCCCCCACGCGCGCGTCCAGCGTGCGCGAGGTCACGACCGCGGTGCGGCGTGCGACGCCCTGCAGTCGCCGCGCGGCCGCCGACACGTCGGCGAACTCGGGACCCGCGCCGAGGACGACTTCGGTGCTAGCCACCGGCATCGGGGGTACCCGCCTCGTGCGGAGGCGTGATGTAGTACGCCGCGATCTTACCATCTGCATCAACCACCATGCGGACGCGCCAAGTCGATTTGACGAAGCGCGCGGCAAAGTCGTGCTCGCCCGCTTGCGCGCCACTCGGCGTGTCTTCCTTAACGCCTTCGAACTTCCCAAGCGCAGCCAATCGGTCGGAGAGCGCGCCGACCCGCACGCGGCTTACCAGCTTCGGCCGCACCAAGGCGTTGAACTCTCCTTCGACCGGCCGCATGTCGTTCGCGACGACCGCCTTCGTCACGTCGTCGGCAAGCTTCTCGTAGTGGTTTGGGCCCGCGCACGCCACCAGTCCCAAGACGGTTGCCGCTGCAAGCAGCGCTCGCACGTTCACGATCCGTTCTCCAATTCTGCCGTCGACTCGAAGGTCGCAAAGCGAAGCGTCGGGTTCCATTCTTCGGCGAGCCGGAGGCTCCAGTCGCTCTCGAACAACGCGACCCCTCTACCTTCCCAATCTTCGACGAGTTTCGCACTCGCCGGCCAACTGGCGGCGGCGAGCTGCGCGTCGTCGCCTCCCAGCACCAAGCGCGCAAGGCCGAAACCCAGCGTCGAGAACGCCGTCTTCACGTTGTATTCGGCGGCGAGCCGATACTGCGCGACCTCGAACTGCAACTGCCCGACCGCTCCCAGAATCGGCTCCGTACGCATGGAACCGAACGGGAAAAACACCTGAATCGCACCCTCTTCGCGCAGTTGCGCGATTCCTTTTTGAAACGACTTGTAGCCGGCGGTATCGAGGCTGCGAACGCTCGCGAAGTGTTCTGGGGCAAACTGAGGGATCGCATCGTAACGGAGCAGCGGCCCCACGCACAGCGTATCGCCGATCGCGAATGTGCCCGGATTCACGAGCCCGACGACGTCACCGGCAAATGCTTCCTCGACGACCTCGCGTTCGCTGGCGAACAGTTTCATCGCGCGGGTCAGGCGCACGTCCTTACCGGTGCGCGCGTTGCGCACCGTCATATCGCGCTCGAAGTGCCCGGAACACACGCGCAAGAACGCCACCCGGTCGCGGTGGCGCGGGTCCATGTTGGCTTGAATCTTAAAGACGAAACCCGAGAAGGCGTCGTCCGTGGGAGCGACCGCCTCGCGTTTGCCGGAGACTTCGTGCACGGCTGCGCGGGCCGCCGGGCGCGGGGCCATTTCGACGAATGCGTCGAGAAAGAGCGCGACGCCGAAGTTCGTCACCGCACTGCCGAAAAAGACCGGCGTCGCTGCCCCGGCTACGAACGCCTCACGGTCGAACGCGGCGCCCGCGCCGTCCAGCAGTGCGATCGCATCCATAAACTCGCCGTACGTTTGAGCGTCGGTCAATGCGGCGATCCGGGGATCGCGTTCGCTGGTCGTCATCACCGGCGCAGCCGTCGCGCCGTGCGTCGTCCGCTCGAACAAGTGAACCGCGCGCGACTGCCGGTCAAAGACGCCGCGAAAACTCGCGCCGCTGCCGATCGGCCAATTGATCGGATACGCCGCGATGCCGAGCACGCTCTCGAGTTCGTCCAACAGTTCGAGCGGATCCCGGCTCGGGCGGTCCATCTTGTTGATAAACGTGAAGAGCGGAATCCGCCGGCGGCGGCAGATCTCGAACAGCTTTTTCGTCTGCGGTTCGACGCCTTTGGCCGCGTCGATCAGCATGATCGCACTGTCCGCCGCCAGCAGCGTCCGGTACGTGTCCTCCCCGAAGTCCTGGTGACCGGGGGTGTCGAGCAGGTTGAGCGTGCAGCCCGCGTACGGAAACTGCAAGACGGTCGAAGTTATCGAGATCCCACGCTCCTTCTCCAGCTCCATCCAATCGGAGGTGGCGGCGCGCGCCCGCTTGCGCGCTGCGACTTGCCCGGCCGTGACGATCGCCCCGCCGTAAAGCAAGAGCTTTTCCGTTAGGGTCGTCTTGCCGGCGTCGGGATGGGAGATGATGGCGAAGGTTCGGCGCTTCTCGACGGCCTCGCTCAAGATGGGATCGGTGATCAGCATCGCGTCGCCACGTTCGACGCCGATGAAACCGCTCCGGTTTGCACGGCCCTTAGCTTCAGCGCCGATCGGGCACGACGCGCGTACCGGGCGGCGTTCCGAGCCGCTCGAGGCGAGCGTGTCCGCCAGAATAAAGCGTCAAGAGGAACACCAGGTGCTTGCGCCACGGTGCGGCCTCGCGCGACCCCGCTCGAACGTAGAGTCTGATCGGCGGCGGGATGAACAGGTCGACGCGTTCGGAAGGCGGGCCGGCGCGGGTCACGCGGGCGGACTTCCCGTCGAAGCGGACCCTGCACGGCCCCGCTTCCAGCACTTCGTCCGGCTTCAGAAGCCGTGCGCCCTCCAAGATCTGCGCTTGCATTTGGGCGACGGAGCCACGCCGCATCGAGATCTGGTGAAAGCAGTTCGTCAAGGCTTCGAGCGCCCACGGTGCGGCGCCGACCAGCGGCCCGGGTCGCAGCGTCGAGGGGCTCTGGGGACGTGGAGGGCTGGGACTTCCCGTCGCTTGCACTGCGGCGACCTTCAGCTCCGAGCGCACGTGTTGAACGCCGGCGACGATTCCGACGAACGAAACCACGAAGACCGTGGCGATCACGTAATAGCGAAACAGTTACGCGGCGCTCTCGTCTTCGGCGACGACGACGGCGGCGCCGAGAGCAAGGCGCGCTCGCCCAACGCGCTCGTCCGCCATGCCGTAGTAAACATCGAACGCGCGTGCCGAGAGCGGAACCATGCCGGTCGGAAAGACCACGTCGTTGACGGTACCGCGACGCTCTTCGTCGCTTTGCGGCGTGAGAATGGGACGTGGCGACCGGTAACGCACCAGGTGCGGTCGCTCGCGATCGTGGACGACGATTCCGGCACTATACCGAAACGCGCAATCGCCGGCCCCCAAGAGTTCGGCGTCGACCGCGTGGAAAAGCGAGAGCCAGCCTTCATCGATCGCGACCGGAGGGGTCCCGGCGCCGGTTTTGATCGCTCCCCAGTCAGCTTCCGGCGTCAGGACGACGACGCTCTCCGCGACGCGCAAGAGGTTGCGCACGTCGTGCAGGGCCGCATCGAGCGGAACGTACGCAATCCGCGTGCTCTCACGTTCGCTCACCGGCATTCCGAGAACGATCGGAATCGACGCGCAGCCGTCGAGAGCCGACACGTGCAACATCGGCCGATGGTAGAATGCGAGGCTCGGAACGCCTTTCGGCGAGAGCACCGGCTCCGGAAAGAACGCCGCATCTTTATCGTCGCCTGACGGTAGACCGGGTGCCGAGAAATCGGCAAGCCCTAAACGTTCCCACTCGAAACCATCCTTTGAAAGGGCGAAGGCAATGCGCGGACCGCGCGGACCAAATGCCGTGTACGCCATGACGAAGCGATCGAGCGCCGGCACGAACGTCACGCGCGGATCTTCGCAACCGTACCCGCCGGGGACCGTCCGCAGCTCGTACGACTCGTGCGGTTCGAGAGCGTAACCGAGGCGTCGGAAGACGGGCGCGGCCTCCGAACCGCGCGCTTCGACGATTCCGATGCGCGAGACGTTTCCGGCCGCGACGACGCGCGGATACAGCAGCAACCGGCCGTCGCGAACGAGGGTGGCGGCCGGATTGAGGATGCCGTCGGCCTCGTCGGCCGCGCCGTTGGGCTCCAGCGCCGTACCCAGCCGGCTGACGGTCGCCTCGAGCGAGGCGAGCCCCATCGATTCCATTTCGATCCCCTAACGAAGAAACGGCAGCCGCCGATGCGAGGGTCGGCCCGGCAGTCGCCGCGATCGCTGCTCGGGTCGCGGACGGCGGCACGAGTTAGACGCCCGTCCGGCCAATCCCGTTCGCATCGCTAAGGCAAGCTCGTCGAGGCGATCGCCTCGCCGGAAGGCGTGACGACCTCGATCGCGTCGCCGGACCGGTACACCGAGTTCGGAATGATCCACAGCGTGAACGTTCGGTACTCCCGCGCCGGCGTGCCGCCATCGGGTTCGGGGCGCTCGAAGGCGACGATTCGGACCCGTTCGTCGTTGGCGCGGATCGACTCGATCACTTGCTTCCAGCCGCTCGTGCGGTGCGGCCCCATGACGAGCACGACGCCGAATTCATGACGGAACTTGACGTTGGGCGCGCGGATTCCAAACGCTTCCAGTTGGGCGCTGTCGCGCACGACCGCGATTTGGTTTCCCCCCGGGACGGTCGTCGTGCCGTGCGAATACGTTCGGACGCGCACTTCGCGACAGCCGCATAGGGTCAGCGAGAGGATGGCCAGGGCGAGCAGACGGCGGGACATCGGAGCGCCCTTCGCCGCCCGGCCGCACGACCTTCCGCGCGGGCGGGTCGTGGGGAAAGTCGGCGACCGGCGCGAAGGTTGAGAGCGGTTTGTTAGGAGGCTTCGGCCATGATTTCCTCGCCGTTTTTCCTCACCGCCCTCATCGCAGCCATCCAGCCCGCGGCAGCGCCCACCGCCTCACCTGGGCCTTTGCGCGAGATCGGGCACGTCCGCGCCACGGTTTGCGGAAGCGTCGTCGTTCACGCCAATAGCGCGATCTCGTCGGCTATTTCGAACGACCGCGCCCTGGCCAATACGATCTTCCACCTCAGAAACGCGAACTTCGAGGGGAATCCGCTCGAACGCCAGCAGGGAGTCAATGCGCTCTCGCTCCTCGCCGCCCAGCTCGGCGAGGACGCGGCTCATGGGGACAGCGAGGTCAAGCGCCTGCGCGCGATGGCCTCCCACACGACCGACCCGACGCGCAAGGCTCAACTCGAAACGTTCACCGATGCGTTGGGCGGCGCGTTGCATCGCCAACAAAACGTGGCGCGCGATCTTAACGGCTTTCTGGCCTATCTCGACTACCGCGACATGCACGATCAGTCGGAGCAGCAGAGTGCGATGAACGCCGCGACCAGCCCTAACGCCGAAGTGGGCCAGAATGGACGGGCGCTCCCGCTTAATGCCTTGACCCTCAGAGACTCGAAGCGCGAGTCCCCGAACGCGATGGCCCAGGAGGCCGCCGTCGACTTCCAGGGGCGCATCGCCGAGATCGCGGCCGACGAAACGAAGGCCGCCGACCACGCCGAAGGGGCCGTCAGCGGGTGTTGACCTAGCGGGTAGGCCCGGCCGATGGAGAGCTATGTCGTTGCCGGGCCGCGTCGTCGGCCGTAGACTTGAGGCGACGTGAAACTCTTTCGTAGCATCGCGATCGCGACCGCAGCCGTTGCCTTCGCGATTGCCGTGCTCGGGAGTTGGATTCGAATCAACGGCGACGGCATGACCTGCCCCGACTGGCCGCTCTGCCACGGGCGCATCATTCCGACCCTGGCGGGCGGTATCGTCCTCGAGTGGTCCCACCGCGCGGCCGCGTTCGTCGAGAGTTGGCTGGTGGTCGCGACGATTGTCCTCGGGATTCGGGTCTCGCGGGGCATTGCCGGGCTTCGGGCGGGACTCTGGACGCTGGGCGGCTTGTTCGGCGTGCAGGTTCTCCTGGGCGGCGCGACCGTCCGGCTAGCGAATAGCCCCGTTTCGGTAGCGCTCCACTGGGGCGCCGGCATGGCCTTGCTCGGGACCCTCGTCTGCGTCGCGGCCCTGGCGGTACTCGCGCCCTCACCGGCTCGTCCCCGCCCGGTGGGCGACCCGGCGGTCCCCTGGCTGGCCGCGGCCTCGCTGGCGGCGTTCGCAACGATGTGCCTGGGGGCGTACGTGAGTTCCAGTTTTGCCGGCCTCGCCTGCTCGACGATCCCCGCCTGTGATGGGACGCTGCTCGGCACGACCCCGGCGCAAGTCGCGCAGATGCTGCACCGCGGCGCCGGCGGACTGTTCGCGATGGTCGCCGCCGTTGCCGCCGCTGTGGCGTGGCGCCGCAGCTCGCACCGCGTGCGCGCGTTCGCCGCGTTCGGGCTGGCGCTGGTCGCGCTCCAAATTGTGCTCGGCCTGGCGAACGTCGTCCTCGCGCTGCCGGACGGTCTGCGCGAAGCGCACGCTGCGAACGCCGCTGTGACGTTCGTCGCGTTCGCGCTCGCGATGATCTTGGCAGCGTTCGACGGACGTCGCGACGCCGTGCGGACGGCTCCCGCGCGCGGGAGCGAACGGCGCCTCGGCACGACGGCCTCCGAAGCCTCGTGAACTCCACGCTGGCGCGCGTCGATGGGCTCGCCGCGACGCATCCCGTCGGTTGGCGCGGAACGCTCGCCGACTACTACGAGCTGACGAAACCCCGCATCATCGTGCTGCTTCTGATCACGACGTTGGCGGCGATGATCATGGCGGCCCGCGGCGTTCCATCGCTGCGGCTCGTCGCCTGGACGCTTATCGGCGGCGCGCTCGCCGCAGCGTCGGCCGGCGCGTTCAACTGCGTGATCGATCGCGACATCGATGCCGTGATGCGCCGCACGATGCGCCGTCCGCTCCCGGCGGGCCGCGTGCAGCCGGGCGCCGCGGCCGTCTTCGCGAGCGCGCTGGGCATCGCGTCGTTCGCGATCCTCTACCTCTTGGTCAACCCGCTCGCGGCCTGGCTGTCGCTGGCCGGAAACGTCTACTACGTCGTCATCTACACGCTGTTGCTCAAGCGCAGAACGACCTTGAACATCGTAATCGGCGGCGCGGCCGGCGCGGTTCCTCCGCTCGTCGGCTGGGCCGCAGTCACGGGCAGCGTCGGGCCGGCCGCGCTCGCGCTCTTCGCGCTGATCTTCTTGTGGACGCCGCCGCACTTCTGGGCGCTCGCGCTCATGACCGAAACGGACTACCACAAAGCGCACGTCCCGATGTTGCCGAACGTTCGGGGTCCCGAACGGACGAAACGCGAGATCGTCGTCTACACGCTCGTGATGGTTGCCGCCTCGCTCGCGTTCGTTCCACTCGGCATCATGGGGTGGCCTTACGGCATCGCTGCGGCAGTGCTCGGCGGGGTATTCGTCGTCGACTCGGTGCGGCTCTTGCGCGGGTCCACGAAACCGCTCGCACGTCGTCTTTTCACGTACTCGCTCGTCTACTTAGCGCTGATGTGCCTCGTGATGGTGTGCGATCGCGTGATCGCTTGACCCCTCGAACGCTCGCCGGGCACTCCTTCGATCGCGCCAACGTCCCACTTCTCTTGACGCTCGGCCTCGGCGTGTTTGCCGGCGCGCTCGACCTGGGCGTTCTCTCACCGGCCTTGCCGGCGCTCGCGCGCTCGTTCGACATCGGACCGAGCGCTGTCGCATGGGTCTTCACGTTGTATCTCTTCGCGAACGTCGTGAGCATTCCGATCGCCGGGAAGTTCGCCGACGCGTGGGGCCGCCGACCGGCGTACATCGCGTGCGTCGGCGTGTTCGCCGCCGCCAGCGTGCTCGCGATCGCGGCGCCGAACTTCGCGGTCTTTCTGATCGCGCGCGCGCTGCAGGCGGCAGGCGCCGGCGGAATCTTCCCGGTCGCGGCGGCCGCCATCGCGGACCGCGTCCCGCCCGAACGGCGAGGCTCGGCGCTGGGCATGCTGGGCGCGATTTGGGGTCTGGCCGCGATCGTGGGACCAGCCTTTGGAGGCTTGGTGACGCACTTCATCTCTTGGCACTGGATTTTCGTCGCCAACGTTCCGCTCGCCGCGATCGTGATCGTGCTCGCGCTTCGCTACCTGCCCGCCTCTGCGGCACGCGTTCGGGGACCGCTCGACCTCGCCGGCCTGGGAACCCTGGCCATCGGATTGATCGCGGTGATGGCCGCGCTAACGCATCTCGACGCGCGTGCCGCAGTTTTCGGGGGAGCCTCGACCGCGTGGGCGGCGAGCGGCGTCGCGCTCGTCGCGTTCGTCGCGTTCGCTGCGATCGAGCGCCGCGCCGCCGAGCCGGTAGTCGCCACCGCGCTGTTCGCTCACCGTCAGCTCGCCGTGACCTACACGCTCGAGTTGGGAATCGGCGCCCTCGAAGGCGCCCTATTTTTCATTCCGGCAGCGCTCGTCGCGGCCGATCGCTTGTCGTACGCGGCAGCCGGCGGCATCGCGGCAATCGGCGCGATCACGTTCGTCGCCGTCATCCCGCTGGCCGGCCGCGCACTCGACGCGTTCGGCAGCCGCGCCGTGTTACTCGTGGGCTCGCTGTGCAGCGCGGCGGGGCTTTGGATCTTCGCGAACGTCCTGAGCGATTTGCCCTTGGCGATCGGCGCGATCGTGCTCGCCGGGATCGGTTTCGGCGCGCTTTTGGGAGCGCCGACCCGCTACATCGTTACCAACGAAACGCCCAGTTCGCGGCGCGCAACGGCCGTCGGTTTGCTTAGTATTTGCCTGATCGTCGGGCAAATCTTGGGTGGTTCGTTGGCCGGCGGTCTCGCCGGCTCGGACATCGCGAGCGTCGCCGGCTATCGCACCGCGTACGAAGCCTTCGCCGCGATCGCGCTCGTCATCGCGGCGGGAACGTTCGCGCTGGCGTCGCGCCGAGCCGAACTGCTGCGCGCCGATTCGGTCTCAGGTTCCTTCCGCGAAGAACCGCCGCGCGAGGCGATACGCAAGCCAGCCGAAGCCGCCGAAGATCGCCAGCACGATCAGGAGATCCAGCCCGCCTGAGAATCCGGCGACCCGGTTGCCGCATACGGCAACGGCCGCCGAAGACAGCCACAGATTGAAACGCTGGATGGGATTCGAGGACAGGTTCGAGTAGCTGCGCACGGCCGCGACGATCTCGTCGGGCTGCCACGACGTCTCGTCGATCGCTTGTCGCACGATCCCGGCCGGATCGATGATGACGGTCCGTTCGGGATGGATCAATCCGATGCGCTGGTCCGGGAAGGCCGTCACCGCAAACTGCGCGGCAAAGTCGAGCACCGTTTCCGTTTCGCCGGTCAACATCGTCCAGCGCGCGGGATCCGCATCGAACTGCGCCGCGTACGCTCGCAGAACGGCCGGGCGATCGTAGACCGGATCGAGCGTGACCTCGACCAAATGAAACGCTTGTCCGCGGAACTTCGCTTGGAGTGTGTGGAATTTCGAGGAGATGAGGGGGCACATGCGCGCGTCGCGGCACCGCGTGTAGATGAACGCGAGCACGACCGTCTGTCCGCGCAACTGCGCGAAGGTGAACGGCCGTCCCGACTGATCGACGAATGACGCGTTCGGAACCAACTCGCCGAGTTGCACGTATCGCACGCGGCGGATCGGATTGGGAACCGCCGCCTGTGCCGGCGTCGTAACGCCCTGCGAACCGACGACTTTCACATGACTGACGGTCCATGGATCGGTCGACTCGTCGACGTTCGCTTCGATCCGATCGCCCGCCCGAACGCGCTTCGCCTCCGCGTCGCCCAAGCGGAACGTCATCGTCATGCCCGGCATCGTCCCCACGGCGTCGTGACGGATCACCGCGTTGCCGCTCGCGCTCTCGACGGTGAGGACGAGCCCGTGCAACCGCCCGCTCGCCGCGACCGCCGGTCTGGCGGCGAAGGACAACGTGACCAGCGCGCCGAGGAGCACCGCGCGCATCGCCGAAACCCAGACCATGCCCTCGACCCGGTTGGAGCGTTCCACCTTTGTCGTGCATCGACCGTGGACGCGGCTCGAGCGGCGCGTCGTGTGGCGCGGGCTGATTGGGCGGTTGTGCATCGCGGTCGAACCGATCATCTGTGGCCTCGTCTTCGCCGGAATCACGCTCGCGCTCTTGCTCGCTCCCAACGGAACGATGACCAAGGCCGAGGCCGAAGTCGTGCTCGTTCCGATCTTCGGCCTGGCCACGCTCGGCTTCGCGGCGTACGCGGTGTTCGTGATGGTCGCGCCGATCGCGGCGCTCATACAGACATTCTCCCCGATCTACATCGTCGATGGTTACGTCCGATATCGTAGCCCGGACCGTAGCTCGGAATTCGAGTCGGGCGGCTACGTCGCCGTCCTAGACGCCGACCGCGTCCAAATCTCTGAATGGCCGCTATCCGGCGCGGCCTCGGCGCGCGATTCCACGCGAGCCGCGCACGTCGAGTTCAGCGCGTACGGCGGCATTCACCGCATCGACGGCCGCTCGACCGGAGTCCTACCCGAAACGCTCGCGCCCCTCGGCATCGGAATCAACCGCTAGCCTTCGGGCCGAGTCCGGGGCTACGCGAGATGATGGTCCGTGCGCGCCAGCCCGTACGCGGACTCCGTAAACGCGTAGACGTCATCCAAAAACCGCTCGATGGTCAGCCAGGCGATATGCCTGCCGACAAGCCGATCGAAGATGCCCCCAAGCGGACCGAGCGGGGGCTGATACGTCCCTTCCATGCGTACCCGGGTTGCCAAACCCGCAGGACGTACCGTCACGAGACCGCGCATGGCCGGAACCGGGAAGCGCGTCACTGCCTTCCATCGCATGATCAGGGCTTCGTGGCGACGGCTCGGGTCCGTGTAGTCACGGACTGCTTCGATCTCGCACGAGATTCGGGCCTGAAGGAGCGGATGCGGGCCAACGCGATGCTCGGCTCGTTCTCGGTGGAATCGCTCGATCAGCTCAACCGTTGCGCTAAACGGAGCGTGGACGTCTCGAATTGCCTCAACGGTCGTCATGGTTTCATCTACCCAGCCGGACGAGATCCTTCAGCGCCGTGGCATCGTCCGCAAGCGATGCCGACGGGATGTCCGAGCGGCCCAGGAGGCGCTTGACCGCGCTTGTCTCCCGCGATCGATTGACCGTACACACCGCGTCGATGCGTCCGTTCGTGCGAAAGAACGCCAGAAAGGAGCGCTCCGCCGAACGTCCGCGCAGCACCACTTCGTCCCAGATGCGCGCGTGGCCGTAGTATTGCAAGTCGAGATCGTACTGGTCGGACCAGAAGAACGGGATCGGATCGTAGGCGCTTAACGTACCGCACATCGGAAGCGCCGCAGCCGCACCCTGCAGCTCGGCGTTGTCGAAGTGCTCCAGGCGGACGCGGCGGTCCAGGCGGGGACGCCACGAACTGGCGACGTCACCCGCCGCGAAGACGTGCTCGACGTTCGTGCGGGCGAACTCGTCGGTAACGATTCCATCGCGTACCTCCAGACCTTCCAGCCTCGGTATCGAGGGCACGATGCCGATCCCGACGACCGCCACATCGCACGCGAGGCTGCTCCCGTCGGAAAGAACCGCGGCCTCCAGCACGTCGCCGCCACGGAACGCCGTTACCGTAAGGCCGGCTTTCACGTCGACGCCTTGCTCTCGGTGGTACCCCGCGTAGATCGCTCCGATCTCGGGTCCGAGCGCGTGCGCCATCGGCAACGAGGGCCCAGCGATGGTCACCTCGCAGCCGACTTGCCGCGCCGAGGCGGCAACTTCGCACCCGATAAACCCGCCGCCGACGACGAGCACGCGCGGACGGTGCTCGAGGGTTCCTCGAAGCGCGAGCGCATCCGGCAGCGTTCGGAGGTACCGCACGCCGGAAAGTTCCGCACCGGGGACATCGAGGCGCCGCGGCGCGCCGCCGGTGGCGATGAGAAGCTCGTCATATTCGAACCGGGTACCGCTGCGCGCGTCGATCCGCCGCGCAACCGGGTCGACACTCACGACATGCTCGCCGCGACGCACCTCGATCGCGTTGGTGGCGTAGAACGCTTCGCTCCGCAGGTAGATGCGATCGCGGGCGACCTCGTCTTCGCGCAAGACGGCCTTGGAGAGTGGGGGACGCTGGTACGGGTATTCGCCTTCGTCGCCGATCAGGACGATACGCCCGTCGAACCCCGCACCCCGAAGCGCTTCGGCAGCGTTGGCGCCGGCCGTACCGGCGCCAACGATCGCAAATGTCCGCACGCTGACTCGGCGGTCAGTCGCGGTGCGCGGTCGCGTCGCCCTCGGTCGACTTGAAACCGATCCGCTTGTGCGAATTGTCGCAGAACGGCTTGTTCTGGGAAGCGCCGCAACGGCACAGATAGATCGCGCCGTCCGCGTCCGCTTCGCCTTCCATGGAAATCGGATGGCCGCTGGGCCAAATGAGCTGGATGTCTCCGGTGATCATGTTCGGACCATCTGGGGTTGGAACGATTCGGACCGTGTCTGCCATACGTGCCTCCTTCGGTTAGAGCGGGATCTTCGTCGAGGTGAACGAGGGCCAAGCATGGCCGAACGCCGCCGCGCCAATGACCATCCCCAGGATCGCGAACACGACGACGATGCCGATAATCGCGGTCACCTGGACGAGGGTTGGAACTCCCTTGGAAATCGGAACGCCGCGGTCGTCCTGGATGTCATACATCGCTTAAGTTCCTCCGCCCAGCACGCCGACCGCCGCCAAGATCACGAGGAGGCAGCCAAACGCCATCAGGCCCAGCAGCAATTTGGTGACGTGGTTGTCGAGACCGCTCGAGCGCCAGTCGTTTCGGAGTTGAACGCTAGTCGTCACCGCGACGACGATCGCAAAGACCAGCGCGACTCCCTTTTCGATTGCTACGATCGTCATGCTCACATCAAATAGAAGAGATAGAAGAGTGCGACCCAGATCACGTCGACAAAGTGCCAGTAGAGCGTGCCGGCCGTGAGTCCGAAGTACTTGGAGCTGGTGTAGACCCCGCGATTCGCCTGAATGAGGAGCGTGATCAGATAGACCACGCCGACGAAAACGTGGAACCCGTGCATCCCGGTCAGCGTGAAGAACGTCGCGCCCATCGTGCTGCCCGACCAGGCGAGCTGAACGCTGTGATATTCGTAGGCCTGCCCGAGGAGAAAGCCCGCGCCAAGTACGATCGTTGCAATCAGCCAGCCGTTGAAACGACCTTTTTTCTGGTGTTTCCAGTTTTCCAGCGCGAAGTGCATCGTCGCGCCCGAACCAAACAGCACAACCGAGTTCACGCCCGCAAACGCGACGTCGAAGCGCGGTAGTTGGTGTCCGCCGGCGGCGATGGGCGGCCAGTTCGGAACCGAACTGCGCAGGTACAGATAGGCGAAGATGAACGACGAGAAGATCACGACATCGCTAACCAGGAACAACACAAAGCCGAGCAGGCGATTCTCGCGCTGCTCCGCGTAGGCTTGGTCGACGTCGTTATAGCGAGCGACGACCTCGTCGTGCGATCCGGATAGCGTGCCGGCGCCGAGCGTTCCGACCGCCATCAGCGCGTCGCGCCCACTTCGGTGGGGTGAGTGAAGGTGGGAACCGGTGGACCGGGCGGCTGCTCGTTATCGAGCCCAAGGTACGGCAGCGGCTCGGAGAACTCGTACGGATTCTTCAGCACCGCCGGGATGTGCTTGAAGTTGTAGTACGGCGGCGGCGAACTGATCGTCCACTCGAGCGTCCGAGCGCCCCACGGGTTCGCGCCGGATCGTTTGCCCTTGCGCAAGCTGATCGCGATGTTGATGAACAGGAGCAGCAAGCCGACGGCCATCACGAACGAGAACGCGCTGGATACGTCGTTCCAGAACTGGAACCGCGGGTCGTAGGTCGCCACGCGGCGCGGCATGCCCAGCAGTCCAAGCCAGTGCATCGGTAAGAACGTCCCGTTGAATCCGACGAAGAACAGCCAGAAGTTCCAGTGGCCGATTTTCTCGCTCAGCAGCCGGCCCGTCATCTTCGGGAACCAGTAGTAGATGCCCGAGAGGATCCCCATCACCGAGCCGCCGACGAGCACGTAGTGCAAGTGCCCGACGATGAAGTAGGTACCGTGCGCCTGAAGATCGACCGGGACCGCCGCCAAGAAGACGCCCGTAATCCCGCCGAACGTGAACGTCAGGATGAACCCGAGCGAAAACATCATCGCGGTGGTGAACCAGATCTTCCCGCCCCACAACGTGGCGAGCCACGAGAATATCTTGATGCCGGTGGGGACCGCGATGATCATCGTGATGATCATGAAGGGTAATTGCAGCCACGGCGCCATGCCGCTGGTGAACATGTGGTGCGCCCAGACCATAAAGCTCAACAGGGCGATCAAGATCGACGAGAACGCGATCATCTTGTACCCGAAGATCGGTTTGCGCGCGAACGTCGGGAAGACTTCCGAGATGATCCCGAAGGCGGGTAAGACCATGATGTAAACGGCCGGATGGGAGTAGAACCAGAACATGTGTTGCCACAGGATTGGGCTGCCGCCGCGCGCCGGGTCGTAGAACGGGACGTCGAAGACGCGCTCGAGGAAGAGCGCGAGCAAAGCCGCCGAGAGCGCCGCGGTCGCGACCATGTTCATCACGGCGGTCGCGAGCGAAGCCCACACGAACAGCGTCATTCGGGTAAAGGTCATACCGGGCGCCCGCATCTTGAGCATCGTGACCACGAAATTAAGGCCGGTCATTGTCGAACTGATCCCGATAAGGAAGATCGCCACCGTCCAGACCGTCGTACCGGGCGGCCCCTGCAACGAGATCGGGGGATATTCCGTCCAGCCCGCGTCGGGCGCACCGACGATGAACGACGAGAACAGTATCGCGCCGGCGACGGGAAACATCCAGAAGCTCAGCATGTTGAGCCAGGGAAACGCGACATCGCGAGCGCCGATCTGGAGCGGCATGATGAAGTTACCGAAGCCGCCGGTCAGGACCGGAATGATGACGAGCCACACCATCGTCGAACCGTGCACGCTGTACACGCCGTTGTAGGCGCCAGGCGAGAGGATCAAGCCGCTTGGCTTGATGAGTTGCACGCGAATCGCTTCGGCCAACAGACCTGCGATGATGAAGAATAAGCCGCCGGTGATAAAGTACTGGAGTCCGATGACCTTGTGGTCGATCGAGAACACATACTTCCGGATGAATCCTTCAGGCGCGGGGTGGATGTGGTCGCCGGCAACGCCGGGATGAGCAGCTACAGCCAATTTGGGACTCCAGTCACTTCAGGCTCATTAAGTACGCCGTCAAGTTCGAGATATCTCGATTTGAGAGGGCGTTCGCCTGGCGGTTTGGCATGACGCCGATCGGCGGCTTCTCGACCGCCGTCGACTTATCGGGACCGTCGTAGCCGTTGACGAGGATCCACGCGATGTTCTGCGCGATCCGCGGCTTGCCCGTAATCAGGTTAGGATGGTTGGGGTTGTCGCTGATCTGGCCGAGGCCCGGGCCCACGATCTTCTGCTCGAACGGTCCGATCGAGTGGCAGGTCGAGCACTTCTGGCCGAACAGGACCTTGCCCTGATCGGCGACCCCCTTCGCAAGCGGGACGCCGGCTACGCCGGCCGCGGTTTCGGATCCGCCCTTGGCTTGGCCCGCCAGCCACTTCGAGAAGTCCGCTTGGGAATCGACGTAAAGCGCCGCATCCATCGCCGAGTGTCCGACACCGCAAAACTCGGTGCAGATAATGCGGTACTTGCCGACCCTGGTCGGCGTGAAGCGGAGCGTCTGCACGAGTCCGGGGACCATGTCGGCCTTGAGGCGCACCTCGGGAACCCAGAACGAGTGGATTACGTCCACGGACGTAACGTGCAGCGTCACCGGGGTATTGACCGGAACGTGCATGTCGTTCTGCACGGACGTCTTGAGCGTCGGATAACGGAATTCGTAGTTGAACTGGTGGCCGATCGCCTCCATGGTCAGCACGTCGCCGAGCTGGTTCTGCAGACCGTACCAAATCATCACGCTGAACACGGCGAGGATGCCGACGAGCACGGTCGGGATGGCCGTCCACCAGAACTCGAGCGTGTGGTTGTCGGCGATTTGGATGCCCAATGCGTCCGGTGAGTCGGTCGAGCGGTGCCGCCAGACGATCGAAAAATAGATCAGGTAGCCAACGACGTAGACGAAGATTGCGTTACCCAGCACGCTCATGAACTTGAACAGCGCGTCGATCTCGCCCGACGGAACGGCGGCTTCGGGTAAGTACTTGTCGATGGGCAACGTCACGATGAATATCGAGATCAAGACGTTGACGACGGTTAGCCCGAGGGTGACCGGCCAGAAACCGGGGCCCATGCCCTTCTGCTGCGGCGTCGAGACGTTTGCCATGCGCTAAACGGTCCTCCCGGATTGGAAGGAACGTATCCGAACCTCTACGATCATGCCCTTTCCTTAGACTGTGCGGCGCTCGGTCCCCGTTTACGCTCTTCGAGAATGCTATCGGAGCGCGCTCCGGTGCCGAAATGACTTTAGGAGGCTTGGAGCGCACCCGCAAAGCGGCGGACCAACGCATCGAGGTTGGTAATCGCGGTCCCGACAACGATCGCACTCGCGCCGGCGCCGAACGCGGCGCGCGCGTGCTCGGGCGTTGCGATTCCGCCCTCGCACGCGACGAACCGATGACGCCCCCAAACGGCCGCGACCAGGTCGAGCGCGGGCAGGGCTCGTCCCCGGGTTTCGGGCGTGTAGCCGGCCAAGGTTGTAGCGAGCACGTCGGCGACGCCGGCGGCCGCCAGCATCTCGCCTTCCGTCGAACAGTCCGCCATCGCAAGCCGCCCGGCGGCCCGCACCCCGGCCGCAAGGTCCGCCGGCGACGAACCATCGGCGCGCGAACGGAGCGTCGCATCGAAGGCCACGATGTCGGCCCCAGCCGCAGCGATCGCCCGAACCTCCTCAAGGGTCGCGCTGATATAGGGCTCGAACCCGGGGCGGACGCGCTTGATCAGCCCGACGATCGGGACCTCGACCGCCGCGCGCACCGCTGCGATCCGTTCGAGACCCTCGATGCGCACGCCGCGGGCTCCGTTCGCGACCGCGACGCGGGCCAGCAGCGCGATCGTCGCGGGAGCGTTGAGCAGCGAAGCCGGCTCGGCTTGCACCGAAACGATCAGCCCGCCGCGCAGCTCCTCCAGAAGGCTCACGGCCCCCCCCGACGCGGTCCGGCCGCCAAGCCCGCATCCGCATAGGCGAGCCCGAGTGCTCCCTGTGCGGGGGTCGAGCGGGGCGCGACCACGACGAAGCCGGCCGGAGCCGCGCGGCGGAAGCGTTCGGCAAACCACGCGCTCGCGAACAGTCCACCGCTCGGTCCGACTTCCCTCGGAGCAACGGCGCCGACGCGATTCGCGGCCAAGGCGGCCAACTCCCAAAGCGCCGCCACGGCTTCGCCCGCCAAAGCGGCCGCTTCCCCTTCGGGGTCGGCGGCGGCGGCCATCAGCAGCGGCTCCGCCAAAGCGGCGATGCGTCCGGCCGAAATGCTCCCCGCCGCGATGCCGTGCTGCACCGCACGCAGGTCGCCGGCGCCGAGGTCTTCGTAAATCCATGCCGGCAACGGCGACGCGCGCTCGCGGTCGTGCGCCTCCATCGCCGCGGCGATCGCATGGCGCCCGAACCAGAACGCACTGCCGCGGTCACCGAACGTCGGCCCCCAGCCGCCGACGCGGGCTCGGCACGTCCCCGCCCGCCCGAACGCAACGCTGCCCGTTCCTGCGATCACCACGATGCCGTCGCCGTCGCCAAACGCGGCCGCGTGCGCGACGGTCGCATCGTGCACGAAGCGAACGCG
>JBDTCF010000171.1:0-16724 GCA_039923715.1 Vulcanimicrobiaceae bacterium
CCTCGCCGCGTCGTCGCCGCAGGTCGTCTCGTACGGCTGGGGGACGCTCTAAAATCGCTCGCCGATATGTGCGGGTCGTCGCCCTAGCCGTTGCGACGTGCGCGCTGAGCGCGTGCGCGTCGCGCGGCGTCGGCTCTTCGGCGGCGAACCTGGCGGATTCGATTACCCGGGCCGTCTATGCCAACGATTACGACGCGACGACCGCGAACTTCGATGCGGCCACGAAGGCGGAAGTCACGCGAACCGAGATCGGCGAACTCTCGGACAAGATGCACGCCCTGGGCGCCTATCGCGGCCTGACGCAAACCAATGTGGAGGCCGACCGCGGGCTCTATGACTTCGATTTGAGCTTCGCTGGCGGACACATGGTCGCCAAACTGCGTCTCGATCCGAGCGGCAAAGTCGGCGCCTACCGCGTAATCCCCTCGGCCGTCCCGCCGCCGCAACCGACCACGGGATAAACCGCCGCGCGCCGCTAGCGGCGGTCGATGTGTTTGGGAATGTGCGGCAGGTCGAGATTCGCCCGCATCGCGTTGATGAGAATGCAGCCCTGTTCGAGCGCGTCGTCCAGCGCGACGTGCGTGTGCGGCAGGTCGGCGTCGATCCAATCGACCGGATAGCTGTTCTTGCCGACGTGCCGATATTGCCGTTTGAGAACCGCCGCGGCGTAGCTGCGGAGATCGAGGCTCGCGAAGCCGACCGGCGTTTCGCCCAGTTCGCGCTGGAAGTAGTAGTACAAGAAGGTGAAGTCGAACCCGCTCGGGGCGCCGCAGATCACCGGCTTCCCGAAGCGGCGCATGGCGAGCAGCCACTCGCGGACGTCACGCATCGCGTCGCGCGGCTCGACCAGCGCTTCGCGCGAGCGGCGGAACGCCTCCACGTTGGCGGGGGTTTGCCACCACGCGGTCGTGCGCGCGTCGGTGCGCGCGCCGTCCAGCACGTGCAGGTTCCGCGAGAACGTTCCTACGAGTTCTTTGTCGAGCGTGAAGGCCGCCATGCCCAGGCTGAGCATCGAATGCAGGCCGGGACACGGACCGTCGGCTTCGACGTCAAGCGAGACATAGAGTTCGCCGGTTGTGCCGATCGGGTTCGAAGAGGACGCGGGCGACGTATCGGAAACGGTCATGGACGATGCGAGAGTACCACGAGATCGAAGGCCGCGCCTGGCCGTGGCGGCAACGGGGGTGAACGCTTCGGCGCGTCGCGCCTTCCTCGCTGAGCTGATCGACGACGCGGGCCTCTTCCCGCCGGCCGCACTCTCGATGCGCGATGCGCTTGCGGCGAACGCGCGCTCGCGCGCGTCCGCACACGCCTGGATGCTAGGTCGTTTCATCGTCCCGGTCGCGCGGCTGGCGGAACTTTTGAGCGAGTTGCCGGACGCCAATGAAGCCTTCCGCCTCAGCGCGATCGTCGAGGGGAGCCAGGCCGCCGAGCAGTTCGGCGCCGCGCTCGCGCTGCAAGCGTCGTGCGCCGGTCGCATCGCGATCGAGGCCTTCGAGGTGCGTATCCCGACGCTCGATGAGGGCGACCTTCACCGGACGATCGACGCTATTGTGGCCGAGTTGGATGCCAGCGGCGTCCCGCCGGGGACGCCGGCGTATCTCGAATGCGGCTTTCCGGGAGATTGGCGCGGTTACGTCGAGACCGCCCACGATGCGCTCGCCGGCGCGCGCGCACGAAGCGTGCACGACATCGGCGCGAAGGTCCGCTGCGGCGGCGTTACGGCCGAGTCCGTTCCGAGTGTCGTTCAAGTCGCAGAAACAATCGGCTCCCTGCGCGCGCGCGGCGTTCCCTTCAAGGCGACCGCCGGGCTGCATCATCCCCTACGCCACCACAACGCGGGCGCAGGATTCACGATGCATGGCTTTCTGAACGTGATCGGAGCGGCCGTCTTGGACCATGCCGATGCGCTCGACGCGCGCGAGCGTCATCGCGTCGTCGTCGAACACGCCGCGCGCTCGTTTCGCTTGGACGACGCGGAGTTCGGTTGGGACGGCCTCGCCGTCGACGCCGAGCACGTCGCCGCCGCCCGGCGCGATTTCGTGCGTTCGTACGGAAGTTGCAGCTTTACCGAACCCGTCGACGAACTCATCGCGCTCGGCATGCTCGAACCGGTGCTCGCTTGATCCCGCGCCCCTCGTGGGTGCCGTACGCGCCGGACGCACCGTTCGGCCTCGACAACCTTCCCTTCGGCGCGTTCGCGCGCGCCGGCGAGGGGCCACGAATCGGCGTTGCGCTCGGCGACCAGATCGTCGACCTGGCGCTGCTCGGACGCGCCGGCCTCTTCGAAGACGCGATCCCTGGAGCGCGCGAACTGTTTGAATCGCCCGTTCTCAACCCGCTCCTCGCGCGCGGGCGGGCGACCTGGACGGCGCTGCGCGCACGCCTCCAACGGCTGTTCGACGTCGCCGACACGACGGTGCGCGCGGCGGGTCTCGCCGACGCCGCGCTCGTTGCGCAGGCCGCCGTGCGTCTGCATCTCCCGGTTACGATCGGCGACTACGTCGATTTCTACTCGTCGATCGAACACGCGACCAACCTCGGAAAGATCCTGCGACCGACGGGCGAGCCGTTGCTCCCGAACTATCGCTGGATCCCAATCGGCTATCACGGGCGGGCCGGGAGCGTCGTGGTCAGCGGCACGCCCATCCGCCGCCCCAGCGGCCAGACGAAGGCGGCGGACGCGCCGGTGCCGAGCGTCGGACCGACCCGGATGCTCGACTTCGAGTTGGAACTCGGCTTCGTCACCGGCGATGCGAACGCGCTCGGCGAAACGCTGTCTCCGGCGCGCGCGCGAGAAAGCATCTTCGGCGTCGTGCTGGTCAACGATTGGAGCGCGCGCGACATGCAGGGGTGGGAGTACCAGCCTCTCGGGCCGTTCCTTGCCAAATCGTTCGCGACATCCATCTCGCCGTGGGTCGCGACGCTCGACGCGCTCGAACCGTTTCGCGTCGATGGCCCCCGTCAAGAACCAGAACCGCTCGAGTACCTGCGCACGAGCGGTGCGCAAAATTACGACCTTGCGCTCGAAGCCTCGCTCGCGTCGCGCGGGATGACCGACGCGGGGGTGGTAGCAGCGACCATCACGCGCACCAATTTTCGCGCGATGTATTGGAGCATGGCCCAACAACTCGCGCACGCAACGAGTAACGGCGCTCGCGTACGCGCCGGCGACCTGTTCGCCTCGGGAACGATCTCGGGCGCCGATCCGGGTTCCTACGGGAGCATGATCGAACTCACGTGGCGCGGGGCGCGCCCGTTGCGGCTCCCCGACGGCAGCGAACGCGCGTTTCTGGAAGACGGCGACACGGTCGTAATGCGCGGCTGGTGCGGCGACGGCGTTCGCGTGCCGCGCATCGGTCTGGGCGAGGTGGCCGGCACGATTCTCCCCGCGCGCTAGCGCCGGGCGTTCGCGCCGGGCGTCAGCGAATCTCGATCGGAATTGCTTCGTCCTGCGCGAGGCCGGCCGCGTTGCGCGCGATGACGTGCAGAACGAAGCTGCGCTGTAGGTACGGCGGCAGGTCCGGGATGTCGTAGCGGAACTCGAAATCGCCCGGACGTCGCCGCGGGACGCTGAACGAGAAACTGTCGGTCCGGATCTCGACGCTTGCCACGTTGTTGGACGCCATCACCGCCCCCGACCAGACGCCCCCGCGGCGCAGGGTCTGATCGGAGAGCCAGATGTGCGCGATCTGCGGCGGCGCCGCGAAATCGGCGTCGGCGCTCGTACCCAGCGCGGGCGGCCGTCCGCCGATCGAGACGTTCGCGGGGACCTCGAACGACGTCCCGGCGCAGGCGGTCAGCAAGAAAAGGGCGAGTGCTGCGTGAACCCGAGGTCGCGTACGTGCCACAGCCGCTTTGGTTCCAAATGGGCCCGGCGGCCACCTCGAACCCGAGCGGAGCCCCGTTTGCCGACCGATTCAGAACGACGCATTCCCTCGGACGATCGCTACGATCGAATCGTCTGCGCCACATGCGCCTGGTTCCTCATCGGACTGTTCGCCGACGGGTGGTCGCACTACCACGACGTGCGCGAGTCGTTCTTCACGCCCTATCATGCCATCTTGTACTCGGGGTTTTTCGCGAACGTGCTCGCGATCGGGATTCCGCTCGTGCGAAACGTACGGGCCGGGTACGACTGGCGTCGCGCCGTTCCGCCGGGCTACGCCCTCAGCGCGGTCGGCATCGCGATCTTCACGGTCGGCGTGCTCCCCGACATGCTGTGGCATCGCATCTTTGGCATCGAGGAGGGCATCGATGTCCTGATCAGCCCCACGCACCTGTTCCTCGGCGTTGGGATGGCGCTGATCCTAACGGGCCCGTTGCGCGCGGCGCTGGCGCGTTCGCCGGCCCCCGACACCCTCGAGGAGCAGGCGCCCGCGCTCATCTCGCTCGCTCTTTTTCTCGCGATGCTGGAGTTCGCGCTGCAGTTCGCCTACGACAGCGGAATCGTCGCGAGCGAAGCGCCCGTGCGCGCTCTCGGCGGGGACGCTTCGCCTCTCGCCTTTTACCTACTGCCGTTCACGTACTACAAGCAGGCCTTCGGGATCGCAATCATCATCATCCACGCCGCCCTGTTCTCCGGGTTTAGCTTGTACGCGGCGCGCAAGTTCGCTCTGAAGACCGGTGGCCTGACGCTGCTTCTGGGCCTCGCCTCCTTACTGATGTCCTCGCTGCTCTCGAGCGGCCCGCTCGTCGCGTACGTCCGAGTGGCGGAAAGCGTCGTCACCGGCATCGTCGCCGACTCGCTGATTGGGTGGTTGAAGCCCTCGCTCGCGCGGCCGCTCGGATTCCGCGTGCTGGCAGTGGCCGTCCCGACCGTTCAGTACGCGCTGATGTTCCTGATCGCGCAACTCGTGCTCGGCGGCGTCTGGTGGAACCAGAACCTCGCGCTCGGTTCGATCTTCTACGCGGGCATCGTGGGGCTACTGCTCAGTTTCCTGGTCGTTCCGAGCACCGCGCAGCGCACGCAGGAGTGAGCGACCGGTGAGCGGCGATATCGCCTGGGGCGTCCGGCGCATTCGTTTCATCGACGCCCTCCGAACGCTCTCGCTCGTATGGATCGCGATTTTTCACGTGATCTTCTACGCCCCATTCTTCGTCTCGAAGGCTGAAGCGGCGAGACTTTTCGACAGTTTTGGCGCGCGCTGCGTCCTGCGCGGCCACTTTGCGCTCGACCTCCTGTTCGTGATTACCGGCTTCTTGATCGGCGACTCGCTGCTCGCCGACGCCGACCGCGGCAAGCTCTCGTATCGCACGTTTTTGGTTCGCCGGGCGGCGCGGCTGGTGCCGGCCTACCTCGTCGCCCTGCTCATCTACCACTTCACGCTCAATTTCAACTTTGAGACCGTCTGGGCGAACGTCCTCTACATCAACAACTACATTCCACTCGCCAAGCAGACGATGAGCTGGTCCTGGTCCCTGCCCGTCGACGTTCACTTTTATCTGTTGTTTCCGTTGCTTTTGTTGGTCGTGCCGCAGCGAGGTCGTCACCTGTTGTGGGCACTCGGAATCACGTTCGTGCTGTTGGTCGGAGTACGGGCCTGGGTCGATCTGGCGAACTCACTCTCGCTCCCGCTCGAGATCAATCCGAACGGAAACGTGGCCGCGTTCGAACGCTACTTCAACGTCATGTACGACAAGACGCATACGCGAATCGGCGCGATCGTGTGCGGGCTGATGGTCGCGACTCTGGTCCGTTACCACGGTGCGGAGCGGCTTCTCGCCGCGCGCCCGAAGCTCGCCCTGTGGCTCGGCGCCGCCGCGGCGGCGGTTTTGGCCGTCGATCTGGGGTGGCCGATGTTCCCCGGGGAGGCCGGTTCGTACGATCCCATCCTCTCGGCACTCTACCTGGTCTGGTACAACTACGCGTTCGCGCTGGCTGCCTCGTACCTGATGCTCTTGCTCTTGAGCGATCTCGAGGCCGTTCGTCCGGTCGTGCGCTGGCTCTCGTGGCCGGGCTGGTTCGTGAGTTCGGAGTTGTGTTATGGGGTGTTTTTGTTGAACCCGATGGTCACGCTCGGGCTCTACGCATTCGTGTGGAAACCCACGAACTTGAACGGCTACCTGATGATCGAATACGCATTCGTTTCGCTCGTCACCGTTTTCGCGCTGGCGGGCATCATGTATCTCACCGTCGAGCGCCCGTGCCGCAGATGGGGCCGCCGTTTGGCCCAGCGTTTCGAAAGCTGAGCGTTGTATTCGCCCCGAAGCTCATTCGTTCTGACATTCGTTGATGTCTTGGTTCGACGTGATCTTGAACGGTTTGACCGGCGGCAGGCCGACGATGGCATTGTGCACGTTGTATGCGATGGTATAACGGGCGATCGCGTATTGATTGTACTGCGCATTGCCCAGGAGCACCACATCGCTTCCATCGGGGAACAAAACGTTGATGCTTGCATACAGGTTCGTGTTGCCCTCGTGATCGAAGATGCCATAGCCGAAGGTGGGATCGTTCCGGGTATTCCAACCCATCGCGTAGCTGTCACCGGGAAGTCCGGCAGCATCTAGCGATAAGCCGTTCGGTGTGAACATGTCTTTCGCGAGCGCACCGCCGACCAGTTTCTGCGCGCGCAACGCCTCGTCCCAAACGATGACGTCGCTCGCCGTCATGGCGCCCATGCCGGCGGCATCGGACGTCGTGAGGTTGAGTTCCGGGCACGTGTGAAAGGTGCCGTCGCTGAAGCGCGAGTAGCCCGTCGCGAGGTTGGCGTCCGGCTGCGCGCCGCGAATGTAGGCGGACTTCATGCCGAGTGGCCCAAAGATGCGTCCTTGCATTGCTTGGGCATACGTGCCTTTCGTTGCGGCCTCGATCGTACGGCCGAGCAACCAGTATCCGACGTTCGCGTAGTCCCATTTTGTGCCGGGAGGCTGAATCGGCGGGTTCGCGTTAAGCTTCGCGTAGATCTGCGGGACCGAGCTGTTACCCGTGAACGCGCCGACGATTCCGAAGGTCACGTCGCCTAGCGGGTGTTCGTTCGCGCCCTGCAGTCCGCTACTCATCGTGCTCAACTGGCGCAGCGTCATGCGGTTCCCGTAGACGTATTGCGGCAGAAGGACGTTGACTTTGTCGTCGATCGAGAGCAGCCCGTCGCGCTGGAGCGTCAGGAGGGCGCCCGACGTCATCTGTTTCAACACGGATCCGATGCCCAGACGGGTCTGAGCCGTCAAGGGAGCCCCGCTTGCCAGATCGGCTTTCCCGTAGGCCTTCGCGAAGATGACGCGGCCGTGATAGCCGACCGCCACTGAAAGTCCCGGAACTTGCGTTCCGACATACGGTGCCACTGCCGCATCGACGGCGGCCTCCTTGACCGGTGCCGTGGGCGAAGGCGCCATCGGCGGCGTGTCGCATCCTACCGAGAAGATGCACGTCAACGTCAGCCCGATCGTGACGGCGCGAAAACTATCCAAGCTATTCATAAGGCCCACGTCTTAAAACGAATCGAATGCGAGCGAGAACGAGACCCGAAGGCCCTTGACCAGAGCCCTTCCATGTCGGTTGCTCCGGCTCTTCTTCGGCCAAGCGTTCCCGCTATCGCGCGCGCGATAGCGAGATATGCCCTGCCTCGAGAGTGCGGCTCCGCACAAACGAGAGGCCCGCGCTGCAACGCGGACCCCTCGCCGTGTTTAGTCCGCGGCGTTACTCGGTGCCGGAGAGGAAGTATCCCTTTGCGGACCCGATGCCGGTTACGTTGTCGAAGCCGGTGTGCGCGCTGTACGCGCCGTTGCTTCCCGACGTGATGTCGTGGAACGCGTTGTATCCGTTGTTTGCAAAGGCCGCGTAGATCCGGGGATCGACGTAGCCGCTGCGATTGCTCTGACGCTGGTTGATTTCGGTTTGCAGCGCCGAATAGATGGGCGAGGCCCACGACGTTCCACCGATCGGACCGGCCCAAGCGCCGGCGAAGTAGAACGAGTCGCCGCTGTTCGGGTCGGCAGCGAATGCCACATCCGGAACGTTTCGTCCGTTCGAGGAAGCACCCGCAACGCCCACTTGATACGTCGGCTCGGCGAACTCTACCGAGATGCCGCCGCCGCTCCCGCTCCACGCGGTCTCGGAGACGTAGCCACCGGTCGAAGTGACCGAGAGCGTCGTTCCGCCGACGGCTACGAAGTACGGGCCGCTCGCCGGCGCCGAGACGCCGGTCGAACCGTTGCATTCAGCCGAACCCGAATCGCCGCTTGAAGCCGCGAAGGTGATGCCCTTTGCCGCGCCCTGCTGCGCGATCTGGTTCGTCGCGGTATCGAACGCGGTGTCGCCGGTCTCGCACCCGCCGAAGCTTGAGTTGAGGACGTCGACGATGCCGTCGCTGACGGCCCGATTGTAGCCGTCCTCGATGTGCTGCGAGGACAGGTCGGGGAAGAGATACATGTAGAGCGCGGTCCCCGGCGCGTTGCCGACGATCGTCTCCACATCGAGGGTGGACTCTTCGGAATCGGGACTGCTCGGGTTGAAACCCGCGCCGCCGTCGACCGCGACGCGAACCGTCGCTGGACCGCTGCGGTTGACGCCGAAGTAGCTCAGGAACGTGCTGAGGTCGCTGTTCTGGTAGTCGCCGGAGATGGCGACCCCGGTGGCGTGTCCCGTCCCGCTATAACCGTGCTGCACGGGGAGGTCGTAACCACCGGCGACCGCGAGCGGGCCGTACCCGCCGTCCGGACCCGTGATCGGCCCGCCGATGGGCGATCCGGACGGATTCGGAGTCGGGGTCACGGTCGGCGTGGGTGTCGGCTTCGGGGTGCCGCTCGGCGTGGGTGTCGGCTTGGGCGTTGGAGACGGCGATGCCGAATGCGTCGGCGTCGGCGTCGGCCGCGGCGTACTGCTCGGCGACGGTGACGGCGTGGGATTGCCGCTGGTTACGCTGACGTCGTCGACGTACTGGTAGGTGTAGGTGTACGGCCAGCCGTCGCCGTGCACGCCGAAGTACAGGTAGAGCGTCTGGCCGGCAAAGGCCGAGACATCGTAGGAGTGCTGCTGCCAGCCGTGCGTGTTATTGACGGTCTGGTAGAACGTGTTGATGATGTTCCCGTTTGCATCGAGCAGCAGCGCCCATTGCCATTCGTAGCTCGTATCGGGTTCGCTCGATCCCTGATAGACCCAGAACGACAATGTGCCGCCGTTCGGAATCGCCACGGCTTGACACAGGCCCGCGTCCCCGTAGATCTCGCCGCGCGTCGAGCCGGCGAATTCGGAGTACTTGCCCGAATGTGCTTTGCCGCGCGTAACCTTCGCGGACACATTGCCGCACTGCGGCCAATAGGTGTAGCCGCCGGACTCGAAGCCCGGATCGAGTACGAGATTTGAGACAAGTGGATTGATGCGACCTGGCCCATGCCCGCGACGGACTCGCAGACGAACCGGGGCGCCGCGCCGCTTCGAGGAACGCGATCGCGTCGCGCGCTGCTGGGCGAGCAGGATCCGGCCGCGAACCTGTTGCGCGGCGCGAGCGGAAGTGCTCGCGAACTCAATGGTCGGCCGGGCCACGAGCAGATCGTTGAGACCCGAGACGCTGCCGACCAGTCCGTGCAACTCGAGCGGCATGATGGCCGGCGTGATGTTCGCGTAGCGTATTCCGGCATTTGGTTGCGCGACCCGATCGATCGTCGTGTGGAAGTAGCGTTCGGCGACGTCCGCCGGCGCACTCGCGTCGATGATGGTTCGGTTCGCGTAAGTGCGGGCGATCCGGAACCCCGCCCGTTGGAGGGCTTGGCTGGTTCGCACATAGTCCGTCGCGCTAGGCGCGAAGTACGCGTCGAACTGTCGCCCGTTCAAGAAGTGCCGGTAGATCGGTGAATGACGGTTTGCCTGCAAACGCACGAGCGTGCCGAGCTCGGCTTCGTGCCGGTAGTTGAGCGTGACCGCGAGGGAGACGGCAAGCGTCGCGGGTGCGCGCCCCAGGTCGCGTAGATTCGCGACGCGCGGGACGTCGGCGGCGAAGCCGCTGTGTAGCGTCGCGGCGGAGGCCGCACTCGTCGCGGTGCACGCGAAAGCCAGCATCAGCGGTAGGGTTAGGCGAGAATTCCTGTGCAAGAATCACTCTCCGTTCCGTGGTGGTGAAAACAGGATGCCGTTGATAAGACGGTGCCCAAGCGCATACTCGTGGCGGGCCGGGCGCCCCTTCACTCGGGTTAAACCCTGGGCGAAAGAGTGCGCCCCAGCCGCATTGGGCGCGCATTGGAATTCGGCGTCGACGCGAAGAGGCTCGAGCCGGGGCGGCGAAGGCCCGATGCGATGATGGCGTTGAGTCGGTTGTTGCGCACGCTGCCCCTTGCGGGGGCATCGGCACTTGTGGTCCTTACCAGCGCCTGCCAGGGAAGCTATAGTACCGGCTCCCAGCTCCCTGCGCCGGGGCAATACGGTCAGCAGCAGCCGGTCTATCCACAGTCAGCTCCAAGCCGCCAACAGTACGTCGAGGCGACGGTCGCGTTGCCTTCAGCCGCGCCGAACGTCGTGGCGGCAGAACTGGCCGGGTTCAGCGTGCGGCTCGACCTCGTCAAGCCGAGCCCGACGCCGGCTTCCTCCCCGACACCGGCGGCCTCGACGGGCAAGAAGAAGGTGGCTTCGACGCGGCCGTCGCCCTCGCCGAAGGCCTCGGCCCTTGCGACGTCGACCCCCGTGCCCGGCGCTAGCCCCAGTCCTTCGGCGAAGCCGAAACCCACGCCGAGCGGACCGCGGATCCAGACGAAATTGACGATCTATCCCGACGGCGCGCAAAAGCCGCCCGGCGATCCCGAGAATCTCGAGGGGCGTCGCGTTCCGCTCGCGATCGCGCTCATGCAGCCCAGCGTCGACCTTTCGCTCTACTCGCTCGACGCGATCCATTTTTCCGTTCCGGAATCCGAGCGCACCGACAAGCGCGGCTTCACGATCGCGCTCTACGAGACGCGCAAGCACCACAAGGATCGTGAGATCACCTCGCGGGTCGACGTAACCGCCGCGGACGACGGCGACATCGCCGTGCGCGGCGCCAAGGATGCGATCCAGTTGAAGAAGGGCCACGCGTACACCGCGATCCTGTTCGCCGATCCGCCCGCACAGACGCCGGCGCCGGTTGCGCCCGCCCCGGCGTATCCACCGTCGTCCCCCACGCCGTACGGATATCAACAGCAACAGTATCCGGGACAAATGCCGTATGGACAGCCCGGTCAGCCGGGGCAGCCGGTCTATCCGGGTCAGCCCGGATATCCGCAAGTGACGCCGACGCCGTACCGCCCGTTCTGACTGGGTTTGACGCCGGGCGCGCGTTCGTGGTACTATGGCCCGACCGATCGACTCGATCGAATTACCGCGCGTTCGAAAGAAAGGAGCAGCTCGTGGTTCAGATGACCCTACGCACCACCAACACCGTCGTCGCGAACGACGGCGTCGCGCTGCTCTTCACGCTTTCCGGCGGCGCGATTCTTTTCGGAGGCCACGAACGTTCGAGGTTCACGTAACGCGCACTGCGCGTTCGTCCCCGTTCGAGTGGCCTCCGCACCGCGGAGGCCTTTTTCTTGCCCTGATTGACATTACGTTTGGAGTTGAATCGTGCATAGCGGTAGTTTGTGCGAACTCGCGCGCATTCGAAGACGCGAGATCTTGGACGAAGCGGCTTGGCTGCATCTCGTCCCGGCGGCCGCGCCGCGTCCGCACCCTTCGATCCGGCGCCGAGTAGCGAGCGCAATCGTCGCCTTCGGCAACGTCTGCTTGCTCGTCGGCGAAGCGGTCGGCGGTGCCGAAGTCGCCGCCCGGTAGCGCCCGGACGGCGTTGCGCAGCCGTGCTATCATGGGACGGCCGTGCGGGGGCCGGGCCCCGCGCAACGCGTCCCTGTGAACCCCGCCAGGCCCGGGAGGGAGCAACGGTAAGCGGGCCAGCGCGTGTGCCGCGGAACTCCTGGTTCCCTCACGGTCTTCCGATCGGCGTCGCGTGCCGCCTTGCGAGGCGGGTCGCGGCCGGCGTCGTAGTCTGTGGCGATGCCGACGACCACGATTGCCGCGCTCGGCGCCTTCTTGGGCGCCGTGCTCTCACTGGGAGTCTATCACTTCGTGGTCGTGGGACCCCGCCTGGCCCAGCTCGGACGGATCCTGCGGGGCGAGACCGGTCCCGGTGACGCGATTGCCGCCGATGTCCGGGACCGCGGGCTGGACGCGACCCTGGCGAAGAGGACCGAGGAGCGCCTGTCCGAACTTGAACGGGTCGCGCGTCGGGACGTTTTTCGACTCGGCTTCGTCCGCTACAACTCGTTTAGCGACGTTGGGTCGGATCTCTCGTACGCGCTTGCACTCCTCAACCTCGAGGGCGACGGCGTCGTCCTGACGAGCATTTACTCTCGGGAAGAGACCCGTACGTACGGGAAATCCGTGCGCAAGTATGTCCCGCAGAACGACGCCTCCAAGGAAGAGCAGCAGGCGATCGCGATGGCGCGGACGGGAATGACGATTTGAAGAACGGCTATCTCATCAAGATCATCCCGCGGCGCGGAAACGCGATCCACCGCATGGAGGTCGGCCGGCGCCACCTCGCGGCTTTAGCGCTCGTCCTGACGGTGGGGCTCGGCGCCGGCGCCGGCTATTACGTCTCGACCCTCAAGGGCGCCGAAGCGCAAGTGCGCCGGCTCGGCGAGCAGTCACGCTCGCAGGACGACGCGCTCGGGACCATGGACCGCCAAACGCGCGCGCTCGGCAGCGAACTGCATCGGCTTCAAGCTGAGAACCGCAATCTGCGACGGTTGTTCGGTCCGGACGCGCCCCCCGTCGGCGGGCGTGCCGCGAAGGATCCGCACCCGCAGCCGGCCGCGCCCGCCAAGGCCTCGACGATCTCGCTACAGAGCCCGCGCTATCGCGCGGTCGCCTCGCGCCTCAACCGCTTGACCGACGCCTCCGTCCGGGTCCGTGCGGACGAGAACCGGCTCCAGCGGCTCGCCTTCCGGATCCTCAACGTGCGTCGCCTGGCCGACTTGGCGCGCGCCGAAACGATCGCCCTGATCCCGTCGGTCAATCCCGTCCCCGGCTCGTCGATCGCCTCGACGTTCGGCTGGAGGGTCGACCCGTGGCCCTCGTTTCACAAGGGACTCGACCTCGACGCCGATTACGGGACCGTGGTCCACGCCGCCGCCGCGGGGACGGTCGTCTCGGCCGCCTACGACGGCGGATTTGGCCTTAAGGTCGATATCGACCACGGAAATGGCTACCACACGTGGTACGCACATCTCTCGAGTGCGGACGTTCACCCCGGCGAACACGTGGTGAAAACGGAAGCGATCGCGCGCGTCGGGGCTACCGGCGACGCGACCGGCCCGCACCTGCACTATCAGATCATGCGCGACGGCAACCCAATCGATCCGGCGCCCTACCTAACCGGGGTGCCGCCGCAAGTCCTGGCGAGCCTCAAGTAAGCGAATCTTCGGTCGTGCAAATGCTTGGCATCCGCGTGCGCCGAATGGTCGGCGCGTGAACGACATTTCGTGCAGCGCGTGGCTGGTGCTCGGCTGGGTGCTGCGGGCGTTTTGGATCATCATGCTGCTCTACGCGCTCGTCTCGTGGGTGCCGAACTTGCAGGGGCGCTGGAGTTCGTACCTGGCGCGCATCGTCGAACCCGTCCTCATTCCGCTACGGCGGATCATCCCGCCGATCGGTGGGCTCGACCTCTCGTTCCTCGTCGTGATCCTCCTCGTCGGTTGGGTTATGCGCTCGATTCCGCCCGCATATTGTCTTTATCGCTAGGGGCGCTAGCGACGTGCCCGTAGCATCGAAGCATCCTGGGGCGGTTGCGACGAACGTTCGCAACTTCTGCATCATCGCGCACATCGATCATGGGAAGACGACGCTCTCGGACCGGCTGCTGGAGGTTACGCGCACGGTCGAGCACCGCGAGATGGAAGCCCAGTTCCTCGACGGGATGGACCTCGAACGCGAGCGCGGGATCACCATCAAGATGCACCCGGTGACGTTAACGTATTCGGCGGCCGACGGGCAACAGTACGAGCTGAACTTTATCGATACGCCCGGGCACGTCGATTTCAGCTCCGAGGTCTCGCGCTCGCTCGCGGCGTGCGAGGGTGCGTTGCTCGTCATCGACGCGGCGCAGGGCATCGAAGCGCAAACCCTCGCGAACTATCACCTGGCGCTCGAAAACAATCTTACGATCGTTCCGGTGATCAACAAAATCGATCTCCCAGCTGCGGACCCGGAGCGCGTTCGCAAGGAGATCGAGGACCTGCTGATCATCGAGGGGCGCGATGCTATTCTCGCGAGCGCCAAGGAAGGCATCGGGATCCACGAGATCCTCGAAGCGATCGTCAAGCGGATCCCGCCGCCGGCCGGCAACAACGGAGCGCTCCGCGGACTCGTTTTCGACGCGCAGTTCGACAGCTATCGCGGCGTCGTCTCCTACGTCCGCATCGTCGACGGTTCGCTGCGACCCGGAACGCGCTTCATGTCGATGGCGCAGAAGAAGGTCTACGAGTGTACCGAAGTCGGCGTCTTCAAGCCCGACATGCGAAAGACGCCGGCGCTCGAGGTCGGGAACGTCGGCTACGTGATCGCGAACATCAAGTCGCTGGGCGATATCGACGTTGGCGACACGATCACGGAGGCAGCGCGGCCCGCTTTGGAACCGCTCAAACGGTACAAGCCGATCGTTCCGATGGTCTATTGCGGCCTCTATCCGAACGAAGGCGTGGAAGTCTCCGAGCTGCGCGACGCGCTCGAGAAGCTCTCGCTCAACGATGCCTCGCTGCACTTCGAGCCGGAGAGTTCAATCGCGCTCGGCTTTGGGTTCCGTTGCGGTTTCCTCGGTCTTTTGCACATGGAGATCGTGCAAGAACGGCTCGAGCGCAACTATAACCTCGATTTGATCGCGACCTCGCCCTCCGTCGTCTATCGGGTCACCTTGACGGACGGCAGCGTCGAACTGATCGATAACCCGGCGAAACTGCCGCCCCGCGACCGGACCGCCTTGATGGAGGAGCCGTACGTCAAGGCGACCGTAATCGCGCCGCCCGAGTACGTGGGTGCGATCATGGAGCTGACGCAAGCCAAGCGCGGCACGCTTGGGAACATGGAGTACCTGGCCGACGGTCGCGTGATCTTGACCTACGACCTCCCGCTGGCCGAACTGATCGTCGACTACTTCGACCAATTGAAGTCGCGGACGAAAGGCTATGCGTCGCTCGACTACGAGCCCAGCGACTATCGAGAAGGCGATCTGGTCAAACTCGAAATCCTTTTGAACGCCGAGCCGGTCGACGCGCTGTCGTTCATCGTCGCGCGCGAGAAATCGGCGCCACGCGGGCGCGCGCTCGTCGAGAAACTGAAGGAGCTGATTCCGCGGCAGATGTTCGACGTGCCAATTCAGGCGGCGATCGGCGGAAAGATCGTGGCGCGCGAGACGGTCGCTGCGATGCGCAAGAACGTGCTTGCGAAGTGCTACGGCGGCGACATTACCCGCAAGCGCAAGCTGCTTGAGAAGCAGAAGGTCGGCAAGGAGCGCATGAAGCGCGTCGGGCGCGTCGATCTGCCGCAGGAGGCCTTCATGGCCGTCTTGCGTTTGGACGAGAAGTGAGCCAGGACGTTCCGTTGCTTGCGCGGCGCTACGATGAACTCACGCTCGGCGAACGACAGACGACGCGCGCGCGCACCATCACGGAGACCGATATCGTGATGTGGTGCTCGTTGACCGGCGACTGGTTTTGGATTCATTCGGACCGCGAGCGCGCCGAAGCGTCGTCGTTCGGGCAGCGGATCGCGCCCGGGATGATGGTCTGGGCCTTTGGCGCCGGGCTCGGCGTGCCGCCCGATTCCCGTACGATCGTGGCGAACTACGGCGCCGAACGCGTGCGCTTCACCAAGCCCGTCCTGATCGGCGACACCATCCACCTCGAGATCGAAGTCGTCGCGAAGAACGACAAGCAGCCGGGTCAGGGGGTTGTCGATTTCCGCTGGGACTTGATCAATCAACGCGGCGAGACTGTCTGCGCCAGCGTTCTGCGCGTCCTGCAGGGAGCCGGCTAGAGGCGGCTCACGTTGCGAGTTGCGCGGGCGGAACGCCAGGTGTCGCGCGAGCGTTACGTGCACATGCGATTTGAGGAACGAAGGGCGACCACGTGGCTGAGTCGGCGAGCGGCGCTGCTGTGCGCGCTCGCGATTGGGGTGGCCGGCGCGAACGCCGGGGCCGCGCAGGCGCCGGCGGTGGCGGTTCCACCGATCGTCGCCCGGGCCGTTCTCGCGTACGCGGCGAGCGTCAAGGGCACGATCGGCATGGAACGGCACTTTTCGACCGACGTGAGCGCCGGGCCGGTTCGGCACCGCGAGGAGAGCGATAGCGGATACCTCATGCGCGACGGCGCCTTTGCAAAGATCGCGTACTATCGCATCGTTCGGGACCACTCGACCTTCGAGCGCGCCGCCCTGGACAAACGGAACGCTCAGACCAATCAAGACTGGTCGAACGGTAAGGTGTTTTTCAAGGAACCGTACGACCCGCGCTTTACCGCAGACTATCGTTTCGGCAGCCCGTCGGCGTGTGCTACGTGCGCGGCGGGGACGATGGCCGTCCCCTTCACGAGCCAGGTCCACGACGCGCAGCACGGCGACGGAACGATCTGGATCGATGCGAGCGCGCGCGTCGTCAAGCTGACGTACTCGCCCAAGGTGCTCCCACCGCATGCCAGTTCCGGAACGGTGACCGAAACGAGCGGACAAGCCACGCCCGATCTGTGGTACGTGACGCGCATCGACGAAA
>JBDTCF010000172.1:0-21570 GCA_039923715.1 Vulcanimicrobiaceae bacterium
TGCAGCCCGTGGCGGCAACGGCCGAAACCGTTGCCGCCACGAGGGCTGCCTTCGTGAAACGAAACGCCATTATAGCTTGACCTGCACGTAGAAGAGGGTCAGCAACGGCGTCTGCGTCGAGGCCGCGGTAAACCCGAAGTTGTTATTGGGGATGATCAAGTACGGAGACGTCCCGCGGATGTTCGTACGTCCGTTGTAGCCGTTGCCGTAAGAGTAGTTGCTATTTGCGCACGAATTCGGAGTCGGGCCGCCCGAGGCCGGCCCTGAAACGCCGGTAGCAACCGGCTGGTAGCAGTCGTTATACTGCGGATAGCCGTAAATGTTGTTGAACAAGCCAAGCGCCTGAATGCCGAACGTCACCTTCGAACGCGGCGGCTGGTACTCGATCGTTACGTCCGTATTGAATCGCGCGTTCGAGAGGATGCCGCCCGGATCGCCGGATTCGGCCGTTCCTCGGCACGCCACGAAGTGCGGATTCGTATACGATCCCGGGTTTCCGGGGTCGACGTAGCATGGAGCCAGCGCGGACCCGTTGGGCGCCGTCAGGTTCGTGTTGGGAACGGTGGTAAACGTTCCGTTCGGCAGTTGAAACGCCGTCTGAGAGCCCTGATTGTAGGGGTAGCCGCGCGTGTACTGGATGACCGGATTGATGCGGAATCCGTTGTGCGTCTTGTACTGCAGGGAGAGCTGCGCTACGAACGGCGACAAGAAACCGACCCGATACTGCTTCCCGAGGGCCAACGATGCGGGCGCGATGGATGGAAACACGTCCTCGGCGGAAGCGAGCGGCGGGATGTTCGAAAACTCGTTGATGTACGTGGCCGTCAACTGACCTGAGAAACCGTAGGCCGCGTCTTTGGTTAGTTGAAACTCGACCCCGGTCGTTTTTTCTTTCCCGTCGTTCGTTGTTGAAGTCGGGCCAAGCTGGGGAACGCCGTTTTGTTGACTGATAATTGGATTGGTCGAGACGACGATGTCCGACCCTTCACGGTAGAAGGGGGTTACTTTTACAGCTAAGTTTCCGCGGAACTGATGCGCGTAACTGAAGTCAACGTTTGTGAAGCGCTCCGGCTTCACCGGAAACACCGGAAGGCCTACCGCATTCTGGTATTCCCAGAACAACTGGTCGGCGTAGCTGGCGCACGGTAGATTTGCGTGAATCCCACAGAATTTGACCGCCGGACCCTGGTTTCCGGTGAAGTTGTCGTACGCCGGAACCTTCGAAAACTGCGAGAAGAACGCCGGGTTGATGGTGTTCACCATACTCGAGAAGTACGGGTTCTGGATGCTGTTTCCGAACGACGCCGAAACGTTGTCGTTGCGCGTCACTTCGTACGAAACTCCAACGCGGGGTTCCAGTACGAGCGGACGGATCTGCGCGTTCGAGCCGTTCGGCATACCGAACTGCTGTTGCAGATTGCCGAACTGCAGATTCGATCCGTCGAGACGCAAGCCGAGCGACGCTTTCAGACGGGAATTGAACTGAATATCGTCCTTTGCGTAGAGGCCGTACTCCTGACGGGTGTATGGCTCGTCAAGTACCTGAGGCGGCACGCGCGGGATACCGTGCGGGAAGTATTGGGACAGGTAACCGCATTGGATCCCGAGGGGCGTTCCCGGGCAGGGAGAGGTCGAGGACGGCCCAGAGTACGACGGCTGGGCCGGAATGAAATCGAAGATCTCCGAGCCTTGCCCGCCGGAAAATACCGGTGAGCCGCCGTTCAATTCGCTAAAGCCCATCAAGTTATACAATCCGGCGCGCGACTGTTGGTCCGAAAATACCGGAGTGTCGAAGTCGTAGCGAGCGCCCAGCGACAGAAGGTTCTTCGCATTGAGCTGCTTGTTCAGATCAAAGGCCCCCCCGCTGCGCAGACCGCCCTGGAGGATCTGATAGTCGTTAGTGCCTGCGGGCGCCGGGATCGTCTGCGGAAAATCGAATGTCGTGACGGCATTGACGCGATAGAATCGAAGATTGTAGTACGTCGATGCGTTGGGATTGTCGTTAAACTGCAGCTTAAACGCTTGAAGCGGCTGATTGTAGCTCGGTAAGCGACCGTTCAGCGCCGTGCCTGGCGCCGTTTGCCCGGGATAAAGGTACCGCAAATTGCTGACTTGGGTGCCGGTCCAAGGAAGAAATCCCAGGCTGAAGACCTGTGCCAAGCGATTGTCTACGAGCGGATCGCCCACGCGATACAGCGCGCTGCTATCTTGCGGGATGGCCGCGCCGACCGCGTATTGAACGACCTGGCCTTCGTAGAACAGCTGCAGCGATTTCGTCTGCGCTTTGCCGAGTTTATAAATCATGTTGTCGACAAAGTCGTTGACGACGTTGAACTTGTTACCGTTGTACTCACCGATCTCGGCAAGGTTGTTGTTACGGGCACCGTAGAGCTCGGCCTGGCGCTGCCCGATGTACTTGAAGTAGTTCGAGAAGCGGCCGTTCGGCGTAGCGAAGCCGTACTCGGCGATCGCGTCGTGCCAGAACGTCTGCGTCGCAACTTCGCCTGAAAGCATGCCGAAACCGGGATAGGTTCCGCGCTTGGCGATCAAGTTGATGACGCCGGTTCCCGAGTTCCCCTGCGAGGCGTCGCCGGAGCCCGGCGAGACTTGCAGCGAACCGACGCCGTTCAACAGCAGGCTGTTGGCGAACTGGTTCGAGTAGGGCTCGGTGTAGTTGATGCCTTCGTACTCGAAGCCAATCTCATTCTCACGACCACCGCGCAGCGACGGGTATCCGCTCGAGTCGACCTCCGCACCCGGCAGCGACCCAACGAGCGTGACCTCGTTATTGTTGTTGTCGCGGCCTTGGCTCGTGATGATCTGGCTGTTCGTGATCGTGTAGGTGTCGGTGGTTTGGTTAGGCTGGTAGGCCGAACCGGCGCTGCGCGAGGTCACGCGACCGATCGTGCGCAGAGACTTACCGAGAACCTCAGAGACCGTCTGGATCTGCTCGGCGTTGACCGTGACGCCGGTGACGCTCGACGATTCGTAGCCGGGCAGTTCGAACGACACCGTGTAGGTGTCGGGCTGCACGCCGGTTAGCGAGAAGAAACCCTGCGCGTTGGTCGTCGCCGTCGCGTGTCCGCTGGGCGAGACCGCCGTCACCTTAACGTTGGCGAGCGGCGCGTGGGTGCTGGTTTCGGTGACCGTTCCGTTTAGGGTTCCGGTCAGGGCTGCCATGGCGGGGCCGAAGGAGGCGAGCAGGAGCACGAGAGCCAGCGCCGTTCCAATGACGCCTCGCTGGATTCGCACCCGCGCCTCTCTCCCGTTTCGGAGATGAAGCATGTTGTGTACCCTCAAACAAACTAAAGAATTCGGAGCCGGGTTCTCCGATGAACGCAGCGGTTAGCAGGACGACGGGTATATCCTTCATCTTTCGTTAACTTTTGGGGTAATCAGATTCCGATCAGAGCCACGCTCCCCGCACCCAGCGCCAGCCCGAGCCACTGCCAGCCGCTCAAGCGTTCTTTGAGGAACACCTGAGCAAGCACGACCGTACCGGCCGGATACAGCGAGGTGACCACCGCAACGATCGCGAGCATCGCCCCGTGGGTCGCGAACACGTAGAGCACGTTGGCCGACATGTCGAGCGCACCGGCTAGCGCAATCGTCGGCAACGCCAGGCGTCCCGGCCACAACGGCTCGCGCCGCACCAGCAGATAGAGGCACAGGATGACGAGGGACGTGGCACGCGCTGCAGCCAACAGCGCGAGCGCCGCGTGCACGCCGCCGCGACCGAGGCAGATGTAAAGGAAGCCGATCGCGAGACCGCTCGTCAGCGCGAGCAGCGTCGCGCGCTCGCTCAAGAACCCCAGGCGAGCTTCGGCCACACCCGAGATGAGGGCCACCGCAACAAGGGCAATGGCCACGCCCGCCAGCGCAAGACCCGAAGGGCGATCTCCGTGCGTCAAGCCGACCACGACGGGGATCGCCGCGCCGGTCACCGCGGTAATCGGCGAAACGACCCCCATGCGGCCGACCGCGAGCGCCGCATAGAGCGCGGCGATCGCAATCGCTCCGAAGAAGCCGGCCGCGATGCCCCACGCGACGTCGCCCGTGGTCGCCTCGGTGCGTACGAAGGGCGAGGCGACGGCCAGCACGATTAGACCGATCACCTGTGAAACGACCACGACGGTCGCCGCGGGCGTCCGGCGGCTTGCGATCCCGCCGAAAAAATCCGCCGAACCGTAAACGAGCGCGGCGAGGAGCGCGAGTACGATCGCCAACGTCAACGTCTTCCCGCCGGGAGGCTAGACTTCCATTACGACGGGAATGACAATCGGACGGCGCTTGGTTCGGCCATAGATCGCCTTGGCGAGACCACTGCGAATGTGTTCTTTGACGGTGGCCACGTCGCGAATGCCCTCGGTCGAGCACCCGCGAAGGATGTCGTCGAGCGTCGCTTTGAGTTCGCCCATCACGCCCTCGGATTCGGGGAGGTAGAACACGCCGCGCGTAACGAGGTCGGGACCGGCAACCACGCGCGCCTCTTCGGCATCGACGGTCACGACGACCATCATGATGCCGTCGTTCCCGAGATGCTTGCGGTCGCGCAAGACCGCCTCGCCGATGTCACCCACGCCCGTGCCGTCGACCATGACGTTCCCGCCGTAGGTCTTGCCGATTTTTCCGGCCGTCCCCGCGTTGAGTTCCAACACGTCGCCATCCTCGAGGATGAAGGCGTCCTCGGGACTGACCCCGGTGCGCTGCGCGAGCCGCGCGTGCATGACGAGCATCCGGTACTCGCCGTGTACCGGCACGAAGGTCCGCGGCCGAACGAGATTGAGCATCAGCAGCAGCTCTTCTTGCGAGCCGTGGCCCGACACGTGCGCCCGCCCGTCCGTACCGTGGATGACGTTCGCACCCAGGCGATAGAGGTTGTTGATCGTTTTGGCGACGCTCTTCTCGTTGCCGGGAATCGGCGTCGCACTGATCACGATCGTGTCGCCGGGAACGATCTTCATCCGGGGATGATCCCGCACCGAAAGGCGGGTGAGTGCCGACATCGGTTCGCCTTGCGAACCAGTCGTCATCACCACCACCCGCTCGGGCGGATAGTCGTCGATCTCTTCCAGCCGGATAACGCGCTCGGGCTCGATGTCGAGGTGTCCTAGTTCGGTCGCGTAGTGAACGACGTTTTGCAGCGAGCGCCCGAGGAACGCCAGCTTTCGGTCGAAACGCGAGGCCTGGTCGGCGACCTGTTGGATGCGCGGCACGTTCGACGCGAACGAGGTGACGATAATCCGTCCGGCCGCCGCCGCGAAGATGCTCGCAAAGGCGTCGCCGACGGTCCGCTCCGAGGGCGTGTGCCCCGGACGTTCGGCGTTCGTGCTGTCCGAGAGCATGCACAGCACGCCCTCGTCGCCGATGCGCGCGATCGCGGCGAAATCGGCAGGGCGCCCATCGATCGGTGTTTGGTCGAACTTGAAGTCTCCGGTGTGAAAGACGGTGCCCAGCGGCGTCCGGAGCGCCAGCGCGCAAGCGCCGGCCAGGCTGTGGTTGATGTGGACGAATTCGGTCTCGATCTCGCCGTGGCGAACGCGCGCCCCGGGCTGAACCGCGACGAAGGCGCTGTCGTCGAACTTGTGATCGCGCATCTTGGCGCGGATCAGCGCGAGCGATAGCGGCGTCCCGATGACGGGCACGCGAAACTCGCGGAGCAGGTAGGGAATCCCGCCGATGTGGTCTTCGTGTCCGTGCGTCACCAGGAGCGCGCGGAACTTATCGACCCGTTCGCGCAGGTAGGTGAAGTCGTTGATGACGATGTCGACACCGTACATATCGTCGTCGGGGAACATGAGCCCGCAGTCGACCACGACCAAGTCGTTCGCGGTCTCGATCACGGTCATGTTGCGGCCGATCTCGCCGCAACCGCCCAACGGGACGATTCGCAGGTAAGGCTCGTTCGGCGGAGCCGGGACAATGAGGGCATCCGATTGGCCCACCGGGTTGGTTTGATTCAAAGCGTTCCTATTGCGGGCGAGCCTAGTTGAGGCCGCCGCGTTGCGTGAAGTGGGTTCCAGAGGTGATGTGAAGGGTGTTTGCGGCGTTCGCGGCCTTGGCCGCCCTGACTTTTTGTCCGCCCGCCGCCACGGCGCATCGGGCGCCGGCGGATCGCTCGCGTCCGCACCGGCCGGCCGCGTCCGCCCAACGCTTGCTGCCGGCGGTCCAGACGGACCTTTACTCGGCCCGCGCCAAGCGGCGCTTTGCCACCTATCTCCGGTTCCGGCTCCTCGAGTTACGCCGCGAGGGTCTCGAGCAGGCGGCAGCGGTCGTCGAGGGCCGCCTCCCGCTCCAGAAACTCTTGCCGCAGCCGGGAGGTTCGGCCAGCCCCAAATAAGGAGCCGCGACGCGCCCGGGCCAATGGGGCGAACGTGCGTGAACCTAGGTCCGATCTCGTCTCGTCGCCCCCCTCGCCCGTCGCCGGTCTTCGGGTTCTGGGCGACCTCCTCGTGCGGCCACGGCGCGCCTTCGCCACGATCGGCCTCGAACGGCGCTGGTTCGCCGCCTATCTGCTGACGGTCGGGCTCGAGCTGGCCGCCCTCTACCTCTTCGAACCCGCCTTAGCGCACGTTTCGCTCGCGCAGACCCGCCCCGGCGGGACCTCGGCGGGATTGCCCGCGACTCAGGCCGTCCGGGACCTGGTTTTGGTCAACGTGCTCGCGACCGTCCTCGGACCTTTGGTGATCTGGGGACTCGTCGCCGGTTTGCTCGCCGCGACGACGCTAGGGCAGCGAGATCGGCTCGGGTACGCGGCGTTCTTCGCGCTGTGCATGAACTGCGCGTTCGTCGGCAGCCTCGGAGACTTCGTGGGTGCGGCGTTCATCCACGTTCGTGATCCGGCATCGTTCGCATCGTTCGGCAAGATCCTGCTCGCGGCGCCCATCACCCTCGCGTCGCTGCGACCGCATGGATCCGAGCGGGAGCTGGTGTTCCTGGGGTATTGGGACCCGACCAAGCTCTGGTCGGCACTCTTGCTCGGCTACGGAATCGCCTCGCTGGCCAAGATGCGCCTCGTCCCGGCGCTCCTGATCGCCTTCGGCATCGCGCTCGCGATGGCGCTTGTCACGGTCGGAAATTGAGAACGAGATCTTGAAACACGGGCCGGCCGGGGGCGTATCTGCAACGGGCGGTCGGCGCGGAGGTGGGGTATCGCGTCACCGCCTCACGTTTTTCCAACCGAAGGCCACGGTGGCGCCGTTTGGATTCTTGCTCGTCCTCGCGTTCGCAACGCCCGCGATCGCCCAGGCCACGTTCGACCTTCCGGGAGCGGTGCGTTACGCGCTGGCGCACGATTCGACGCTCCTGGCGAAGACGGCGAACGTCGCCAATCTGGAATCGCAATACGCCAAAGCGCACGCCACGGAGTTTCCTTCAATTTCCGGACAACTGGGCAACCAACTCTCGAAGTCGTCCAACGCCCAGGGACAGTTCGCCCAGTTCGGACTCTCGCAACAGGGAAACTTCTCGCAGAACACCGCCCAGATCTCCTCGCAGTGGCAGCTTTACAACGGTTCGTTGAACCAGGTGCTCGCTCAGGAAGACGCACGCGACGTGGAGAGCGCACGCGCCGACCTGCGACGCGCTCGCGATCAAGTCGCGGCTGCGGTCGCCGGTGCGTTCTTCGCACTTGCCGGAAAACAGGAGACGATTGCGGTTTCCGAGGGAAACCGGACCTACCAGCGGCGTTTGCTCGATGCCGCGCGCGCGAACGAACGCGTCGGGCGAACGGCGGGCGTCGATACGCTGCGCGCGCAAGTCGCCGAGACCCGAGCGCAAGCCGATCTCGTCTCGGCGCTGGCCGACGCCGCCAACGCGCGCGAGGCGTTGGCGAACGAAATCGGCGCGCCCCTCGACGTCGCCTTCGCCCTGCCGCACACCGTACCACAGCCCCCGCTGCCGACCACGCCGGTGACGACGTTGGTCGCCGTGGCCGAAGCTTCCCGAGCCGACGTTTCCGCCGCGCGTGCGAACGTCGCGGCGGCGGTCCTCGCGAACGGCGCGATCGACGCCGATCTCCGGCCCCAGATCGCGCTAAACGGCGCGTTCGGGAACCAGACCTCGCCCACGCAGTTCGTCGCCGAGCAACAAGCGATCGACGCGCAGAACGCGGCGGCCCAGGCGCAGTATCAACTTTTGCGCCAAATCGCGCCGCCGAGCGTCGTCATTCCGCCGCCGGTCGTCCTTCCGCCCGTGGTCCGCGGCACGCCCGGCTTCTGGCAGATCGGGGCGACCGCGACCCTCACGGTGCCCTTGCTCGACTACGGTTCGCGACACGCCGCGCACCGGGCCGCCCGCGCGCAAATTGAAGCGCAGCAAGCCGCTCTCGCGAATGCACGGAGCGCGGTGGAACTCGACGTTCGCCACTCGCTGCGCGACGCACAAACGAACGCGACAAATCTCACCTTGGCTACGGCAAACGTCACCCTTGCCCGCGAATCGGCCCGGATCGCCCAGTTGCAGTACGCGAACGGTCTCATCTCGTTCACCGACGCGAACGCGACCGAACAGACCGCGCTGCAAGCGCAAAGCGACCTCGTGAGCGCGCGAGTCGCCTACGCGGTTTCGGTCGTTCGGCTCCGAATCGCCCTTGGCACCTCGGATCCCGTCGCCGCCGTGGAGTTTCGATAGCATGCGCCTTCGCCGCCGCACCGTCGCGATCGTCGTCGCCGTCGCCCTGCTCGCAGTCATCGCGGCGCTCGTGCTGCGGCCCAAGAACGCCGCGCTCGCCGTTCGGACCGAGACGGTCGCGTATCGCGAATTTCGCGTCACGCTGCCCGAAACCGGCGTCGTGCAGCGGCCCCAAACGCAAGCGCTCCCCGCGCTCGTCAGCGGAAATCTCGCAAGCCTGCTGGTGCGTCCGGGCGACCGAGTCGTCGCGGGCCAAGTCGTCGCGACCCTCGAGAATCCGCAACTCGTCTCGACGCTCGCCGCCGACCGTGCCGCAGCCGCGGCGGCGGCCGCCCGCGCGCAAAGCGCCGCCGCTACGAATGCCGTAATCCCCGCCCAGAACCGTTCGTCGGTCGTCCAGGCGCAGGCGAACCTGCAGCAAGCCCGGGCGACACTCGTCCAGGCACGGCAAGACCTCGCGTCCGGACAGCAGTCCGGTCTTGGCTACAGCGGTCAGGGCGCAGAGGACCAGCGCCTGCAGGCCGACGCCGCGGTTTCGAAAGCCGACACCGATTTGCGCGAGGCACGACGCATCGCGACCGCCGACCGCGATCTGTACGCGCAGAAAGCGATCTCGAAGGACGCACTCGATCAAGCGCAGGCGCGCCTCGACCAGGCGAACGTCAGCGCCGACCAGGCGCACCGCGAGCGAACGATCATCGAAGGCCAACTCGGCCGCCAACGCCAGACGCTCGGGGACCGCCTGCGCGCCAGCGAAGACGCGGTCCGGCAAGCCCAAGCGGCGCTCGACGCGGCTCGCGCGACCGCGTCGCAGAACAAGTCCAGCGACGTGGCTGCCGCGCGCGACGACGCGGCCCGCGCGAACGAGCAGGCCGGGTACGATCGGGACTCGGTCGACCGCCTGCAGATTCGCGCCCCCTTCGATGGCGTCGTGCAGACCGTCGCCGAAGAGCCGGGCGATTCGTATCGCACGCTGCAACCGGGCGATCCCGTCACCGCCGGGCAAGCGCTGGTAACGGTCGCCAAAGGGGATCGGTTCGTCGTGCGCGCCAAGATCGACGAACAAGATGTCAACGCCGTAACCACCGGGCAAAAGGTGCGCGTCAGCGGGGAAGACTTTGCGGGGAAGTCCTTGGCCGGACGCGTCGCCCACGTCGGCGCGGTCGCGCAGAAGAGCGACGACCCCTCCAACACCTCGCGCCAGGTGCTCGCGACGATCGCACTCGACGGCACGTTGCCCTTCTTGCGCGACGGCATGAGCGTCGACGTCGACATCACGACGCACCACGTTGCGCACGTCTTGGTGGTCCCCAACGACGCCATTCGCCGCGAGGGCAACCGCAAACCCTACGTGTTCGTGGTGCGCGACGGTGTGGCGCGACGCACCGACGTTACCCTGGGAAGTGCGAGCGATACGCAGACCATCGTGCGCCGAGGTCTTGCGGCCGGAATGCGGATCGTGGTCGAACGAAATCCGGCGCTGCGCGACGGTTCGCGCGTGCGGTGAAGCGGCTCGGCGCGTACGCGCGGGAAGCATTCGAAGCGATCTGGCGTAACCGCGTCCGCTCGCTCTTGACGATGCTCGGGATGATCGTCGGGACGGCCTCGATCATCGGCGTCCTGGGCGTCAGCCGGGCCGCTTCCGGAGGAATCACGAGCACCCTCGCGAGCTTCGGCGATCCGGGCGCGATCGTCGCGGTCGACCCGAATCAAGACGACCCGGCGAGCGCCGCAATCGCGTTCCGGGACGTCGCGGCGCTGCGCGATGCGACCGCCGGGATCGTCGCCAAGATCGTACCGAACTACAACGGTACGTACGCGTTGCGCGCAAACGGGATCACCTACGAAACGAGCGTCAGTTCGCAAGAAGGTAGCCCCAACGACGCGCTGACGTTGAAGGCCGGCCGGCGCATCGATCCGGCCGACGTTGCCCAAGCAGCGCGCGTGACGCTCCTCTCGGAGCCGCTCTATCACCGCTTCTTCGGCGACCGCCCGGCTATCGGCGCAACCTTGCGAATCGGCGGCTCGCGCTTTCGCATCGTCGGCGTCTACGATGCCTTCAAGTCCTCGCTGCTCAGTACGATCGCCGGCGGCGACTACGTCGAGATTCCGTACACCACGTTTCACGAACTGCGCCCGGGTCCGGTCGACTTCTTGCAAATCTACGCCGCGCCGCCGCACCGTCTCGACGAAGCGACCGCGGCCACGATCGCGGCGCTCCGCCACCTTCACGGTCCGCGCACCGAGTATCAAACGCAGGACGCGACCGCCCAACTTGCGGGCTTCAACTCGGTCCTTGGGTTGATCGCCGCCGGGTTGACCGCGATCGGCGGCGTGGCTTTGCTGGTCGCCGGAATCGGCATCATGAACATCATGCTCGTCTCGGTGACCGAGCGAACGCACGAGATCGGCTTGCGCAAGGCGATCGGTGCGAACCGCGCCGACATCGCACTACAGTTCGTCATCGAGGCCACGCTCCTCTCGGCGATCGGCGGCGCCATTGGAACGGTGCTCGGACTCGGAACCACGCTGGCCGCGTATGGCGCGATCTCGCGCTACGTCGGCGCGGCGCCGATTCCGTACCTTCTGATCGTCTCGGTCGCGGTCGTATTTTCACTGCTGGTCGGCACCGTTTTCGGCACCTACCCGGCGCTGCGCGCCGCCCGCATGGATCCGATCGAGGCGTTGCGCGCGTGAATCAGTATGTCCGCGAAGCGCTGGCGGTGTTGGCGGCAAATCGGGCGCGCACGCTCCTGACTTCGCTAGGGCTCGTGATCGGGGTCATGGCCGTGATCGCGATCCAGATCCTCGGAGCAGGCATGGCGGGCGCCGTCGGCGGCGTGCTCGGCAGCATCAACGACCGTTCGTTCACGCTGATTCCGAACGTTCGTCAGGGCGATTTCACGCGCGCGCAGATTCGGCCGAACGACATCGCGCGTGCAAAAGAGCGCATCGCCGGGATCGCCGAGGCCATTCCGGCCGGCGGCATCACCCGGCTCGTTCGAGCCGGGCGGCGCCACTCGCGGCTATCGCTCGCCGGCGAGTCCGACCAACGTTTCGTGACGACCGGCTTGCGCTTCGGCCGCGCCTTTTCTTCCGAAGATGTCGCCACCGCGGCGCACGTCGCGCTCCTTTCGGACGACGGTTATCGCGCGCTGTTCGAACCGGGGACCGACCCGGTCGGCGCTAGCCTGCGCGTCGGCGACCGCCGCTACGTCGTCGCCGGCGTGCTCGAACGGCCGAAGACGGGCATCTTGCCGAACGTCGTCCGCGGCGACGTTTTTCTACCGTACACGACCTACGAGCGCGACTACCTGCGCGGGCGCACGGTTTTCGGCGCACGTTTTCTCATTCAGCCGGACGCCGACATGCCCGCCGTCGAACACGCGACCGTCCAATATTTTCGGACCCTTAAAAAGGGTCATGTCGAGTATCAGACGTTCGACCGCAAGTCGTTCGGCGCCGCCGTCGACGGCATTTTCGGCGCGTTGACGCTCGTCGTCGCGCTGATCGGGGCGGTCTCGCTCGTCGTCGCGGGCATCGGCATCCTCAACATCATGTTGGTCTCGGTCGCGGAGCGCACCCGCGAGATCGGCATCCGCAAAGCGATCGGCGCGACGCGCGGCCAGATTCTGGCACAATTTTTCATCGAGGCGCTGCTGCTCTCGGCCTTCGGTTGCGCCGTCGGGCTGTTCCTCGGCGTCGCGCTCGGCGGCGCGGTCAACCGCTTCGCGATCGTCGCGATCTCCGGCGTGGTCGCGCCGATCCCGTGGTTCCGCTCGATCGGAATAGCAACCGGCTTCGCGACCGTGGTCGCGCTCGCATTCGGTACGTATCCCGCCTACCGCGCCGCCTCCCTCGATCCGATCGCGGCGCTCCACTATGAGTGAGCGCGCGCTGGTCGCGATCGACGTTCGAGAGGTCACCAAGACCTATCGGATGGGCGATATCGAGGTGCACGCCTTGCGGGGCGTCTCGTTTGCGATCGAAGCGGGTGAATACGTCGCGATCATGGGGCCCTCGGGTTCAGGAAAGTCGACCCTAATGAATCTGCTCGGGTGTCTGGACCGTCCGACGACGGGGATCTACCGACTCGACGGAACGGATGTCGGCACCCTCGACGACGGTCAACTCGCGAAGATCCGCCTGCGCCGGCTCGGCTTCGTCTTTCAAGGGTTCAACTTGCTAGCGCGGACGAGCGCGCTCAAAAACGTCGCTCTGCCGCTCTTTTACGCCGGGCTCTCGCCGCGTCGCCGCGAGCAGGCCGCGGCCCAGCGGCTCGACGAGGTCGGCCTCGGCGACCGTGCCGCTCATCGGCCGAACGAACTCTCCGGCGGGCAGCAGCAACGGGTCGCCATCGCGCGCGCCCTCGTGAACGACCCGGCCGTACTGCTCGCCGACGAGCCTACCGGCAATCTGGACTCGCAGACCAGCGAAGAGATCATGGGCCTATTCCGGGAACTGAACGCGCGCGGTCGGACGATCGTCATGGTCAGTCATGACGCCGAAATCGCCCGCCATGCCAAGCGAACGATCCGTCTGCGCGACGGATTGATCGTCGCCGACGAACGCTAGAGCCCGCCGGACGGGGTATACTATGAGAGTTCTTAGAGAATCCGGCGCGGGACTGCGACTTCGCACGGCCGCGCAGGTAGTTTCCGCACATCGTCCACCGCTCACAGTGAGGAGTCAACGAGTTCCATGAATTCACGCGTCTTGGGGACCGCCATCGTCGGTCTTGTCGGCGCCGTCATCGGCAGTTTCGCGATGATGCTCTACGCCAGCACCCACTTTGCCGGCATTGCCGGCGGCGGTAACACGCCGCCCGCGCTGAGCGCCGCGCCCCTTTCGTCGGGCGGAAGCGACCAAGACCGGATCATCAGCGCCGTCAAGCGGGTCGCCCCGTCGGTCGTGGCGCTTAACGTGTCGGTCAACGGCCAGCAGGTCGTCCCGGCCGACCCGTTCCAGCAGTTTTTCGGCGGAAACCAGGGCCCGCAGCGCATCCAGCGCTACCGCGGAACGGCTTCCGGCTCGGGTTTCATCTACGAGCGCACCGGCACGTCGGGGCTGATCGTGACGAACGCCCACGTGGTTCGACCGCCCAACGGCGGGACGGTCTCGAAAATCGAGGTCCTGTTCAAGAACGGGGACCGGGTCCCGGGCCACGTCTACTCGATGAACGTCGGGGCCGACCTCGCGCTCGTCAAGGTTGACGGTTACACGAAGATGCCGCCGCCGGTCGAGGTTGCCGATTCCAACAAGCTGGAGCAGGGGCAGTGGGCGATCGCGATCGGCGAACCGTTCGAGCTCAAGCAAACGGTCACCGTCGGGGTCGTCTCGGGCTTCAACCGCGACGAGACCATCGGCGGCGAGTCGGGCGGGGCGATGCAGTTCAAGGGACTGATGCAAACCTCGGCGCCGATCAATCCGGGTAACTCGGGCGGACCGTTGATCGATATCGAGGGCCGGCTCATCGGGGTCAACCAATCGACCGCCAACCCGCAAGCCGGCGCCCAGGGGATCGGCTTCGCGATCCCGTCCAACACCGTCAAGCAGCAGGTCGCGCTCCTCGAAAAGAACCCGGGGACGCACCAGGGCACCTCGGAAGGCTTTATCGGCGTCGTGCCGGTGACGCTCACCCCCGACATCGGAACCCAAATCGGCTATCAAGGTAAGGGTGTCGCCATCACTCAGGTCGTCTCCGGATCGGCGGCCGACAAGGCCGGGCTGCAGCCGGGCGACGTCGTCCTCAAGATCAACGGCAAGGACATCTTGACCGATAAGGACTTCCGGACCCTGGTCGCAGCGGCCAAGCCGGGCCAAACCCTGAACATGGACGTCTGGAGTTCGGGCGTGAAGAAGCTACTCTCGATCAAGGTCGAGGAGCGTCCCGCCGACATCGGCTCGCTGCAACCCCAACAACCCCAACAGCAGCCAGGCAGCCAACAGGGCGGCGACCAGAACGGTCCCTAGCCGACCCGCAATAGGTCGGTAATCCGCGGAGGGGCGCTCGAAACCGACCCTTCCGCGGGAGCAACTTTTTGGCTTCGGCCCCGTATCTAAGGAACCGAACCGTAACGCGCGCCCTTGGCCTTCGGACCGTGGGCGCAATCCTTGAGCAGTCGTAAGAGGCAAGGCAATTTTCGGCCGCGTGCAGCACTCGCCGCCCGGCCGAGAAGCGATGGTCCCGGCTGGTCGGAAAGAGAAAAACTACATGGCAAAAGTGGTCGGCATCGACCTTGGCACGACGAATTCCGTCGTCGCCGTGATGGAGGGGCAAACCCCGACCGTCATCGCAAACTCCGAAGGTAGCCGGACGACCCCGTCCGTGGTCGCCTTCACGAAGACCGGCGAACGCCTGGTCGGGCAACTGGCGAAGCGTCAGGCGGTCACCAATCCCGAGCGCACGATCTCGTCGATCAAGCGCCACATGGGGACCGACTTCAGCGTCAAGATCGACGGCAAGGACTACACGCCGCAAGAGATCTCGGCGATGATCCTGCAGAAGCTCGTGAACGACGCCTCGTCCTATTTGGGCGAGCGGGTGACCAAAGCGGTGGTCACCGTTCCCGCCTACTTCAACGACGCCCAACGACAAGCGACCAAGGATGCCGGGAAGATCGCCGGCCTCGACGTGCTGCGCATCATCAACGAGCCGACCGCGGCGGCGCTGGCGTACGGTCTCGACAAGAAAGCCAGCGAAACGATCTTGGTTTGGGACCTCGGCGGCGGGACGTTCGACGTTTCGATCCTCGAGGTCGGCGACGGCGTTTTCGAAGTCAAGGCGACCAACGGCGACACGCATCTCGGCGGCGATGACTACGATCAACGCGTCGTGGAATGGCTCGTTTCGGAATTTCGCAAGGCTCAGGGGATCGATCTAACCGGCGACAAGCAGGCCATGCAGCGCCTGACCGAAGCCGCCGAAAAGGCGAAGATCGAACTCAGCTCGACCGTGCAGGCGAACATCAACCTGCCCTTCATCACGGCCGACCAGAACGGCCCCAAGCATCTCGACGTTACGCTAACGCGTGCCGACTTCGAGCGCATGACCGCCGATCTCACCGATCGTCAGGTTCAGCCGTTCAAGAGTGCGCTGGCCGATGCGAAGCTCGACATCTCGAAGCTCGACGAAGTCGTGATGGTCGGTGGTTCGACCCGCATGCCGGTGGTTCAGGAACTCGTCCGCAAACTGACGGGTAAAGAACTCAACCAGTCGGTCAACCCCGACGAAGTCGTCGCGGTTGGCGCGGCCATTCAGGCCGGAGTCCTCTCGGGCGAAGTTCGCGACGTCGTTCTGCTCGACGTCACCCCGCTTTCGCTGGGCATCGAGACCCTCGGCGGCGTGAACACCAAGCTCATCGAGCGCAACACGACCATTCCGACCAAGAAGTCGCAGATTTTCACCACGGCCGACGACGGACAAACCTCCGTCGATATCAAGGTGCTCCAGGGCGAGCGCGAGATGTCCGCCGACAGCAAGATCCTCGGCAACTTCCGGCTCGAGGGAATCCCGGCGGCGCCCCGCGGCGTACCGCAGATCGAAGTCAGCTTCAACATCGACGCTAACGGCATCGTGAACGTCGCGGCGAAGGACCTCGGAACGGGCAAAGAACAAACGATCACAATCACCGCCTCGACCAACCTCTCGAAGGAAGAAGTCGAGCGCATGGTGCGCGATGCCGAGGCCTCGGCGGCCGAAGATGTGCGCAAGAAAGACGAGGCGGAGATTCGCAACACCGCCTCGAGCCTGATCTACTCGACCGAAAAGTCGCTCAAGGAAGTCGGCGATAAGCTCGACGGTGCGGCGAAAGCCGACGTTGAGACCGCGCTCGCCGATCTAAAAGCCAAGAGCGAAAACGGAACGGCCGCGGAGATCAAGGCAGCGACCGACGGGTTGCAGCAGGCCTCGTACAAGATGGCGGAAGCGCTCTACCAGAAGACCGGTGGCTCCGCGAACGGCGCCGGCGGCGAAGGTGCGGCGCCGGGGCCCGACGGCGCGGCCGGCGCGGGGGCTCCCAACGACGACGTGATCGACGCCGAGTTCAAAGAAGCCAAGTAAGAGGGCGCCTCCGGCTTCGCCTACGGCGCGAAGGTAACTTGAAAATGCTTGCGCCTTCGGCGCAGTCTCCGCGACGCAGCCCCCGCTGCGCCGCGGAGGCGAGGGACCTATATGGACATTGATTCAGAAACGGCAAACGTGCCAGCCGATGACGAGCCCGCGTCCGGCGGTACAGCTTGCGAGAGCTGCGATATGCTGCGCGGCGAACTTGAGGCGGCGAACGCGCGGGCCGAGGAGCACCGCAATCAGCACCTGTACGCGCTGGCAGATTTCGAAAACTTCAAAAAGCGCAGCGAACGTCGCTTCCTCGACAATGCGGCCGCGGTCAAGCGCAACTTGCTCGCTAAATTCTTGCCCGTCTTGGACAACCTCGAGCGCGCCCTCGCCTACGAGATCGATTCCGAAGGGCTTCGTGGGGGCCTCGAGGCGACGCAGCGCGGGTTCGAAGATCTGCTCGCAAGTGAGGGTGTAAAACCGATCGCTGTCCTGGGACGGCCGTTCGACCACAATCTCGCGGAAGCCATCGGGACGCGCGATGTCCTCGAAACCGATGACGGCATCGTGCTCGAAGAGGTGCAGCGCGGCTACATGCTCGGCGACGACCTGCTGCGCCCCGCCCGCGTGATCGTTGCGAAACGCGTGGGTGATGCGGAGGATAACCCTGAGCGCGGAGCATAGCAGCGACGTCCTCGGTTTGGAGGCGTAGCAGTGCATTACAAGGACTACTACGAGGTTCTCGGTGTTCCAAAGAGCGCCGCCGAGAAAGACGTCAAGTCGGCGTATCGGAAGCTCGCGCGCAAGTGGCACCCCGATGCCAACCCCGCCAATCCGAAAGCCGCCGAAGAACGATTCAAGGAGATATCCGAGGCGTACGAGGTGCTCGGAGACGCGGACAAGCGGCGTAAGTACGACGCACTCGGAAGCGATTGGCAAAGCGCCGCGCACCAAGCCGAGCAGCAGCGGCGCTATCGCGACACGCAAGCCGAGGAGGGTCGGTACGCCTACAGTCAAGGTTTCGGCGGGGGCGCCCCCAACGGCGCCAGCGGCTTCTCCGACTTCTTCGACATGTTCTTTTCGGGAATCGGCCGACCGCGGACCGCAGAGCGGCCCTTCGCGCAACGGGGAGGCGATCTGGAAACGACCCTGGAGCTGACGTTGCGCGACGCGTTCGCGGGCGGCTCGAAGGCCGTTCCGTTGCAGATCGAGGAGCCGTGCCCCCACTGCGGGGGAACGGGCGTGCTCAACAATGCGATTTGTCCGGTCTGTCACGGCACGGGACGCACGATCACCACCAAGCGCTTCGACGTCGCGATTCCCAAAGGCGTACGCGAAGGGCAGCGCATCCGGCTCGCGGGTCAGGGCGCGCACGGCGTCGGCGGCGGCCCAGCCGGCGATTTGTACCTGGTCGTGCACTTCAGCGACGATCCGACCTACACGCGCAAGGGCGACGACCTCTACATCGACTTGCCCGTCAGCATCTACGCGTTAATCCTGGGAGGCGATGTCCGGGTTCCGACGATGACCGGCGACGTCACCATGACGGTCCCCACCGGGACGCAAGGCAACAAGCTGCTGCGACTGAGCGGCCGCGGCATGCCGAAGATCAAAGGCGGCGGCGCCGGCGACCAGTACGTCCGGCTGATCGGAACGTTTCCGACCGATCTAAGCGACCGCGAACGCGAACTCTTCGGCGAACTCGCCGCCCTCCGCAGCAACGACAAACCGTAGGGTAGAAGTCACGTCACCAGACAAACTCGCTGGGGACAATGATGTAGGAGGCGAGCCGCGGGTACGTCGCGTCGCCTGGTTAGCGGAAATCGGCGTCGGGCAAATCGACGTTGGTACGGAGGTTGTCCAGCGTCCAGCTCTCGACGAGTTGAGCGCCGGCGAAGCGCTCGCGACGGACGGGCCAGCCATCGTGGCCGAGAACGAGAACGTCTCGCGTGACGCCGCGGTCGGCGGGCGGATCGTCGGCACAGGCGACGCCGCCTTTCCGTTCCAAAACGATCGCCGTGTTACCCGAAGGCTTCGCGCGTCGTTCGAGAACGTCCGCGCGGTGCGCTTGGAAGCACCTCAGGACGCGCCCGAGATCTGCGGCCAACATCGTGTTACCTCGAGGCGAGACCACGCGCTTGTCGTGGAGATCGAGCGACAGCGGGACAAACGCGATCGGACGCACGCGTACGGTGACGCGGCTACCGCCCTTCCACACGACGCGCGTGCCGACCGAAGAGCCGGAAAGGACGACGGTTTCGGCGCGGTCGGGTTTTCGAAACGAGAACCGCAACCCGCGCTCGACGAAGCCCTCACCGCTCCGCTCGCGTCCCGTGATTTCGACTACGTAGCTGCGAACCTCGGCGTACTTCGCGACGAGCGCGTCGAACGCCGCGAGTTCGGCCGCGACCGAAATCACGTTTTGGCGGTGCGCACCGACGGCGAACGAAGCGCACGGGCTACGTCCTCAACCGAGTTCGTCGAGAGCATGAAGGTCCGCGTCAGCCGGCCACGCGCGTCGAGCACGTACACGAAGCTCGAGTGCTCGTCCGGAATGCCGTCTTTCCCCTTGACGGCGACGACCCCCAGCGCCCGCATCATGGCGCCAATCGCTTTCGGATCCCCGCTTACGAAACGCCACGTCCGCGCGTCGGCGTCCCACTCGCGCGCGTAGCGCGCCATTACGAAGGGTGAGTCGAAGCCCGGGTCAAGCGTCACCGTGAGCAAGGTGGCTTTCGTGCCGTCGCGACGCAGGCGAGCCTGAAGCCGCGAGAACATCGCGCTGGCGATCGGACATGCGTCGGTGCAGCGCGTCGCGACGAACGTTATCGCGACGGGGTGGCCCGCTAGATCGACAATCCGGAAGCGCTTCCCGTGCTGGTCGACGAGTGCCAGCGTCCGCGGATCGCGAGCGCCTGACGCGGGCGCCGAGCGCGCTGGGCTTGGGAGCATCGTCCCGACGAGCAACGCGGCGAGCAACCCGAGCGCGAGACGACGCAAGCCTTAGTATCCTCCGCCGGAGGGGACCGGGGTTTGGCCGGGCGGAGGAGTTGCGGCAGGGCCTGGGCCCGCGCCGGCAGCGACGACGAGCACGTCGCGCATACCTTCAGCGAAGTGATAGAAGCAGCCGATGAAGTAGGTTCCAGTCGCCAGCGTGAATGGACCGCGCATCGTTTGCGGTTGGATCGTCCCGGTCTGGAATCCGGCGCTAAGCGTGCCGCCGTTCGGCGTGTTCGACTGCATCGAGAGGTTGGCGTTCTGCGGGAATCCGCCCTGACCCCCGGTATCGCCCAGGGTATGGGGGACTCCGGACGACGTCGACTGAGCGTTTTCGATCATCACTTGCTGGCCGGGCGAATAGCCGAGGACTTGCGAGGTCTGCGTCTGTGTGTATCCGGCAATGAGGCCGAACGTCGGATCGTTCTCGGTCCCGATGGCGCTCGACGGCAGTGCCGCGCGGACGACTTGTTGGGTGGTTCCGGGTGGAGTCGTCGAGGTCGGCGGCGGCGGCCCGCCGTATCGGTTGCCGGCCCCGCCGCCTCCGCCTCCACACGCAGTCGCGGCCGCCACGAGTATCCCAATACCGATGATTCCAATCGAACGTGACTGCATGTGTCGGCTCCTTTTGGCTTCTCGCCTAAGGATTCCAAGGAAGTCTGAACCGCGCATGAGACGCTCGCCACGTCGCTTTCAGATTTTCTTCAGACTTCCGGGTGGGCGGAAAGCGCGGCCAACGGCGGCGCGATCGCCTCGAGCATCTTGCGTTCGGCGTCGACGCCGAGGAGCAGCGCGACGACGCCGCCCGCGACCATCGCAACCGCGCCGACCGCGTAGCCCAAAGCGACCGCTTCGGCCGATTTCGAAGCGACCAGCAGGCCGAACAAGTACGGCGCGCCCGCACCGCCGACCAACGTCCCGATCGCGTACACTAGCGCGATTGCCGAAGCGCGGATCTCGAGCGGAAATATTTCGCTCACGGTGAGGTAGGCCGAACTCGCGCCGGCCGATGCGAAGAAGAATACAACCGACCAGGCGAGGGTGACCGTCGTCGCGTCGAGGAGATGGTGCGCGAACAGCACCGCGACGAACCCCAACAAGACGCCCGAAACCAGATACGTCGTAGCGATCATCGCGCGCCGCCCGATCGTGTCGAAGGCGCGCCCCAGAAGGATCGGGCCTAAGAGATTGCCGAGCGCGAACGGAAAGATGTAGTAGCCAACGTTGCTCGCGTCGACCCCAAAAAAGGTCGAGAGCACGAGCGCCTCGGTGAAGAATATCGCGTTGTAGAGGAATGCCTGCGAGACCATCAGCGAGAGCGCCAGCACCGTCCGGCGCGGATACGTCAGCAGCATCGTCCGCGCGACGTCGGCGAACGTCGTTGCTTGCCGTTCCACGAACGCGATGCGCGCGTTCTCCTGCGGGGTTCCAATCGGTACATCGACGGCCGGCACGCGCGTCTCGATGTTTCTGACGATCGCTTCGGCTTCGGCCAGGCGGCCCCGAATCAGCAGCCAGCGGGGACTTTCCGGAAGCGCGCGCCGCAACGCCAGCACGACGAGCGCCAGGATCGCCCCCAGACCGAACGCCAGTCGCCAGCCAAGTCGCTGGTCGACGGCGGCGGGATTGAGGAGCACGATGCTCGCGCCGCTGCCGAGCATCGTTCCGAACCACCAGCTTCCGTTGACCGCGAGATCCACCCACCCGCGGTGACGCGAGGGGATCAGTTCGTCGATGGTCGAGTTGATCGCCGCGTACTCGCCGCCGATTCCCATCCCGCACAACAGCCGAAAGATCGCGAAGCTCGCGAAGTTCCACGAAAACGCGGTCAGGACCGTGAACGTGGCGTACCAGCCGAGCGTCACCAGGAATAGGCGCTTTCGCCC
>JBDTCF010000173.1:0-3830 GCA_039923715.1 Vulcanimicrobiaceae bacterium
CGCGAGGATTTGGAGAAATAATGCGCTAGCGGCCCGCGCTCTTTGGCCTAGTGTTCGCGGTGGTGACGATTCAGCCGGCGCTCTCCACGACGCGTCCGTCGATCGCGCACATGGCTCCGGCCGACAAGTACTTTGGCCGGCTCAGGCTGAGCTATCTTGGGATCAACAACACGTTCACGGATGCGACCCACGCGGCCGGCGACTACACGACCGACAACGGGATACCGAACAAGGTCGATTTTGCGATGGAATCCCTCAACGACTGGCAGAACCAGTATCCGCGGGACTCCCACCTGGCACGTTCGTACTTCCTCGGGCAACTGAGCCTCAAGAAGATCTGGATCAGGAAGTATCAGGACAAGGCATGGGCGTACATGCAGCGGCTGATCGGCCTGTATCCCACGACGTATTTCGGGAAGGCGGTCAAAGCCGATCTCGCGCGCGGCTTCACCGAAAACTACTTCGCCGACCCGATTCCTTGCGAGGCCGCCTCGCTTCCCAAGCCGGAACCGACGACGCTGGATAACGGTAAATACAAAATCGCCATTCATCCCGCGCCGTGCATCGAGGAATCCCCGACGCCCGAACCCGCGCCGTCAGCGATCCCGGCGACGTCCGACTCACCAGGGGCATCGGAATCTCCGACGCCGTCGAGCGACGCTCGCTAAGGTGCGGTTTGAGGGACGCTAGCCGCCGAAGAGGCGGTGGATCAAGTTTTGAGGGCCGGAGCCCACCCCGCCCCAGATCGTATGAATGTGAATCGACTGCGTCCCTGCGCGACCGAGCGCGGCCGCGAGAGCGTGAAAGATGACGTTGACGAGTGACATCTGTTACACTTGCCTCCAAAACCTATCCGAACGCAAAAGCGTCAAAGCGCTCGCGTCGGGGTCAACGGATAGACTCCAAGACGATACCGCCCCGGGCCTCCGTTGTCAACGGGCCATCGGGGCCAATCCCGGTTTCGTTCCGGCTTTATCGAATTCGCCGCGCGGAAGTGCCGGAAGAAAGCATTCATCCCGCGTGAAAATACCGCGACTCATCCGGTGCGGCGCGCGTCCTTCGCCCATCCGGCGAACGCCGGCGCCAGACGTGCGACGCCAGGCGACCTGCGCGCGCGTGAAGAACGCTGCCTTCCGTGAGAACGGTGCGCGCGCTCTTGGTCCTCGCGCTCGTCGCAATCGCGGTGTACGCGGGTTATCGATTCCTCTCCGGTCGCTCGGCGGGCGCCGTGGGCGATACGATCGCCGTCTACTACTGCAAGCTCGACGGCCAAACCGTCGTTCCGTGGCGAGTTTCCCTTGGGCCCGCGCGCGACCGGCGCAGCGTGGCCTTCTACGCGACCGCACAGGTTTTGGCGGGGCCGCCCAGCGGCGTGGAGGCGGTGCGCTTTCCCGCCGGAACGGTCGTCACGAGCGTTGATGTTACCGGTGCGACGGCGACGGTGGACCTTTCGGGCGCGGTCGCGTCGAGCGGGGGCGGGTCGTTCGCCGAGACCGGCGAGTTCAAGGCGCTCGTTTGGACGCTGACCGCATTACCCGGCATCGATGCCGTGGCGGTTCGCATCGGCGGCAAGACGCTTCCCACCCTTCCCGGAGGTCATCTAGAACTCGATGCACCGCTCAAGCGCTCCGATTTCTGACGTCTTTCGGCGCATCTCATGCGCGGTGATCCTCGTTGCGAGCATGCTGGCGTTCGCCGCAACGCCGGCGCGCGCCGACGGTGCTCCCTCGCTGTGGTTCGCCGGCACGCGGTTGATTTTTGAGCGCGCCCAGACGCGCAACGGCGAACTCGCGGTGCCGGCGAACGATCCCGGGCTCGAACGTTTTCTGGCGCGCGTCGGCGCCACGCTGGCGTACGCGCCCGGCCAACGCTACGTCGTCGTCACGGCCGCCGATCGGCGAACGATCTCGCTCACCATCGGCGATTCACACGTTAGCGCCGCGGGCGTGGTGACCTCCACGCCGTTCGCACCGTACGAGCGCGACGGAGATGTCTACCTCCCGTTTCTCTCGCTGGCGCGGGCCCTCTACGTGCAGCCGATTCCGGACGGTAATGCCGAAGTGCTCCAGCCGCAGTTCGGCGCGCTCGACGTGCGTACGCAAGGGAGAACGACGTTCGTCACGCTGCACGCGGCGCTGCCGGTCACCGTGCGGCGCACGGCTCCGGGAAGGTTGTCGATGACGTTCCCGGGGTTCGGTTCGGCCCTCGACCAAAACCGGTCGGTCGCAGCACCGGGCCTGAACGCCATCGACGTTTTGGCGAGCGGCGAGGTCCGAAATCCACTCACGACCGTCACCTTCGAGACGCCGCCGGGCGCCACGCACGCCTTCGTCGCGAGCGCTTCGAGAAACGACGTAACGGTCGCGTTCGCGCCGGCCGGCGTCGCGTTGAACGCGCCGGGAGTTCCAGGCGCGCAGGCGCAAGCCCAGGCGCCGCCGGCGCCCGGGCCGCCCGTCCCCGCGGCGACGGCCGCAGCGCCGAGCGAGTCCGGCCCGGCAACGGTCACCGGCGTCACCCTTCAAACCGGCGCGGACGGCGCCTCGAACGTGCAGATATCTCTCGACGGCAACGCGCGCTTCGAGTGGCACCGCCTGCTGGACGGCCGCTGGTACGTCGATATCGAAAATGCGCTGCTCGGAATTCCGGTGCGCGATGACACGCCCAACGCGAACGGCATTCTCTCGATGCGCGTGCATCAGTTCGCCAAATCGCCCGTCCCAATCGTGCGCGTCTCGCTGTCGCTGGCAAGTTCGCGCCGCGTCGATGCGAGCGCCAACGCGACCTCGCTGACGGTCGCCGTCGCCGGGAGCGACGATCCGGCGCCGGCGCGAAGTGGCGCCGGCGCGATCGGCGACGCCAGCCTCGTGGCCGCGCCGCCGAGTAGGAGCGAGAATGCGAAGGCGAGCGCGCCGGACGGCGCGTGGAAGTTTACGCCCGCTGCGCCGACGCTCGCGCATGGGACGAATCCGCGCTTGATCGTCCTCGATCCCGGACACGGCGGGAGCGATCCGGGCGCGGCCCACAACGGGCTTACCGAAAAAGACTTGACCCTCGACATCTCGCGCCGCCTCCGCTCGATCTTGGTCGCGCGCGGCTGGACCGTAAAGATGACGCGGGACAGCGATGCCGACGTGTTCGCACCGAACGATTCGGCACACGACGAACTGCAGGCGCGCGACGACGTCGCGAATGGTGCGGGCGCGCGCATGCTGATTAGCATCCACATCAACAGTTACGTCAACGGCTCGCTTCGCGGGACGACGGTCTACTACTACAAGCCGAGCGACCTGCTTCTCGCCCAAGCGCTCCACCGCCGGCTCGCGGCGGCGCTCGAGTCGCAAGACGACGGCATCCGCAAAGATAACCTGTACGTCGTTCACCACGCGGCGATGCCGGCGGCGCTCGTCGAAACGGCGTTCCTTTCGAACCTGGGCGACGCCGAACTCCTGAAATCGCCGCAGTTCCTACAAAAGGTCGCGACCGCTCTCGCCGACGGCGTTGCGGATTACGCGTCCTTGCCGGCGAAGCAAAGCGACGCCAGCTACCAGGACCCCGCTCCGTGAGGCTCGGCATCTTCGATTCGGGCCTCGGCGGATTGACGGTCGTGCGACGTGTGCGCGAGGCGCTCCCGGGGGTCGAACTGGTCTATTTCGCCGATCAGAAACACGTGCCGTACGGCGATCGAAGCGGGAACGAGATTCGAGCGCTGCTGCAGGCGAACGTCTCCTATTTGGTCGAGCGCGGCGCCGAGGCGATCGTGATGGGCTGCAATACCTCGTGCGCGATCGCCGCGCGTTTCGGGTGGCCCACGCTTGGGGTTCCGATTCTCG
>JBDTCF010000174.1:0-8302 GCA_039923715.1 Vulcanimicrobiaceae bacterium
GTCGAGCGCTTCCGGCGGAATATCCGCAACCGTCGCCACATGGGTGGCAGCCACGAACGAACGGGCCGGATGCCGGCCGACGGAAAAGAGGCGCGCGCCGTGTTTGGTGACCGCCTTGCGTACGCGCAAATCCAGCACGGGCGCGGTCTGCGAAGGGGGCTGCCCGAGCAAAACGATCGTCTGCGCGTTCTCGAGATCCTGGTACGATCCAGCGACGCCCGGGGTCGCCTGGACTTGCCGGCCGGCACGCCAATCCAGATTCTCGATCCCAAGGCCTCGAAAAACGTGCTGCAGCGCGTACGCTTCTTCGTTCAACAAGCGTCCGCCGCCGATCGCGCCGACCGCGGCGGGGCCGCCGCCGGCGATCGCTTCGCGAACCTTCGAGGCCCACAGTTCGATCGCGTCGTCCCAGCCGATCTGGACCCAACCGTCGCCGTCGCGCAGCAACGGCGAGACGACCCGGCGTGCATCCGAGTAGAACCCGACGTTATACCGTCCGCGATCGCACAGCCAGCCGTCCGATTGCGCGTCGTCCTGTTCGACCGACATGGTGCGCAGCACTTCGCCGTGCCGCACGTCGACGTTGAGCCGACAACCCACGCTACACTGCGTGCAGGTCGTCTGCGTTCGATTCAGGTCCCAGGGCCGCGACTTGAAGCGGTAGGTCTTCGAGGTCAGGGCCCCGACCGGACACAGCTCCGTGACGTTGCCGCTGAAGTTCGAAACGTATTCATCTCCCGTGGCCGTCGCAATCAAATCGCTCTGGCCACGCTCCATAACCACCAGCGAGCGTTCGTTCGTGATGAGGTCGTCAAACCGCACGCAACGCTGACAGACGATGCAGCGTTCCTCGTCGAGCACGATGGTCGGTCCCAAATCGACGGCTTTCGGCTTGGCGGCTTTTGCCTCGATCTTGCGCGACGCACCCTGTCCGTAAGCCATCGAGTAGTCTTGCAGATCGCACTCACCGCCCTTATCGCAGATCGGACAGTCGAGGGGGTGGTTCAAAAGCAAGAACTCGAGCACCGCGCGGCGCCCTTCTTCCACCTTCGGTCCATACGTGTGCACGACCATACCGTCGGTGACCGCGGTGTTACACGCGATCTGCAGCTTTGGCGTCTTCTCGACGTCGACCAAGCAGATGCGACACAGTCCCGCCGGGCCTAACTTCGTATGGTAGCAGTACACCGGAATGTCGGTCCGGACACGCTTCGCCGCCTCGACGAGCAACGTCCCTTCCGGCACCGTAACCGCCAACCCATCAATGGTAAGCGTGATGTCTTTAGCCACGGCGGTTTACCGCGGAGCCCGAGCGCGGGGGCACGACATTACACCGCAACGGGGGCCTGCTTTGGGCGGACGTATGCGTAGAACTGGTCGGGGAAACGCCCCACGACGCTGGCGAGAAACGGCTCGATGGAATCGCCGAGGGGACACAGGTTGAGACCCGTCATTTGGTGCGAGACTTTGACCAGCATGTCGACGTCGGACTCGATGCCGTGCCCGTGCAGCATGCGTTCGAGGGTTAGTTCGAGCCAGTGGCCGCCCTCGCGACAGGGCGTACACTGCCCGCACGACTCGTGCGCGAAGAACCGCACGAGCGAGTGCGCGGCTCTGACGAAGTCGGTCGTGTCGTCGAAAACGACGGCCGCGCCGGACCCGAGCATCGTGCCCGCGCCAGCCAGCGCTTCGTAGTCGTAGCCCAAATCGAGGTGCTCTTCGAACAAGCACGCCGACGACCCGCCGCCGGGCTGGATCGCCATGAACTTCCGGCCGGGCCGCAACCCGCCGGCAACGTCGTCGATCAACGTGCGAATCGGCATGCCGAGCGGAATCTCGTAGTTTCCCGGTTTCTGGACGTGCCCGCTCACGGAGACGATCTTGTAGCCGGTCGACTTGGGCGTCCCGACGCTCGCGAACCACTCGGCGCCGCGCCGCAAGATGTGCGGTAAGTATCCCAACGTCTCGACGTTGTTCACGACCGTCGGTTCGCCGTAGAGTCCATTGATCGCCGGGAATGGCGGCTTCAGACGCGGTTCTCCGCGCTTGCCCTCGAGCGAGTTGAGCAGGGCGGTCTCTTCGCCGCAGATATACGCGCCGGCGCCGCGGTGGATCGTCAACTCGACCGAGTAGTCGGTCCCAAACAGGTTTTTGCCGATGAGGCCGGCCGCACGCGCCTGCTCGAGCGCGGCGCGAAAGATGTGGTAGCCGCGCAAGAACTCACCGCGGATGTACATGAACGCGTGATTCGAACCGATCGCGTACGTGCCCATCAAGATGCCCTCGATCACCTGATGCGGCGTCTCTTCGAGCAACATGTGGTCTTTGAACGTCCCCGGTTCGGCTTCGTCGCAGTTGCAAACCATGTAGCGCGTGCGGCCGTCGTTCGGTAGAAACTGCCACTTGCGCCCGGTCGGAAACCCAGCCCCACCGCGCCCGCGCAAACCCGACTTGCTCACGATATCGATGAGTTGCGAGGGCTCGAACTCTTTGATCGCACGCTCGAGTTGCGCGTAGCCGCCTTGCGCGCGGTACACGTCGATGTCGCGCAGGTTCAGCGCGCCGATCCCGGCCGTTAGCACCTTCTCCAGTTGCATCAGCGCGACGTTAGCTCCGACTCGACGGCAGCACCGTCAACCACCAACCGTTCGCGCGTCGGCCGAACGCGAACCGGTTCGGGATCGCGCTCGAGCCGCTCGAGCATCCGCAGCCCGCTGGCATCGCCGATGCCGCCGGGCGCGTTCGGGTTCGAAACTCCCCGCGCACCCAGGGCCTTCCGCCCGCTCTCGGAGGCGACTTCCCAATCGCGTCCCGGCTTCGCCGTCTGCGGCCGCGGCGGCACGTCGTACGTCCCGGCCCGCATCGCATCCACCATCGCGTCAATTTTCTCGGGCGTCAAATCGTACACGAACTCCAGATTTACCTGCATGCACGGCGGCCGGTCGCAAGCCGCCAAACACTCGACTTCTTCGTACGAAAACACTCCGTCGGCGGTCGTTTGCATGTGCTGGACGCCGAGCCGCTCGCGAAAGTGCGCCATCGCGGACTCCGCACCCGAAACGATGCACGCCACTCCCCGGCAGGGCTGCAGCATATACTTCCCAACGGGCCGCTTGAAGAACAGCGTATAAAACGATGCGGTCGACTCCACGATCGACATCGGCAGTCCCAACATCTCTGCGCACGCCGCCATCGCCTCGGGCGAGACCCACCCCAATTCGTTCTGAAACTCGTGCAAAATCGGCAGCAGCGCGGACCGCGAATCCGGATACTGCGAAATCAATCGCAAACACTCCGCCCGCACCCTCTCAAGCACCGCCGCAAAATCAGCACCACCGTCAACGCCAACACCCCCGTCGCCGCCAACGTCCCCCTTATCGATCATGAGCGCCCACACGAATCAAAGCGAGCGGGGCGGTGGGTGGACGTTCTGACGGGGGAATCTCCGACGACGAACGGAGCCTGGAGGGCGGGAGCGAGGAGCGGTGCAGCCGCGGTTTTTCCAAGGATGGAAAAACCGTAGCGGTTCCCTCGGCGGGATGTCGACCCGCCGTCACGCGATAGCACCAGAAGCACGGGCTCAACGATCGACCTCCCCGAACACGGGATCCAACGACCCAATCATCACGACCATGTCCGCAATCAACCCGCCGACCGCCATCTTCTTGAGCGCCTGGAGGTTATACATCGAGGGCGGCCGCGTGCGCACGCGGTACGGCCGGTTATCCCCGTTGGAAACGAGGTAGTAAGCGATTTCCCCGCGCGGCCCCTCGACCGGCTGATACACGTCGCCCGGCGGAACGCGGAACGACTCCGAGACGATTTTGAAGTGGTGGATCAACGCCTCCATCGAAAGCGCGATCGTCTCCTTGGCCGGGGCTGCAACCTTCGGATCGTCGACCATGACGGCGCCGGGCGTATCGAGACGCTTGCGAACCTGGCGAACGATGTGCATCGCTTCGTCCATCTCGTCGAGCCGGACGAGAAAGCGCGCGTACGCGTCGCCTTCGGTGCGAGTTGGAACGTCGAAGTCGTACGTCTCGTAACCGCAGTAGGGGAAGGCCTTGCGCACGTCATACTGGATGCCGCTAGCGCGCAGGATAGGGCCGGTGAGACCCCACTCGATGCAGTCCTGCGGCGAGAGGATCCCGATGTCGATCGTTCGGTCGCGCCAGATCGGATTGTTCTGCAAGAGCAGGCGCAAGTCACGCATGCGGCCGGGAAACTTCTCGATGAGCACGTCGAGCTTACCTAAGAAACCCTCGGGGAGATCGCCGTTCGTGCCGCCGATGCGTAGATAGTTGGGGTGCATGCGCGCACCGCCGGAAGCTTCGAGCAGGTCGAGCACGTCTTCGCGCACGTCGAAGGCGTAGAAGAACGTCGTGATCGCACCGAGATCGATGCCATGCGTTCCGAGCCAGACGCAATGCGAGGCGATGCGCGAGAGCTCGCACATCAGAATGCGAATCTGCTTCGCGCGTTCGGGAATGCGGTCGGTTAACCCGAGCAACTGTTCGACGGCCAGGACGTAGCACAGCGCGTTACTCGGCGGCGAGAGGTAGTCCATGCGCTCGATCACGGTCGCAGCCTGCGTCCAGAAGAGGTTTTCGGCCGACTTCTCGATGCCGGTATGCAGGTAGCCGATCTCCATCTCGGCGCGCTCGATCGTTTCGCCGGCAACTTCCACGAGGACTTGAAGGACGCCGTGCGTCGAGGGGTGCTGTGGCCCCATCGACAACGTCATCGAATTCGGCGAACGCTTGACGACGTCGAGCGGAACGCCCGCGACGGCCGGCGTGCTGGTCGCGCTCACGCGGGTTCCTCCGGTTTTTGTGCGCGCGCGATTTGTGCTTGCAGCGCCGCGGCAACCTTGCCGCCGGGCGGCGTACCGGCTCCGACGTTGCTCTTGAGGGGGAACGACGGCCGCGGGGTCTTCTCCCGGGCCGGCCCGCGCAAGGGATAGTCTTTGCGGAGTGGATGCCCCACCCAGTCGTCCGGCATCTGGATGCGCCGCAGATCCGGATGGCCATCGAACCTGATACCGAACAAATCGAAGACCTCGCGCTCCGCCCAGTCCGCGCACGGCCAAAGATCGGTGACCGAAGGCACGACCGTCGCGTCGGCCGTAACCCCGACCAGCAACCGAACGCGACGTGGCGCTCCCACCTCGGCGACGCTTGCGATCTTCGCGGGTAGCGCGAGCAGATGATAGACGACGTCGAAGCGGGGGATCCGCTCCGGGTAATCGACCGCGCCTATGTCGAGCAACACGGTCATGCCGGCGGCCTTGAGCGCGATCAAGCGCTCGCGCAGTTGCGTGGGGTCGATCCGCTCGATCTGGGCATCGGCGATCGGGGGACGCAGGCTCGTGGGGTCGGAGGCCGTCCCGGCGAGCGAGGGTGTTTGGGAACTCGGCATTACGTCCTTGCGAGGATTCCGCCGCGGCCGCCGGCGCGAATTTGTTGCTGGATGAGGTTGACGGCGTAGAGGAGCCCGTCGGGCGTCGGCGGGCAGCCGGGGACGTAGACATCGACCGGAATCACGGTATCGACACCCTGCACGATGGCGTAGTTGTCGAAGACGCCGCCCGAACTGGCGCAGGCGCCCATCGAAATAACCCACTTCGGGTCGGCCATTTGGTCGTACAGACGCTTCACGATCGGCGCCATTTTTTGCGCGACCCGCCCCGAAACGATCATGAGGTCTGCCTGCCTTGGCGACGCCCGAAACACTTCGGAGCCGAAGCGCGCGATGTCATAGGTCGCGTCGGTCGCGCTCATCATTTCGATCGCGCAGCAGGCCAGGCCCATCGTGAGGGGCCAGACGCTCGAAGACTGCGCCCAGCGCGCGACCTCGTCGAGCCGCGCCAGCATGAACTGCTCCCCAAACGACGGCGCGGCGCCGCGCTGCGCCGGACCCGCTGCGACGGCGCTTGGAACCGCTTTCACCTCCATTGGAATCCCCCTCGCCGCCACACATACGCGTAGCCGATGCCCAACACGACGACGAAGACAACCATCTCAAGCAGGCCAAAGGCGCGGAGCGCGTGCATCTGCACGGCCCAAGGATAGAAACTGGCTGCTTCGACGTCGAAAATGACGAACAGCATAGCGATGAGGTAGAAGCGCACGGGAAAGCGCCCCGAGACATCCGAGGTCGGCTCAACGCCGCACTCGTAGGCTTCCGATTTGGTGGGGTTCGGCTTGCGGCGGGCTGCGAGGCCAGGGACGAACGTAAAAAGCGCGGCAGCAACCAAAGCCACCGCCAGGAAGATCGCGACAGGTCCGTAGGGGGTCACGATGCTTTCTGTTTCGCAAGGGGCGAATAGGTCCCTCGGGGGAAATCGACCGCGTGAAGATGTACCAGGCTCGTCCCGCCTCGCGCGTCCGCGCGCTCGCTCGGTTTGCCCTCATACTCGGGCTCGCGTCGCTCGCGGGCTGCGTCAACCCGAATGCGATCGGCGTTCAAGACACCGGCACGGTGAGCGGCACGGTCCTCGACGCGAAGTCGCAGCAGCCGATCGCCGGCGCCATCGTCAGCGTCGGTGACATCGCCTCGCATACCGCCGCGAACGGTACCTACTCGTTCGCGGTCCCGACCGGGAACCAAACGATCACGGCGGCCGCCCCAGGCTACCAAACGCTGCCGGCCGGGATCACCGTCAACGTCGTGAAGGACTTGGCGACGACCGTCCCGCCGATTCTGCTCGCTCCGTCGAGCTAGCCGCCCGCGCGGGCGGGCGCCCGCGAAATAATTGGGAGTCTCTTCGTGTTGTGCCGGCCGGGGTCGCAGTAGCTTGAGTGAGGGGAATCCCCGCAAAACTCAGGCCAACAGAAAGGGCTCGCCATCAACGTTCTTCTCCGTGCCACCGTCGCGGTTGCCCTAGCGATGCCGATCGCGCTCCCCGCGTCCGCCGCCCAGATATTCACCTCGCGCCTGCCCATCGGAGCGCGCGAATCCCGGACCTCCGCAAAAGGGAACACGCCGGCTGCCGTGTACCGAAAGCTCGTCGCTCGTCTCCGCCGCAAGCCGCAGGTCGGGCACTTCGCGGCGCCCTTTGGGCTCGCGACCGATGTGCGGGGCAATCTCTACGTGACGAACTTCGAATCGAACTCGATCGCGATCGTGAACCCGCGCTACCACGTCCGCGACAACGTCATCACCCAGGGAGTCGAGTCACCGGTCTCCGTCGCGGTTGGTCCGCTTGGGAACGTGTACGTCGGTAACCTCACCCAAAGTTCTGGTTACGTCACCGAGTACTCCGGGTCCACGCCGCTCCTGACGATCGAGGCGTACACGGGCGATCCGGACAGCATCGCCGTCGATTCCTTCGGAGACTTGTATGTCACCGCGAGCTCCGGCATCGCGACGGACGATCCCTATGGCAGTCCCCTCTTCGGACCTGCCTACGCCTCTTACAACGTCCTTTCGGTAGCCGTCGGAAACGCCGGTCTTAACGGATTCTACAATAACGGGGCGCTCATTGGCAACGGCTCGGTCTTTCTGCGCACGGGGAGCCTCCAGTTCGGAATTGGTCCGACCAGCAGCGCGACGCCAACCGGGAGCGCGTGCGCCAACAATGCTTGCTGGTACGACGACACGTCGAACCTCTTGATTGCAAAGGAACAAAACGGCGGAACGTACTTGGTGTCCGTGTCCTATGAGCCGACGGGCGTTGCCTACGATGGGCTGCGCAACCGGCTCTTCGTCGCGGACCCCAACCACAACGCGATCCACGTCTACAACGCGCAGACCCTCGCATTCGAGACGACCATCAGCTAACGGATGAGATCGCACCCGTCACGCGCTACAGACACGGCGATCCTCGTCGTCATGAGTCACTTCGACGCTACGCGGGCGCCTTTCGAACGGTGCACGAAGCGCTTGGCGTCGTCGATCGGAATCGCAAAGCCGATCGCCTTCTCCTCTTCGAAGCGCGACTCGGCGAGGCCGAGCACGGCCCCGCTGGTCGCATCGAAGACGGGGCCGCCGCTCTCGCCGGGAATGATCGGGATGTCGAGTTCGAGCGCATCCTTTACCAGGCTCGAAATGCGCCCGGCGAACACCGAGGTCGACGTCCCCAGACCTTCGTCGGCAAATGCGTCCGGGATCGGGTAGCCGGCCACGCCGATCGCGGTTCCCGCGAGCAGATGCCCGGAAGAACCGAGTTGGGCGACGGGCAAGTCCGGCTCGCGCGTTTCGACCAGCGCGAGATCGTCGGCTTCGTCGCGCGCGATCGTTTTGACCGGAACGGTCTTGCGGTCACGGATGGTGACCTTGAGATCGCGTGCGTCGTGAATGA
>JBDTCF010000175.1:0-12116 GCA_039923715.1 Vulcanimicrobiaceae bacterium
GGAACTCTCGGCGGGCGGGCCGGGCGCGCTCAGCGACCGCATCGCGGCGGCGTCGGCGCAGCGCCAGGCGATCCTCAAAGTCGAGGCCGACCGGCGCGCCCTCGACCGGCAGCGCGCGTTGTACGCAGGTGGTGTCGCCGCCGCAAAAGACGCGCAGGCCGCGCGGGTGCAACTCGATGCCGATCTGGCCGACGCGCGCGCGGCGAGCGCCAAAGTGGCGGCCGCCGGCGCGGGCTATGCCGCCGCGCTACGCCAAGCGCAAGCCGACGTCGCGCAAGCGCAAAGCGACGTGAGCGCGGCCGGCGCCCAGCGTCAGGTTCTAGCGGGTCAAGCGCAAAGTGCGTCCGCGCGCTTGACCGCGGCGCAGCGTGATTTTGAGAACGGCGTCCTGCGCGCGCCGAGCGACGGCGTCGTGCTCGGGATCGCGAAGCACCCGGGCGAATACGTGGATGCGACGATGCCGGTGCTCGATGTCGGACCGCCGCGCGGGAGCGAGATCACGCTGAGCGTTCCCGCCGAAGACGCGCGCGACGTGCGTGTCGGCGAGCCGGTCACGATCGAACTCGCGCAAACGGCGCGCCGTGCAGCGGGAAGGGTAACGGCGATCGTGCCGAGCGTCGACGCGACGACGCAAGCGACGACCGTCATCGTGCGCGGCGTCCCGCGCGGCGCGATCGCCGGGGACGCTGTGACCGCACGCATCGTCGTCGGTCGCGAACGGGGCATCCTCGTACCGACCTCGGCGGTCGTCCAAGATCCACAAACGGGCTCGACCGTGGTATTCGTTCGCGACCTCAACGCCAAGGACGGACCGCCGTTTCGATCGCGCACGATCGTGGTTGCAACGAGCGACGCGACGACGACCCTGGTGCGGTCGGGTCTGCGGGCCGGCGAAATCGTCGCAACGGAAGGCGCGTACGACTTGCTCGCGCCCGCCGGCGGAAGCTAGCGCTAGTTTTGCGCGAACACGCTTTTGTCGATCGCGACGTTGGTTTGATAGTCGCTGAAGGTCGCGTCGGAGGTGACGCGTGCGAACGGGACTCGAATCGACGCGTGTTGCGTAGACAGCAGCAGAAACGATCCCAGCCGTGAGAACCGTTGGGTAACGTCGAACTCCATGCCGTTGCGGAAAGTCCAGTCGACCTCATCGATTACGAGCGACGCGGGGTCGACGAACGCTTCCGCATGATCCATTTCTGCGGCGCGATCCTTGGGAGTCAGACGCAACGATTCGTCGGTTCGGCCACCCACCGAGCGGCGACCATCGCTGCGGACGGCATATTCCTTTGGCCAAGACGGAACGTCCAACATCCCTGCGAACGCGTGCGGGAAACGGCTCATCACGCGCGGCACGTGAGCGAACACCACCGCGCAGCGATCGGGCGCCTCGAAGTAGACGTGACCCGTCAAGCGGGCACCGAGAAATGGAAACGTCCGCTCGCGGAAGGCGATCGCCACGGCGCTCCGGTACGAACCGAGCTTCGCATTTCGATTGATGACCTTCGCAAGGAGCGCCGCTCCGTCGGGCGCAACGCTGGGCGCCACGTTACGAGCGCCGGCGAGCAGTGGGCAGGCGCAGGAGGCCGCGAGCGTCGTAGCGGCGAGGCAACGCACGCGAGCCAACCGTTTCGCTCGGGCCTTCATGCAATCCATATACCCACCTTCGTTGCCGCCTACGAAGGCTCGCGTCCCGGAGCGACGCTAGCTTTCTAGCTTCCGCCGATCGTCGGCAAGGCGTTCGGCGAGATTGCCGAATGACAACGCCGATGAAGGCCATGCGCTACCACGCCTACGACGCGCCGCTGCAACTCGAGGACGTCCCAACGCCGCAGCCGGCGGCCGACGAGGTACTCATCCGGGTCGCGGACGTCAGCGTCAACCCGTTCGATGCGAAGGTCCGTGCCGGCGCGTTCAAGGGCACGCTACCAAAAGCGTTTCCGGCGACGCCGGGGCTCGAGGCTGCCGGCGTCGCAACGGCAGTCGGCGCCGAGGTTGAAGGCGTCGCGGTCGGCGACCAGGTCTACGCCAAAGTCAGCGCCGGCTACGCCGAGTTCGCGCTCGCGAAGAGCAACGAAATCGCGCGCAAACCGCCGCGACTTTCGTTCCCGGAGGCCGCCGCCGTCCCCGTTGCGATCGAAACCGCGTGGTCGGTTCTGTTCGACGTAGCCGGATTGCAACGCGGCCAGCGGGTGTTGGTTAACGGCGCCGCGGGGAGCGTCGGCTCGGTCGCCGTGCAACTGGCAAAGTGGAAGGGCGCGCTCGTATTCGGCACCGCTTCCCCCGACAACCTCGACTTCGTGCGCACGCTCGGCGCCGAACCGGTTGACTACACGACGACCTCACTCGCGTCGGTCGTGACGGATATCGACGTGATTTTCGACACGGTCGGCGGCGCCGAACAGGACGGCCTCTTCGCGACGATGCGTAAGGGCGGCGTGCTCGTCTCGATCGTTCGCCCACCCTCGCAAGCTCTCGCCAAGGAACGCGGCGTTCGGGCCCTCGGAAGGTTCGGCACGACGGACCCGCTGACCATACGCAAAACGCAACATCTCGTCGACGATGGGATCGTGCGCCCAACGGTTCGTCGTCTCTTTCCGCTGGAAGACGCGAACGCGGCGGAAGCGCTGAGTCAGTCAGGCCGTGGCCGCGGAAAAGTCGTCCTCCACGTTTGGGATCCGTAGCCTCAGCTGAATCGGCTACGCGGCCGGCGGGAGCGGCGCGATCGGAAAGAGTTCGACGAAGCGCGCTAGGAGATCGGGATTGCCGGTGAGTCGAACGCTTCCGCGCTCGATCGCCTCGGCCGGCGTGACCTCGCCCGCCATGAGGGCTTTAAGCGCGGGTCCCGTTTCGATGACGAGATCGGGCGCCGGTAGCGCGCCCTCGCCGGCTTCAAGTACGCCCGCGTCGATCTGCGCGTGGACGACAATTTCGCCGAAGCGAAGTTCGTAGCCGAGGCGGAGCCCTCGCGCCGCCTCGCCGCGGAAGGTCGAGCGCAGCGCCATCACCAGCGCGTCCGGGGTTGCGATCTCTTCCGCTCGCGGCTCGCCGAGGGACTTGGCCCCCCATCGGCCGAGCGAAACGATCGCACCCTCGAGTTCCTTTCCGTAGTTCGTAAGCTCGTAAACGACCGAGCCCGCCGGGCGCGGCAGCACCCGCCGCCGGATGACCCCGACGCTCTCAAGTTCCTTAAGGCGCGTCGTGAGGACGTTGGTCGGGACGCGCGGCAGCCCGCGGCGCAGGTCCGTGAAGCGCCGTGGCCCCACGAACAGGTCGCGGAGTATCAGTAGCGCCCAGCGCTCACCGACCATTTCGAGCGCACGCGCCAACCCGCAGTACTGCCCATACGCGCGCTTCGTCACGCCTTATAATACCACAAAAGTTCGTTTTTAAGATAGTACTTGCATTTTACAAGCCCTGACGCTACAATTGCGGGGAAAGACGCAGTTCCGGAGGCTGCACCGCTGATGATGTACTGTGGCGCCTACCATTTACGCTATCTCAAAATGTCAGCCCGCGCTAACGTGCGCGCGAACGACCGCGCCGGCAGCACGGACTGGCTCGAGCCCTACTGCCGCCTTTGGGATTCCGACCTCGAGCGTCGCTCCCCACCCGGGGCCTTGCTTACCACGCGGACCGCTATGGGCAGTTCGTACGACGGCTTTGACGATCGAGCAAAAGAGCGACGTCGCTGCGCGGCTCTTGGCTAGAACAGCTCTCGTAGCGTGTGGCGATAGGCAAGTTCGATCGCTTCTTCCGCACGATGATGACCCTCGCGAATGACCCAACGGCCGCCGACAACGACGTCTCGGACGGCCGGGCGCGAGGTTGCGAACAGATAGCGATCGAGGAGCGTCGGCGTGTCCTCCGCGCCGCCGGCGAGCGCCTCACCGTCAAGCACGACGAAGTCGGCGCGCTTCCCGGGCGCGAGTTCGCCGGCGTTGCGATCCAGTCCCAACGTGCCGCCGGTCGTGCTTGTTCGATAGAGGTATTCACCCACCGACGCTATCGAATCGTCGCAGGCGATGATGCGGCGTTGCGTTGCGAGACGCTGGCCGTATTCGAGCCAGCGGAGTTCCTCGCGCACGTCGACGGTAACTTGGCTATCGGACCCGATTCCAAGGCGTCCGCCCTGCGCCAGATACGCCTGTAGTGGAAAGAGGCCGTCGCCGAGGTTGGCTTCGGTCGTAGGGCACAACCCGGCGATAGCTCCGCTCGCGGCGAGCGAGGCGACCTCAGCGTCGTCGAGATGCGTCGCATGCACGAGACACCACCGTTCGTCGACCGCCGCGTTCGCGAGTAGCCACCTGACCGGACGTGCCCCAAGCCCGGCGAGCGAATCCGCGACTTCGCGCTCTTGCTCGGCGACGTGAATGTGAATCGGCGCCCGTGCATCGCACGAGCGCACGTGCGCGACGACAGCGGCGAGTTGCGCCGGCGCGACCGCGCGTAACGAGTGCGGCGCCGTTCCGAGCCGCACGTCGTCGACGCCGGCAAAGAGGCTGGCAAGCTCGTCCCACAGGCCCAGGTACTCATCGGTGGAGAGGATGAAGCGGTGTTGGCGCCGGTCCGGCGCCCGCGCGCCGAAACCCGCGTATGTGTAGAGGACCGGCAGCAGGGTCAGGGCGATACCGGTTCGTTGCGCAGCGCCAAGCACGCGCTGTGCCAACTCGCTGTGGCGCGCGTACCATGCGCCGTTCGGATCCCGATGCATGTAGTGGAACTCGCCGACGCTGGTGTAACCGGCACGCAACATTTCCAGGTACACGCCCGTGGCGATGGCTTCGAACTGCTCGGGGTCCAAGCGTTCGGCAACCGCGTACATCGTCTCGCGCCACGTCCAGAAACTGTCCCGCGCACCGGCGCTGCGGCGTTCCGCTCGCCCCGCGAACGCGCGTTGGAACGCGTGCGAATGGACGTTCGGCATCCCGGGGAGCACGGGGCCGTGAAGCCTAATCGCGCTACCCGGCGCCGCGCCGCTACGCACGCTCGTGAAATCGCCGTTGGCAGCGACGTCGAAAATGACGTCTTGCTGCCAACCGGTCGGCAGAAAGGCCAACGCTGCGTGATAGGTTGCGGCCGGGGACTCGTCCATTGCGCGCTCGCGTTTCGGCTTGGGCCGATGCGGTCCCGCACGGACGGCGCCGACCCGACGGCGAACGGCGCTGCGCGTGTGGGATATGCTCCTGGTAAACGCTCGACTCGTGCCGATGTCCGGGGCCCCGACCGGCGAGGAGCGACCGCGCGCGCTGGCGATCGAGGCGGGGCGGATCGCCTGGTTCGGGTGCGACCCGCCGCAGACCGCGCGCTCGCGCATCGACCTCGGCGGACGCCTCGTTACGCCTGCGCTGGTGGACGCGCACACCCATCTTGTCTATGGCGGCAGCCGGGCGGACGAGTTCGAGGCGCGCCTCCAGGGCCAAACCTATCGGGAGATCGCGGCGCGAGGCGGCGGCATCCTCGCAACCGTTCGCGCTACACGAGCGGCGAGTGAAGACGAACTCGTTGCGTCGGCACTCCCACGCCTACGACGAATCCTTGCGGACGGGGTGACGACGGTCGAGATAAAATCAGGCTACGGCCTCGAGCTCGCAACCGAACGACGGATGTTACGCGCCGCTCGCCGTCTGGACGCGGAAACGGGCGCACGCATTCGGACGACGTTTCTCGGTTTGCACGCGCTTCCGCCGGAATACACCGGGCGCGCGGACGCTTACGTCGACCACGTGTGCGAAGACCTGTTGCCGGCGTTGGTTGCGGAAGGGCTCGTCGACGCAGTTGACGCGTTCTGCGAGACGATCGCGTTCTCTTCGGCCCAGGTCGGTCGCTTCTTTGAACGAGCGCGAACGCTCGGCATCCCGGTCAAACTTCACGCCGACCAACTGAGCGACGGCGGCGGCGCCGAACTGGCGGGACGTTATAAGGCGCTCTCCGCCGATCATCTCGAACACGCGTCGGAAGCGGGTCTCGCAGCGCTCGCCGCCGCGGGGACGGTCGCGACGCTCCTGCCAGGCGCGTTCTACACCCTCCGCGAGACCCTCGCGCCACCGCTCGAGCGCTTGCGCGAGCATGGCGTTCCCGTCGCAATCGCGACCGACTGCAATCCGGGGACCTCGCCGCTCGTTTCGCTGCTCTTGGCGGCGAACTTCGCGTGCACGTTTTTTCGCATGCCGCCGGACGAAGCGCTCGCCGGGATCACGCGCAACGCCGCACGCGCTCTAGGGCTTGGCGACCGACTCGGAACGATCGAGGTCGGCAAGTCCGCGGACATTGCGATCTGGGACGTGCGAGAGCCGATCGAACTCGTGTACGCAATCGGCGCGATGCCGCTGGCGACCTCGTTGCGCGAGGGCAAACCGTTGGTTGACGCGGCGGGACTGTTCTCGCACCCTCACGCGTGAAGCCGCCGCCCGAAGGCACGAGGCGAAGGACATCGAACGGAGGACATCGCCATGACGCCTGCGCAGGTCTCGTTTCTGGGCGCTGTCGCAGCGATCGCGCTGGTGCTCGTTGCGTGCGGAAGCGGACCCGGTTCGAGCGGGTGTAGCTCTCCGCCGCCGGTGCCGATTCCTGAACTCTTCCTATCCTATCCGGAGCCCGGGAGCCCCGCCGTCTCGGTCGGCATCGGCGAGGTGATTTTCGTCGGCAACGCGGGCGGCCTCTATGCTCCCGACACCGTCGCAATCCGTGGGCGCTCCGGCGCGAACGTTCCGGTCGGGGCGTTCACTGCTGCACCGTCGCCCTTCCCAACGCCGTATGCCGTCCCCAGCGGCTTCAGCGGAAACATTCCGTTCGTTGCGGTGCCGATTCCAACGCTTTCGCCCGGTGTCACCTACGACGTCAGTTTCTCCTACACCGACTGGGCCGACGCGCCGCCGGCTTGCCGGACGACCGTGACGCAGTCGCTCGGTTCCTTCACGACGAAATAGTGCTCGGATCTTCGATTGACACCCCAAGCACTAACGAGCAGTTGGCGCAGGCGTGGGAACTCGGGCCGACGCGTGCCGAAGCGGTTTGCGTGACGCTATTCGGAGGCTGCGTCGTCTACCGCCCGGCGTTCCTCGCAATCGACGAGGCGGATCGGTTGTTTGCAGCGTTTGCCGAAACACTTTCTTGGCGTCAGGAGCGCGCCCGGCTGTTTGGGCGGGACGTCGCACTACCGCGTTTAACAGCCTGGTATGGCGATGCCGGCTATCGCTATTCGAACGTTGCGCATCCGCCCCAGCCCTGGACGATCGAACTCGCCGCGCTGCGCGATCGCGTTGCCGAGGCGACCGGGACGGCGTTCAATTCGGTTCTGCTGAACCGTTATCGCGACGGTGCGGACGGCGTCGCGTGGCACGCCGACGACGAACGCGAACTCGGCGACGAGCCGACGATCGCCTCGCTCAGTCTCGGCGCGACCCGCGAGTTTCAGTTTCGAACCAAAGGACCCGAGCGCCGCGAGCGGGCCGCGCTCGATCTCGCGCACGGAAGCCTTCTCCTCATGCGCGGGCGCTCGCAACGCGACTTGCAGCATCGGATTGCGAAGGTGTCGCCTCCGTCCGCAGCCGCAGAACGCATCAATCTAACATACCGTCTCGTCTCGCCGGCCTAGCCACCGGTACCCGCGGCCCGTTGCGGTCGAGGTCGCGGTCGTGCTAGGTTACATGTAACCGTTTGGGAACGTGAAGTGGTGGAAGGGGAGGCTCGACCGAGTCCTTCGGTGGCGAAGGTCAGGGCGCACGGCGCGCGACTTCGCCGGGGGGGTCTGCGTCCGATCCAGATATGGGTCCCAGACGTGCGTTTGCCCGCTTTTGCGGCCGAGGCGCACCGGCAGTCTCTGGCCGTGGCCGAGAGCCTCAGTCCGCCGAAGACCAGGCCTTCATCGACGCGATCTCCGAGGGCTACACCAACTGAAGCGCGGAGAGATTTGGACCGTTGCGGGCGGCGGGAGCTACGTCGGTAAGCCGTGCCCGGTCGCCGTGCTCCAAATGGTTTACGCTCCGTCTGTGGCCTTATAGTCGACAAGATCACAACGGTTCCGAAGTCGAGACTGGGTTCTCAGATCGGTCGTTTGGCCGATGAAGACCTCGTACGTTTGAACCGCGCGGTCCTCGTGTTCTTGGGAATCGCAGGTCCGCCGACCGCGTAGGCCGGCGACCCGCTGCGCGCACCGTGGGGAACGCAAAAGATTCGGTTTCCAATCCCTTTGAACGCCAGCTGCTTTCAGCGACCTCGAACCGAACTCGGTGCGTCACGCGATAAGCGTGCACGCATCATTCAGCTCGCGTGAAAGTCGCGAACCCGGTGTGCCGGACAAAACCCTCGTAGCTGGCAGGGCGTGTGTCTAGAACGTTACGCGCACGATGAAGCTTCCGCCCGTGGTGACGGCTCCTACCGAAAAGGCCCCGTCTGAACCGTAGCTTAGGCTCTCGATGCCTGATCTGCTCGGACCAAATCCGGGAAACGGTCGCCGATCCATATCTTCGCTCCGCGCCCAAGTACGATCGCGCTGGGATCGGAGCCACTCGGGAGCCGCCACTGTTTCATCACACCATGCGGTGAAACGAAGCCAACCATTGGATAGAGAAAGCCATCCTACGGTTTCCACGCAATGTACCACATGTTCTTGTCCGCGCCGAGGGCCAAGGCCGACGCGATTTCCGCATCGGGCAGTTTCTCGAGCGAATAGTTTCCATGCGGGTCGATCTTTCCGATATTGCCCCCGCGGATGTCGTTGAAATAGGCGTCCCCATCTGAACCAAGCGCCATGTGTTTTAGTCTGAACCGAGTTCAGAAATTCGGCGATGTTTCACGGCAATGGGTCGGCAAACCACAGGTTGTGGTCTGCACCGACGACGATCCCATCGGTAGGCCGGGCTGCGTGCGATCGAGAGCCTGAATCTGACTCTTCTCATCGACGCGGAACCACCAAGGTATGCTCTGGAAGCAAACGAGACAACCCAGGGGCTCGCTTTTACCGGCTCAAAAAGGACTCGTAGTGTCGTGCGATAGCCGCGCGCGGATCATTAGCTCGGCGGGGAAGTCGCGAGCCCAGGCGTGCCCGACGAAACCCTCGTAGCTGGTGGCCGCGTCGGGAGCCGGCTGCGGCTCGAGAAGGCGCTCGACGTGGAAACCGTTTGCGAGCAAGAGTTCCACGTACGTCGAGACCGGCCGGGTGTGGCTCACGCTACCGTCCTCGCTGTCCTCGAAGCGGCCGAGGCCGAAGTACGGACGATGTAACACCAAAGAAGCGGCGTTCGTCGCGTCGTCCCAGGCGAGCGCGTGCAGCGGGTGCTCCACACTAAAAGCCAGGATCCCTCCCGGCCGTAAGGTGCGCGCGACCTCCGGGATCGTCGTTTCCGGTGCTGCGAACGACATCGCTCCGTGATCGCAGAAGACCACATCGAACGAAGCGTCATCGAACGGTGTTGCCTCGGCGGGGGCGTGTACGAGCCGCACGTCGACGCCGGCTACTCGAATTGCGCGCGCCGCGTGCTCCAACTGTCGCTCCGAGAAGTCCAGGCCCGTGCAGCGCGCCCCCAATTTCGCCAGCGCGATCGACCACTGTGCACCGCCGCAGCCGTACTCGAGAACGTCGCGGCCGCGCACGTCGCCGAGCAGGCCCACCTGCGTTTCCGGCAGCGACCACACGCCCCATGCCGTCGGCGAGGCGGTCAACTGCGCCAAATGCAACCCTTGATACGCGTCGCTGGTCGCGTTCCACGCACGCCGATTTCGCTCTTGGTCTTCTTCCATCGGCGAGCGCTTCTGCACGCTCTACAGCAAAACCGTCTAGCGAAAATCCGTCACGCGGTCGTTCGCCAGGCGGACGGCGCGGGCAATCGCGCCGGCGACCGCATCCGCAGCGAGCGTACCGACCAGATCGACCGGTGCATCTTCGGCGCCGAGCGAGCATGCGAACGCGGCATCACCATCCCGCGTGAGATGAACGGGATCGACCGCTCGAGCAAGGCCGTCGTGCGCCATTTGGGCCACCTTGGTGACGAGCGCTTTCGGCAGGCGCGCGTTGGTTGCGACCACCGCGAGGGTCGTGTTCGCTCCCGGGGGCGTTGCGAGGGTGCCGCGCGCCAGCAAGTCGCGGTCGTCGAGAAAGGCGCCGTCCGCGGCGCGCGGGCCGGCGATGCGTTCGCGCGTATCGGGATCGTAAATCGAGCCGATCGCGTTCACGACGACGACCGCGCCAACGACGAGCTTCCCGTGGCGCCGCGCCGACGTACCGACGCCGCCCCACATGTGGTGGGCGTGACCGGCCAGTTTCCCGACGGTCGCGCCCGCGCCGGCGCCGACGCGGCCTTCGGCGAACGTTTCGGCCGAGGCGGCAACAGCCGCAGCGTGGCCCATGGCCCGATCCGGTCGAACCCGCCCGTCGCCGACCGAGAGATCGAAGATTACCGCGGCCGGCACGATCGGCACGCGCCACGGGCCGACCGCATAGCCGACGCCCCGCTCTTCTAGATACTGGACGACCCCGCAGGCCGCATCGAGGCCGAAGGCGCTTCCACCGCAGAGCGCGATTGCGTGAACGATTTCGACGTGCGCGCCCGCAGCAAGCAGATCCGTCTCGCGCGTCCCCGGCGCCGAACCGCGAACGTCCACCCCGCAGACGCAACCGTCGTCGAACAGCACCACCGTGCAGCCGGTACGCGCGACCAGATCGTGCGCGTGCCCGACGCGAACGCCAGGCACCGCGAGGATGGAATCTTCTCGACGGTGGGACAGCACCGCCCGCGCCTTTCCGCGGCGCCGGACGCCGGCACCTTGGGGCCGCCCTGCACCTTACCTGCGCTCGAGGCGTTCCGTCGGCGCGCTCTGCCGGATTCGCCCGCGCGGCTCTCGAATCGCCGACCCAAACCCAAAGTGTCGCCCAAGGAGCCAGACCCAATGCCGATGCCTTCGAATGCCGTGCGAGCGTTCGCACTTGCGTCGCTCGCGTTTTCGATTTCGGGTTGCGGCGGGGGCTCGGGCCCCACGCCGAACGCGGGACTGCTGCCGGCCAAGGCCGCCCGCCATTCGGCGACGCTGCTGCGGGGCCCGCAATCGAGCGGCAAGATCCAGCACGTCGTGATCATCGTTCAGGAAAACCGTAGCTTCGATAACCTCTTCCAAGGTTACCCTGGTGCCGATACGCGCTCGTATGGCTACAACAGTAAAAATCAAAAGATAACGCTTACACCAGTCGGACTCGAAACGTATTGGGACATCGATCACAGCTCCGGGTCGTTCTATGCGGCTTGCAACGGCACGGGGAAAGTACCCGGCACGAAGTGTCGGATGAACGGCTTCGATCGAGAGTCCGAGGGTTGTCAATCGTCTTGTCCGCCGAACCCTCAGTATGGATACGTGCCGCAGAACGAGTCAAAGCCGTACTTCAACATGGCCGCCCAGTACGTGCTCGCCGATCGGATGTTCGCATCGAACTTCGATGCCAGCAGTTTCGTTTCGCACCAGTACATCATCGGCGCCCAGGCTAGTTCGGCGGTGGACTATCCGAACGGTGGTTCTTGGGGCTGCGATGGAGGTCCGAACGACAAGGTGACCACCGTCACGCGGCACCCCGAGCGGCAGTATGGACCGCAAATCCAAGCCTGTTTCGACAACACGACGCTCGGCGACGAAGTCGACACCGCGCACGGAACGTGGCGCTACTATACGGCGAGTTTGAACGGCGACGGGAACATCTGGAGCGCCTATCAGGCGATCCGGCACATTCGTTACGGACCCGACTGGACCGCCGACATCAGCACCCCGCAGACCAACTTCTTCAACGACATCCAGGGTGGATTCTTAGCCAACGTCACCTGGATCACGCCGACGTGCGAAAATTCCGATCACGCGGGTTGCGGATCAAATACGGGACCGCAGTGGGTAACCTCACTGGTGAACGCGATCGGGAACTCGCAGTTCTGGGATTCCACGGCAATCTTTATCATGTGGGACGACTATGGCGGTTGGTACGATCACGTCGCGCCGACGTTGCTCGATTACGACGGAGCCGGCCTGCGCGTTCCCCTGTTAATCATCTCGCCGTACGCCAAGAAAGGCTATGTCTCTCACGTCCACTACGAACACGGCAGCATTCTGAAGTTCGCCGAGGATCAGTTCGGCCTTCCGCG
>JBDTCF010000176.1:0-6127 GCA_039923715.1 Vulcanimicrobiaceae bacterium
AATCCGGCGATCCGGGCGGCATCCTCTCGAACGCGCGATTCAATACGGACTTGACGATCGAGTACCAGCCACCGCGTTCGAAGGTGACCTTTGGCATACAGGCACTTGGCCTGTTCAACAACATTTACGGCTACCCGCAGTATAACGACTGCTACCAGCCCGTTGCGACCGGCGTTTCGGGGCCGGCCTCGGGCGGCCCGACTCCTAACACATGCGCAAATAGCAACTACTCTTACGGAAACGGTTACAACGGGCGTACGAACATCCGGGGAACCTCGCCGTACCTGATCATCCCCAATAACAACTTCGGGTTTACCTCGGCCTCAACGCAGACGCCGTTGCTGACCCTCTTCTACGTGCAGGTCAAGCTATAATGGCGTTTCGTTTCACGAAGGCAGCCCTCGTGGCGGCAACGGTTTCGGCCGTTGCCGCCACGGGCTGCACTTCCGGCAACTCGGCAATCGCGCCGGCCTTCCAATCGGTCGATATTTCGAAAATCGGCAAGCTGCAGTTCGCGGTCGGAACCGCGAACATCGCGCCTTCCGGCTCGAGCGGCTCGCCGTTCGTCGGCCTCAATACCGTGGTGACGTTTCGCCAGGCGAACGGCGGTTCGGCGTTCGCGGTCGACGAGCCTCAGATCGTCGGGCCACCCGGCTTTACGGTTCCGTCGACAACCGACGCCGGGACCGACGGCGGCACCAACACGATCAACTCGACACCGCAGTCGCCCAGCGGCGGTGGCCCGGCGACGACCTTCGGTACCAGCGGGCAGGCGCAGCTCTACGGGTTTGGACCCGGCAACTACGGCATTAGCGGCGGCACGAGCTTCGGCGTGTATGCGCTACCATTCTATGCGGCCAATCTTCCATCAGGGGGCGGTGGACAGCTACCGTTCGCCGGTGGCGCACCGGCGTTTTCGCTGCCGAGCACCGGCGGTTTTCCCGGGTTCAACGAGGGTTTCACGGACTTCGCCGCGACCGCGGTCTCGGGTACCTACACGATGAACGTGACGATTCCGACCTCGCCGGGTTCGTCGCAAAAGGCCTACACCTATACGCAAGCGGCGCCGCTGGACGCCTCAAAGATCCTGCCCGCGTTCCAGGCTCCGCAGGTTACTCCGAACGCCGACGGCTCGGTCGCAATCACGCTCCAACTGCCCTCCGGTGCTTCGGAGGCCTACGGCGAGATATTCGTTCCACAGGGCTCAGGTGGAACGAACCTCACGCTCTCCTATAAGGCAGGACAGTCGGCGACACAGGTGCTGCCGGCTTCTCTGATCGGAACGTGCACGAGCTTCCTGGTCGTAGCCGTCGGCTTCGACTATCCCGCTCAAGAGGCGATCGGCGCAGTCAACCGTTCGCAGAGTCCGCCGATCTTGGGACCGAACGGTCAGGACGACATCACCGTCTCGCCCGTCGTCTCGGGGCAGTCGGCAGGACCGAGTTCGAATCCGTCCTGCAAATAGCGGCGTCGGTTTCTAAGCTTCGTTCGTAACCAAACCGCCCGGCGCCGCGAATAGGCGAGCCGGGCGGTTTGGTTTACTTACACGGACCGAAGGCGGGTTCCACGAACGCCGACGCGTGGCTCTCGTCGGCTTCGATCGCGGTGGTGCTCTCGACGAACCGATCGGCTGCGGCCTTCGCCATTTCGCTTAACGTCGGGGTGAGATAGTCGCGGGCGTCGCCGCGGAACGGCGAGTTGCGCGCGCTCTGCGCGTACTGAATGTCGAACTGCTGCTGGTCGCGCTCGAACTGCGTGACCGGCGGGTGGGTTTCCAGAAACGCGACGTAGTTTCCGAGCTGCTCGGCGACCCGTTTTTGACGGAACGCCGCGCCGCCGAGCGCTTGTGCGAACGCGACGAGTTCCGCCTTTTGGTCGGGATTCGGCGCGTGTTCGGCGTCGGCTTCGACGTCTTTGGCTTCACCTTGCGCGCGCGCGGCTGCGGCCCGGAGCGTGACGTACGTTTCGCGTAGTTCTTTGGTGCCTGCGTTCTTTTTGATGACGGTGCTGTCGAGATCGACCGTCTTCAAGTTTGCGATCGTGAACGCGATGCGCGCGTCGTTCCCGAGCGTGGTACCGATCGCGGCGTTCGCGTGCGCAAGCGTCGTTTTGCAGAAGGGCGTTAGCGCGCGGACGCGCCCGATCTCCTGGAGCGGACTGCCGGCCGGTCTTGGGAGCGCCGGCGCTACCGATGCTACTGGAGACGCCGGTGCTGCCGGTGGTGTGGGCGCGGTGGCTTGTCCGAAGGCGACGGCGACGAGCAGCGTGCCCAGGGCGGTGGCGATTGAAGGGAGCATCTGGCGGACCTCCGAGGGCGGCGACTAGAGCGTCGCCCAGACTTCCAACTTCGCCTTCACGCGGTCGAGTACCGCGTCGGTGAACTCGGTCGTCGAGGCCTGCCCGCCCAAGTCGCTGGTGGCGATCCCGGCGCGGACGGCTTCCAACGTCGCTTCGTAGATGGCCCGCGAAGCCGCGGCCGCCTGGGGCTCGTCGATGTAGGAGAGCAGCGCGGCAGTCGCCAGAATCATCGCCATCGGGTTGGCAACGTTGCGCCCAAAGAGGCGTGGCGCCGTGCCGTGCGGAGCTTCGGCCATCACGACCGAGGGGCGCAAATCAGCGTCGAACCCAAGCAGAACGCTCTCGGCGCCGGCGATCGAGCCGAACAGCTGCATCACGAGATCCGAGAGGCAGTCGCCGTCGCGATTCAGCGAGGGAATTACCATCGGATCGCCCGGGCTCGCGAGGAGCAGCGCATAGGTGGCGTCGATCAACTGCGGCTCGTAGGTCACGTCCGGGTAGCGGGCCGCCGCCGAGTCCATCTCTTCCTTGAGCATCCCCTCGTATACGGGGCTGACGGTGTACTTCGGTCCGCCGAAGACTTTCGAGCGCGTCTTGCGCGCATGGTAGAACGCAAACTCCGCGACCGCGCGACAGACGGTGCGCTCGATCCGCTCGGTGCGGAACGCCACCTCGCCGTCGCCGACGCCTTCGCGCCATTCTTTTGCGCCGTACGCGTCGCCGACGGCCATGCGAACGACGGCGATCGGGGCGTAGATGCCGGCGACCGGGCGCACGCCGGGAAGGCGCCGGCCCGTACGGACGATGACCTTACCGTCGATTTCACGGCGAAGGATGGCATTGGGCGAGCCGACATCGCCCGCGAGTTCGGGGGTGATCGTCGCTGCCTTCAGGCCGAGCCCGGTCCGCTTGATGGCCGCCGCCGCCTCGAAGACGACCGCATTCGCCGTTTCGCGCCGCCGTTCGAGCGAGAGGTCGTAGCGCTCGAACGCGAGCGGAAGGCCGAGCACGGCGGGATCGAGTATGCGCAGTGCCTCGTTGAGGAGTTCTTGACCGGTTTGGTCGCCTTCGAGGACGACGATCGTTGGTGTGGGCACGGCCTCCACAATCCCGAGCAATGCCCCCCAGGTCCTGCTCTAGCGCCGGGTCGACGCGGCTGTACGCATTTTGCTCGCACCTGTGATACGCTGACATAGGCTCGTGAGTACAAAAACCGTTACCGCCCGTGTGCCGACCCCACTCGAGACCGACCTCGAACGACTCGCGGCGGCCACGCGTCGCTCGAAGACCTATCATGTCACGCGGGCGCTCGAAGAATACCTCGAGCGCGAGCATTGGCAGCTGGCGGCGGTCGCTGTTGCGATTGCGGACGACGAAAAGCCCGGCGCCGAGCGGATCTCCCATGCGGGAGTTTCTACCTGGCTGCGCTCCTGGGAGACGCCGGAAGAGTCCAGCCCCCCGTAAAGCGTGCGCCTGGTTTGGAGTCCGTCCGCGGTTCGCGATTTGATCGCGGTCCGAGCGTACGTCGCCCTGGATAACCCGGCGCGGCCGCCCGCCTCGCGGCAAACATTCTCAAGCAGGTAGAAAAGCCTAGCCAAGTCCCCGGCTCGCGGTCGGCCGGGTCGAGTCGATGGGACGCGCGAACTCCTGGTGCCGCCTTATTTGATCCCGTATCGTGTCGTCGGCGACGAAATCCGCATTCTGCGCGTGCTGCACGGCGCGATGCGGCGGCCACCTGAAATCCCTTAGACTTAGAGACAGTGAGCGCAATCTGCCCGCTTCGGCAAGAGGTGGCTGCCGTGCGCTCCTGTAAATCGGCTCGCAATGGCACGCGCGCGCCGCAGGGCAGGGGCGACGGTGCGGCGGCAGGCGCCCGCCTCGACGTGGAACCTCGAACTCGCCGGAATCGCGGCGCTCAGCATCGCGTTGCTCTTGGCGTTGGCGCTTGCGCTGCCGACGCGCTCTGGCGCGCTTGGCGCGGCGACCGTTCACGGACTGCGTGTCGCGTTCGGAGGCGCCGCGTGGCTGGCGCCGCTCGCGATTGCTTTGGTCGGCGCGATCGTCTTCCTCGAGATTAACGTGCCGCGCCTGATCGGAACCCTCGGGACGGCAGCGCTGCTCTACTTCTTGATCGTCTGTGCCGCGTTCGGTTCGAGCGGCGGTTTCGTCGGTACGATCCTCGCGCTTGGTCTGCGTCGTCTGGTCGGACCGCTCGGCGCGACGCTGCTGCTCTGGATCTTTGCACTCTTGGTGACCGTCTGGATCACCAACGTCTCGGTCAAACGCGCGATCGGGTGGTGCATCGTGCTCGGGCTGCGCGTCCGAGACTATGCGCGCGCGCTTTCGTCCGCGCGCCCGCGCGCGCCGAAGGTCGAGCGGGTCCCAGGGCCCGGCTCGCTGCGCGAAGCCTTCGGCGTGGCGGGCACGCGCTCGACCGCCGGGAGCGCGCTGGCCCCGATCGCGCCCGTCGACGTACGCACGTTCGTGCGGCAAGAAGAAGGTCGGAACGCCGCGCCGGACGATCCTGAAGACGGCGAATACGGCGATGAGGACGAGGAAGAAGACGAAGAGTTCGAAGACGAAGACGATGTAGACGACGACTTCGACGAGGAGTACGGCGACAACGTCGACGACGACCACGACGAACTCGCGGCTCCGCCTGCGCTCGCAGGCGAATACGAACCTGCCGGTGACGTGACCCTCGAGAGTCCGCGCCGGACCTATCGCCTGCCCGATCTCTCGATGTTCGATCCACCCATGGTGCAGGCGAACGACGACTCCAGCCGCGCGCACGTTTTGGAAGACACCCTTGCGTCGTTCGGGGTCGGCGCGAAGGTCACGCACATCGAACGTGGCCCCTCGATCACGCGTTACGAACTACGCCCAGAACGGGGCATCAAAATTTCGCGCATCTCGGCGTTGGCCGACGACATCGCGCTGGCGCTGGCGGCGACTTCGGTGCGCATCGAAGCGCCGATTCCCGGCAAGTCGGCCGTCGGCATCGAGGTTCCCAACGCGACCGTCTCGGTGGTCGCCGTCCGCGAGATCCTCGAGGCATTGCCGCATCGGGGGCAAGTGCCGCCGCTGAACATGGCGCTCGGCAAGGATATCACCGGACGCCCCGTCTTCGGCGACCTCGGGAAGATGCCGCACCTGCTCGTCGCCGGCGCAACCGGGAGCGGCAAGAGCGTGTGCCTGAACTGCATCATCGCCTCGCTGCTGGTGTGTGCGACGCCGGACCAAGTTCAGCTGTTGATGATCGACCCCAAGCGGGTCGAACTCGCGGTGTATAACGGCATCCCGCATTTGATCAAAGAGGTAATCACCGATCCGCGGCTGGCCGCCGGCGCGCTTTTCGAGATGACCAAAGAGATGGATTCGCGCTACGAGCGCTTCGCCAAGGCCGGCGTTCGTAAGATCGAGGAGTACAATGCCAAGTATCCCGAGGAGAAACTCCCGTACGTCGTAATCGTGATCGACGAACTTGCCGATCTGATGATGATCGCACCGGCGAAGGTCGAGACGCTGATCTGCCGCATCGCACAACTGGCGCGCGCGACCGGGATTCACCTCGTCGTTGCGACCCAGCGGCCTTCGGTCGACGTGATCACCGGCATCATCAAGGCGAACATTCCCTCACGCATCGCGTTCGCCGTTTCTTCGCAGGTCGATTCGCGGACGATTCTCGACATGGTCGGCGCCGAACGGCTGCTCGGACGCGGCGATATGCTCTACTTGCCGATCGACGCGCCGAAGCCGGTGCGCTCGCAGGGCGCGCTGATCACCGGCGCGGAGGTGAGCCGGCTCGTCGACTTTTGGGCGAAGCAGG
>JBDTCF010000177.1:0-2627 GCA_039923715.1 Vulcanimicrobiaceae bacterium
GCGCGTACGCCTTCGCGACGCTCCGCGCGCTCGGTACGGTGCCCGAGGTCGAGACGCACCTCGTGCTGAGCGCGCAAGCACGCCGCACGATCGAACTCGAAACGGACTCCACCGCTCGAGACCTCGAGGCGCTCGCCGATGTCGTCTACGCCGACGAGGATCTGGCCGCAGCCATCTCGAGCGGCTCGTTTCTCACCGACGGCATGCTCGTGATCCCGTGCTCCGTCCGAAGCGCGGCTGCGATCGCATACTCGCAGAACGGAAACTTACTGGTACGTGCGGCCGATGTCGCACTCAAGGAACGGCGCAAACTCGTTCTGGTCGTGCGCGAGACGCCGCTGCACCTCGGGCACCTGCGGACGCTCGCGCAACTCGCCGAAATGGGAGCGGTCATCTTGCCTCCGGTTCCGGCGCTGTACGCGCGGCCGAAAACCGTCGACGACGTGATCGCGCACACGGTCGGCAAGGCGCTCGATCAGTTCGACGTCGCGCACGCGCTCTTCAACCGTTGGGGATCGAAAGCGTGAGCCGCGCGCCACCTACCGCCCTCGTGCTCGCGCTGGGGTTAGCGCTTGGCCTTCAGGGTTGCACGCGCGTCGGAACGCGAGCCGACCACGTTCCGGGCGAAGTGCGCGCAACGCTTGCCGGCGATCCGTCCGGCCTGAACCCACTCGTCAGCGACGACCCGCGCGGACAGATGGTGGCTGCCCTCGTCCATGGCTTTTTGTTCCGCGCCGACGCGCACGGCACGCTCGTTCCCGATCTGGCGATCCGCGTCCCCGATCGCGCCAACGGCGGCCTCGCGCCGGACGGCCGGACGATTCGGTACCGCCTGCGGCGCAACGTCCGCTGGTCCGACGGTGCTCCCTTCGCGGCGCGCGACGTGGCGTTTTCGTTCGCCGCCGCCATGAATCCGCACAACAACGTTCCCGATCGCTCGGGGTTCGACGACGTGGCCGCGGTTCGGACCGTCGGTCCTTTTGAAGTCGTCGTAACGCTGAGCCGTCCGTACTCGCCGGCGATCGAGACCTTTTTCGCGGAGACGGCCAACGATCCGTATCCGATCTTGCCCGCGCATCTCTTAGCGAACGAACCCGATCTCAACCACGCGGAGTACAACGCGAAACCTATCGGGCTCGGCCCCTACCGAGTCGTCGAGTGGCGCAGGGGCGATCGTATTGTGTTGGCCCCCGTTGCGGGATACTTTCGCGGCACGCCGTCACTCCGCCGGATCGTGCTGCGAATCGTGCCCGATTCGAACACAACGGCGGTTCTTTGGCAAACGGGCGAACTCGACGTGGTGCCGTTGCTCGACGCGACCCTGACGCGTCGTTTTCGCGGCTTTCCGCATGCCCACGTCTCGATCGAAGCCGACGTCGGGTTCAAAGACCTGGAATTTCAAACCGAGCGCCCGCTCTTGCGCGATCGCCGAGTCCGCGCCGCTATCGTCGCTGCGATCGACCGCGCTGCCTTAGCGCGGCCGTTCGCGCCGCTGGCCGATGCGCGCGATGGCGACCGCTTACCCGGGACCTTCGGCTATGACGCGAGCATCCACGAGCCACGGTACGATCCTCGCCGCGCCGTCGCTCTGCTCGAGGCCGCCGGCTGGCATCTCGACGGACCGTTTCGGCGCAAGGGCGATGCCACGCTACACCTCGTCCTCGTCTGCTACAACAAGCCGTCCTTTCGCGACCCCGCGTTGATCGTTCAGCAGCAGCTCGCAGCAGTCGGAATCGACCTGACGATCAAGACGTACGATCCAGGTGTCTTGATCGCCGAAGCTGCCGACGGAGGAATCCTCAAGAAGGGTGCGTTCGATGTCGCGCTGTTCGGATGGGAACCGAACGGCATCCACGACGACTCGTACCTCTTTCGCTGCGACACGCGACCGCCGCGCGGCTGGAACGTGGGGCGCATCTGCGATCCCGGCATCGATCGCGAGGCGCGCGTCGAATTGACGACGGCGGACCCTGCGCGCGAAGCCGCCGCCGACCGCAGCATCCTGCGGCGCTTGATCGCGCAGTCCGACGTGCTGTTCCTCGGCGGCGCACCCTACGCGCTCGCGGTCCGTGACGGTCTGAGTGGAGTTCGCGGCTCGATCTACGGCAATCCCTACGGCAACGGCTGGAACTGGCATTGGACCCCGCCAAGGACGCCGCCCGGCTAGCGAACCCGCGCGGCGACAAGGCGCTCGGCCAGCGCAACGTCGCTCGGACGGTCGACGTTGACCGCGATCTCCGGATAGACGCAGACGGCGGCGGCGACCCGCGCGCCGAGCAAACGTGTCGCGCGCGCTTCGGCATCGGCGATGCTCAGGCGCCCAAGCGCGTACCTCGCGAGGACGTCCCAACCGAAAATCGACGCGAGCCGGACCGGGTTTTTGCGCGCCGCGCCGAGCCGTTCCAAAAACCGTTCGAGCGCGGGTAGAGCGCGCGGGCGAAGCGCCGTCAGGCCGCCGCCGCAGAACGTTCCGTCGCGCAGGCGCGCCCACGTGTGGGGGACCTCGGGAAAGCGACTGGCGTGCGTGCGCCGTTCGACGCACGCGTAGACGACATCGGCGCCGCTGCTTTCCGCGCGGTCGAGGAAGTCGTCTACGGCGGCGGCGCTCAAGATCGGTAAATCCGAGG
>JBDTCF010000178.1:0-19448 GCA_039923715.1 Vulcanimicrobiaceae bacterium
CCACGCTCGAACCCGGTGGCAAGCTGAGCGTGACGCAAACCAACGGACAGGGCGGCAGCATCACGACCACGCTCGCCTCAAACGGCAAAGGCGGGGTAAACGTCGAGGCCAGCGCGCACGACGTCCAACTCGGCGGCTATCTCGTCGACGGAGGGAAAGCGGACCCCGGAGGCCCGGTGCCGGTCGCCTCCGGCGGGTCGGCTCAACCGGACGCGCCGGGGGGTGCAGGGGTCGCACCCTTTGCGGGCATGCCGAATTGGTCGCAACCCGTGCCTGCGACCACCCTGTGGAACGCGCCGCAGATCCCTGCCAGCCCGACCGTACCCGCAGATCCGCTCGGTTCGCCCGCAGACCTGCTCGGCGCATAGCGGGCCTGCGGGCGCGACGCCACTCCGGCGGCCGGTCGGCCCTCGGGGTAATAACACCGGGCGGTCGCTTTCTGAAAGGGAGCGATCGCCCGGAACCGCGCCCGGAGATCTCCGCGCGCTGCGCGGAGATCTCCGCTTAACCTACGGACCGGACATTTTGCTTTGCTCCTACAGGCCGGACTCCGGAGTTTGACGTTCGTCCGCCGCACCTGGTATACTCCGATGGTTCCGGCCCACCGAGCGGTGGCGCCGGATTTGTGTGCGTCTCTCCTCCTGGGGACGCAGTCGCTTGGAGAATGCGTGCCGACTATCAGTCAGCTGGTCCGAAAGGGCCGCGAAAAGCTCGAGAAAAAGGTCAAAGCGCCGGCGTTCCGGGTCCTCAAGACGAGCCCGAAGCCCGGCCACCCCGACCTGCCGACCCGCTACCGGGAGATCGACGGAAATCCCCAGGCGCGCGGCGTCTGCACGCAAGTCAAGACGATCACGCCCAAAAAGCCGAACTCGGCGCTGCGCAAAGTTGCTCGCGTTCGTCTGACGAACGACGAGGAAGTTACGGCGTACATCCCCGGGATCGGACACAACCTTCAGGAGCACTCCGTCGTATTGATTCGCGGCGGTCGCGTGAAGGATCTACCGGGAATTCGTTATCACATCATCCGCGGGACGCTCGACACCTCCGGGGTCGCGAACCGCAAGCAAGGGCGCTCGAAATACGGCGCCAAGCGCGCCACGAAGAAGTAAGGGACGCTCATCGATGCCACGTAAGGGACCGGCTCCCCGCCGTCAAATCCTGCCCGATCCGCGCTTTAACTCGAAAGTCTTGGCGCGCTTCATCAATAAGGTCATGCTCGAGGGCAAAAAATCACTTGCCGAGCGGATCACGTACGAAGCGCTCGAGATGGTGCAAGCCAAGCTGGGTCGCGACCCCATGGACGTCTTCACGCAGGCGCTGGGAAACGCGATGCCGCTGGTCGAGGTCCGTCCCCGCCGGGTCGGTGGTGCGACCTATCAAGTGCCGATGGAAGTCCGTCCCGACCGGCGCCAGGCGATGGCCATGCGCTGGCTGATCAGCTACGCGCGCAAGCGTCCGGGACACTCGATGCAAGAGAAGCTTGCGAACGAGTTGATGGACGCGGCGAACAACGTCGGCGCGGCGATCAAGAAGCGCGAAGACACGCACAAGATGGCCGAGGCGAATAAAGCCTTCGCGCACTATCGCTGGTAAACGGACATGGCACGAGAATATCCGCTCGAGCGGACCCGCAACATCGGGATTGCGGCGCATATCGACGCCGGCAAGACGACCGCCACGGAGCGCATCCTTTTTTACACCGGGCGCACGCACAAGCTCGGCGAGGTGCATGAAGGCGCCGCGACGATGGACTGGATGGTTCAAGAGCAGGAGCGCGGCATCACGATTACCTCGGCCGCGACGGCCTGCACGTGGCGCGAGACGCGCATCAATATCATTGATACGCCTGGGCACGTGGACTTCACGGTCGAGGTCGAGCGCTCGCTACGCGTCCTGGACGGCTTGGTCGCGCTGTTCGATTCGGTCGCCGCGGTCCAGCCGCAGTCGGAAACCGTCTGGCGCCAGGCCAACAAGTACCGCGTTCCGCGGCTCATCTTCGTCAACAAGATGGACCGCATGGGCGCCGACTTCTTCAACTGCGTCGACAAGATTCGCGAGCGGCTGGGCGCGCGCGCCGTCCCCATCCAAGTACCGATCGGCGCCGAGGATCAGTTCAAGGGCGTCGTCGACCTGTTCACGATGAAAAAGACCGTCTATACGGACGACTTGGGTTCGGCGATGGAACACCAGGACGTGGAACCCGGCGAACTGCGTGACACGGCCGAAAAGTGGCGCAAGGAGCTGATCGAGGCGATCGCCGAGCAAGACGACGCGCTGCTCGAGTTGTTTTTCGCGGGCGAAGAGATTCCGGTCGAGCGCCTGAAGGCGGCGCTTCGCAAAGCGACGATTGCCGGCGACGTGCTGCCGATGCTCTGCGGCTCGGCCTTCAAAAACAAAGGCGTGCAGCCACTGCTCGACGCGGTCGTCGACTTCTTGCCCTCGCCGCTCGAGGCCAAGCCGATCGTCGGGACCGATCCGAAGGACGAGTCCGTCCAGATTACGCGAATGGCGGACGACGCGGAGCCCTTCAGCGCGCTCGCGTTCAAAATCGCCACCGATCCATACGGAAACCTCACGTACTTCCGGGTCTACTCCGGCACGCTGCAAAAGGGGACGTACGTCTACAACGCACGTTCGGGTCGCAAGGAGCGAATCGGGCGCATTCTGCGGATGCACGCGAACCATCGCGAAGACATCGACTCGATCGGGGCGGGCGACATCGCGGCCGCGGTCGGGCTCACCGACACGCGAACCGGCGACACGCTGTGCGACGAGAAGAAGGCGATCGTTCTCGAGACGATTGTTTTCCCCGAGCCGGTTATTTTTCAGGCGATCGAGCCCAAGACCAAGGCCGATCAAGATAAGCTTGGAACGGCGCTCGGCCGACTCGCGCAAGAAGACCCGACGTTCCGCATGCGGACCGACGAAGAGACGCAGCAGACGATCATCGGCGGGATGGGCGAACTTCACCTTGAGATCATCGTCGACCGGCTCAAGCGCGAGTTCAAGGTCGACGCCAACGTGGGCAAGCCGCAGGTCGCCTACAAAGAAGCGATCACCAAGACGGTCGAAAAACAAGGCCGGTTCATTCGGCAATCGGGCGGTAAGGGTCAATACGGCGACGTTTGGATCCGCGTGGAACCCCTCGAGCCGGGCAAAGGCTACGAGTTCGTGTCCGCCATCGTGGGCGGCACCGTCCCGCGCGAGTACATCAAGCCGGTCGGCGAAGGGATCAAGGAAGCCTCGCAGAGCGGCGTCCTGGCCGGATACCCCGTCCTCGACTTCCGAGCGACGCTCTTCGACGGCAGCTACCACGACGTCGACTCCTCGGAGATGGCCTTCAAGATCGCGGGATCGATGGCGTTCAAGGAAGCGAACCGCGCCGCCGGTCCGATCCTGAAGGAACCGATCATGGGCGTCGAAGTGACCACGCCGAAGGACTACATCGGTGAAGTCATCGGCGACATCAATAGCCGGCGCGGCATGATTCAAGGAACGGAGGACGCTCCGGGCAACGCGCAGGTCATCAAAGCCGTCGTACCGCTCTCCGAAATGTTCGGGTACGCGACCGACATGCGTTCGAAAACGCAGGGCCGCGCCACCTACACGATGGAGTTTTCTCACTACGAGAAGGCACCGAAGTCCGTCGAAGAAGAGATCGTCGCGAAGGCGCAAGGAAAAAAGCCGGCCGCATAGGCTGCGCTTATGAATACCAACTCCCGTAACCGTAAGGAAGTGAACGACTAGCATGGCGAAGGCAAAATTCGATCGGAGTAAGCCGCACGTCAACATCGGAACCACCGGCCACGTCGACCACGGCAAGACGACCCTGACGGCGGCGATTATTAACTGTCTCGCCACCGAGAACGCGAATATCGCCAGGCGGAGCGTCGACGACATCGATAACGCGCCCGAGGAAAAAGAGCGCGGCATTACGATCGCCATCTCGCACCAAGAGTACGAGACGAAGGCGCGACACTACGCGCACGTCGACTGTCCCGGGCACGCCGACTACATCAAGAACATGATTACCGGCGCGGCGCAGATGGACGGCGCAATTCTGGTCGTCTCGGCGACCGACGGCCCGATGCCACAAACGCGCGAGCACATCCTGTTGATGCATCAAGTCGGCGTTCCGTTCATCGTCGTCTTCCTAAATAAGGTCGACATGGTCGACGATCCCGAACTGCTCGAACTCGTCGAATTAGAAGTCCGCGAATTGCTCACGAAGCAGGATTTCGATGGCGACAACTGCCCGGTGATCCGCGGTTCGGCGCTCAAGGCGCTCAACTCGTCGGGTAAGCGTGGCGACCCTGACGCAGATCCGATCTTCGCCCTCATGGACGCCGTCGATACGTACATCCCGACGCCGGAACGCGCCGTCGACAAACCGTTCCTGATGCCGGTCGAAGACGTCTTCACCATCACCGGTCGCGGTACGGTCGGCACCGGTCGCGTGGAGCGCGGTCAAGTCAAGGTTGGCGAAGAAATCGAAATCGTCGGCCTTACCGAGCAGTCGCGCAAATCGGTCGTCACGGGCATCGAGATGTTTCGCAAGCTGCTCGACATGGGCATCGCAGGCGACAACATCGGCGTTCTGCTCCGCGGCGTCGACCGTAACGATATCGAGCGCGGTCAGGTTCTGGCGAAACCGGGTTCGATCAAGCCGCATAAGAGCTTCAAAGCCGAGGTCTATGTCCTTTCGAAAGAAGAGGGCGGCCGGCATACGCCGTTCTTTGCGAACTATCGCCCGCAGTTCTACTTCCGTACGACGGACGTGACCGGGACGATCAAGCTTCCCGAAGGCGTGGAGATGGTGATGCCCGGCGACAACGTTCAAATGGACGTCGAGCTGATCACGCCGATCGCGTGCGAAGAGGGCCTGCGGTTCGCAATTCGTGAAGGTGGCCGGACGGTAGGTGCCGGCGTCGTCACCTCGATTCAAAACTAGACTCGTTGGCTATCACGCCGCGCAATGTTCCGGGTCTTCGCGACGCCGGTATGAAGAAAGAAGCGTCATTTCATGGCTAAGCAGAAGATTCGGATTCGGCTCAAGGCGTACGATCACAAGGTGCTCGATCAGTCGGCGGAGCGGATCGTTGATACCGCCAAGCGGACGGGCGCCTTCGTCAGCGGCCCCGTCCCCTTACCGACCGAGATCAACCGGTTCTGCGTGAACCGCTCCCCGCACGTCGACAAGAAGTCGCGCGAGCATTTTGAAATGCGCACCCACAAGCGCTTGATCGACATCTTGCAGGCTTCCCCGAAGACGATGGACGCCTTGATGCACCTCGATCTTCCGGCCGGCGTCGACATCGAACTCAAAGCCTAGCAGCCCACGACGCAAGTTACGAGAGACGGCGCCTCGGCGCCGTCTTTTTCGCGATGCGTCCGGGGGCTCGAGAGGGGCTACGTACGGAAAGGCGGTAACGCGCTAGCTCGGCCCTTCGCGGTCGCGGACGCCTCGAGTACCGCCGGCGCTCCGTTTTCCATCCGCACATCGGAGGCAGGTTTGGCCAGCTCAGCTCGTTTCTTCCCCCTGCTGCTGCTTTTGGCGTTCGCGTCCGCCCCGGCCTTAGCAACGGCCGCGACGCCCGGCGACTACGCCGCGACCGTTCCGCAGCGCAGCGACGTTCGCGACCTCGGACGCGCGCCCGCAGCCACCACGGTCGAACTCGCGGTCGCGCTGAAGTACCGCAACGAAAACCAACTCACCCAACTCGTCGAGTTGCAAGCGATGCCCGGTTCGGCGGCGTATCACCACTTTCTCTCGAACGCGCAGTTCAATGCGTCCTTCGCGCCCTCATCGGCCGCCTACGGACGAACGATTGCCACCTTGGTTCGGGCCGGCTTTCACATCGATCAAACGTTCCCGAACCGCACCATCGTCGACGTCAGCGCACCAGCGCCGACGGTCGAACGCTACTTTCAGACGACCATCGATCGCGTGGCGCAGCGCGGTCACGGGCTTGCTTACAGCAACGTTCGCCCCGCCCTCATGCCGGCCGCGCTCCGGGGGGACGTCGATATGATCGGCGGTTTTGACGACTTGATCGTCGCGGAACCCCAAAACGTGCGCGGAAAGCAGACCATCGGCGACGCCTTGGTTTCGCCGGCGATCATCGGCGGCCCACTCCGCGGACCCCATGGCGGCTTCGGTCCACTCGCGATCGCGCAAGGCTACGACTTCCCGGTCCAGCACGGCAACGACGGTCTTGGCCGGGCGACCGGTAATTCGATTTGCGCGGATTTCCACGATACCGATCTGGCCGCGTTCCTTGCGTACTTCAACGTCACGCGAACCGGGCCGGCGACGACGCGCGTCCCGGTTGACGGCGGTGCCGGTTTCAACGGTTGCTCGATCGAAGCGACGCTCGACGTCGAAACGATCGTTGGCTCGGCGCCGGGTACGGCGTTCTACGAGTACACGATCCCGACCCTGAGCGGTAAACACATCTTCGACGACTACAACAAGGTCGTCTCCGACAATCTGGTCGACGTGCTCAACTCGAGCTACGGCGGTTGTGAAGTGGGCGGCAACTTCGCGAAGTACACGAACCACCTTGCGAAACAGGGCGCAGCCAAGGGGATTACCTTCTCGGCGTCGTCGGGCGATAGCGGTTCCAGTGAGTGCGGTGCAGGGAACGGCGTTTCGGCGCCGGCCAGCGGCACGTACTTCGTTGCGGTCGGTGGAACGTACTTACAAGTCGACGCAAACGGCAACTACGTCAGCGAGACTGCGTGGAACGGCAGTGGAGGCGGTTTCTCGGTGATCTTCCCGGAGCCGGCTTTCCAAAAGTCCATCAGCGGGCCGCTGACCAGCGGCCGCAACGTCCCGGACGTTGCGTTGTTGGGGTCGCCGGCGAGCGGCTTAGCGGTGTACCAGAATGGGAACTGGATCGGCTCCGTCGGCGGGACCTCGCTTTCGTCGCCGGCCTACTGCGCGCTGCAAACCGAGATCAACGAGATCCACAGCGCGCGTGCCGGGCACGCCGACGTGGCGATCTACAGGGCCTTCAAGGGCCAGGGCTACAGCCTGTTTCATGACATAACGTCGGGTTCGAACGGCTTGTACCCGGCCGGCCCCGGTTACGACGACGTGACCGGCATCGGCTCGCCGCAAGGAGAAGCCCTGAGCGGGTACATCAAGTAGAAAACCATCGCGAAAGATAGCCATCGCGCCGGTCCTCGTTCGAGGGCCGGCGCGAATCTGCGCTAGCCCGAAACGCGGTGGAGACGACCGATGATGGCGTGCGCGCGCGCGAACGCGACGCGTTCCGCAGTGACCAGGGCATGCGCCACGCCCGCGTGGGCGACGTACCGAGCTGGAGCGGCGACCAGCGGGCGCGCCGTAGCCGCGATGGCGGCGAAGGTGAGCGCTTCCAGTCCGACTAGGGCGACGATCAGCAACCTTCTCATTGGACCCTCATAAAACAACTAATAAAATAGTATTCAGCCGCCGCGCCCTTGGCTCCTCCTCCGGGCGGGTCGGGCCAAAGAGAAGCCGGCGCATCCGGCTAATGAGGGCTGAATGTCGATACCGCTGCACGTCGAGTACGAACGCACCTTCTCCGGAACGCGCCGACGGATCTATCAACTCCTCGCGGAAATGGGGACTTCCGCCGACGCGATTTGGCCGTTCGCCTCGCAACCGTTCCTCCGTTCGCCGGGACCACTCGAGCCGAATCGAACCGAGGAGTGGCATTCGGGGCTCCACGCCGTACTCGCGGAGTCTGTTCCCGAGGAACGGATCGTGTGGCGCATCGACAACGAGGGTTTCGACGGAACGCACGGCTTCTTTCTGAACTCGATCGAAAAAAAAACCCGCGTCGTGCACCGCTTCGATGCGCAGCTCTCCGAAAGCGAAGGGCGTCTTTTGTGGCGGCGCATCGAAGATCAAAACGAACGAACGATCGAGGCGCTCTTCGACAAGCTCGCGCGCGTGCTTCGCCGCTAGTCGAGCGCCGGGAGCTCGATCGCGGTGATAAACGAGCGGAAGGCTCGATCGACGCGGGCGCGCTCGCCGGTCGCTAAGAGATCCAGCAGGAGCCCGCGCGTGAACGCGACCAAAATCGTCGCCAGGGTCGCCGCGCGATCGCCGCTCAAGCCGCCCGTTTCGAGAATGCGACGGAAGAAGGCTAACCAATCGTCGATTGCACCGGAGCCCACCGCGCCGTAGCGCTTTCGTTGCTGTAGCCCGGCCGCGGCCGTCTCGAAAGCGAGGCGCAGGATTGGTTCGTGCCGCGGCGCCGAGAGCCAGCGCCAGGCGCCCAGCAAAAGCGTTGCCAGTTCGTACTCGGCGCTGCGCGCGATCCAGCCCTCGAGGAGCGCCCGTTGGCGCGTTCGCGCCTCGTCGAAGATTGTGTCGAGCAGCGCATTTTTTGATCCGAAATGGTACAGAATGGTCCGCGGGCTGACGTGGAGGGTGCGACCCAGCGGCCGCAGCGAGAGTCCGCTCAGCCCGCGCGCCAGCACGTGCTCGAGGACCCCTGCGAGCAATTCGTCGCGCAAAGCCGGATCGGCGGTGCGAGGCATGCTCTCCACCGTTCGCGGCCGGCTCGGACCCTCCGCGGGGACCGACGCCGAATGGGCGTTTGACTTTGACCTGGCGGCATAGTATTCTACCTAGGTTGTGGTCCTCGGCCGCGAACGGGTTTTTATGTCTGCTCGCGGTCGAGAAGATCGAGTGAACGCCAGGGTCCGAGGATTTATGAAACACATCATCGGCCGGAAGGTCGGGATGACGAGCGTCTTTACCGCCGATGGGCGGTACGTCCCGGTCACGGTCATCGAGGCCGGTCCGTGCAGCGTGCTCCAGCGCAAAACCGTCGAGAGCGACGGCTATGAGGCCGTGGCGCTCGCTTTTGGCGACGTCAAACGCACGCGCCTGACCCGCCCGCAGGCAGGCCGCTTCAAAAAAGCCGGGCTCGAGACCAAGCGCCACATTCGCGAGTTTCGCACCGACCTCGGTGACCTGGCTGCCGGAGCGACCGTGACGGTTGCGGAGTTCGCCGCGGGCGAGCGCGTCGACGTGTGCGGCATCTCGAAGGGGCATGGCTTCGCCGGCGGCATCAAACGCTGGAATTTTAGCGGCGGCGGCGCGAGCCACGGCTCGATGATTCACCGTCAGCCGGGTTCGAACGGCGACACGAACGCCGGGCACACGCCGCGCGGAAGCCACCGTCCCGGACACTACGGCGTCGATCGCATCACGCATCAAAATCTCGAAATCGTCCGGACCGATGCCGAACGCAACGTCCTGCTGCTGCGCGGCCCCGTCCCCGGACCGAAGAACGGCCTCGTCACCGTCAGCGTCAGCGTCAAGAAGAACGCGCCTTCGGGCTCGCGCGTGGCGAAGTGATGGCGACCGTCATCGATCGAACCGGTGCTACCGTTCGCGAAGAAGCGACGCCAGCGGCGTTTGCGATCGCGGGCGATGCGAAGTCGAACGCCATGTTTCGCGCCGTCTTTCGCGAGCTTTCGAACCCCCGCGCCGGAACGGCCTCGACGTTGCGCCGGGACGAAGTTCGCGGCGGCGGGCGCAAGCCGTGGAAGCAAAAGGGTACCGGCCGCGCCCGCCAGGGCTCGACGCGTTCGCCGCAGTGGCGGCACGGCGGCGTCGTGTTCGGGCCGAAACCCCGCTCGTACGAGGTCTCCCTCAATAAGAAAGAACGTCGCGCTGCAATGCGCGCCGCCCTCGCGAACCGCTTCGGCGCGGGCGCCGTCACCATCCTGACCATCGCCGGCTTCGATCTCGAGAAGACCAGTGCGTTTGCAGCGACCTTATTCGGTTCGGCGAAGGCAGCCAAGACGGGGCCAAAGACGCTGGTCGTATATGCGCAGGACGAGCACCAAGAGGCGGGCGAGCGTCTGGCGCGGATCGGCCGCAACCTGCGGCGCGTAGCGGTCACGCATACCGGCGCTCTCGACGTCAAAGACGTGCTCGGCTACGAGCGACTCGTGCTGACCGAAGCCGCCTTTCATTACCTCGGTGCGGCTTTTGCGGAGCGCACCGCCGCCGCGAAAGCGAGCGCCTAAGCCGTGGAAGCCAGAGACGTCATCCTCGCGCCGCTGATCACCGAAAAGTCGATGGCCGGGACGCTCTCGCAGCAGTACAGCTTCGAGGTCCACCCGCGCGCGACGAAGACGCAGATTCGTCTCGCCGTGCAAGAGATATTCAAAGTCACCGTCACGCGCGTCAACACCGTCAATGTCGGTGGCAAGGTGAAAAACTTTGCCCGCCGCGGCGTGCGTACTTCCGGTCAGCAGTCCGACTGGAAGAAAGCCATCGTCACCATCGCCCCCGGTCAGAAGATCGAATTGGGCGGCGTGAATTACTTCGAGCAATGATTCGCATGCATCGTTCTCCCAAGCGCGTCGTTGCTCGTCACTCATGTGCCCCAGCACACATCGCTCCTCGCGCCTCGCGCTTGGAAGAAATCTGCACGCGAATCAGTATCAGACGAGCTTTGCGGCAGGGTGGGTTTTAATGCCGGTTAAGAGATTTCGACCGACTTCGCCGGGCAAGCGGTTCGCTACCGTCATGGACTTCTCCGAGATCACGAAGAAGCCGCCGGAAAAGCGGCTAACCGAGGTCAAGAAAAAGCACAGCGGCCGTAATAACAACGGACACATCACAGTGCGTCATAAGGGTGGCGGCACGCGGCGGCAGTATCGCCTCATCGACTTCAAACGCCAAAAGGATGCGATTCCCGCGAAGGTCGCCGCGATCGAGTACGATCCTAACCGTTCGGCCCGCATCGCCCTGGTGAACTACCGCGACGGCGAGAAGCGCTACATCCTAGCGCCCGTCGGGTTGCGCGTCGGCGACCTCGTCGAATCCGGCGAAAAAGCCGACATCAAGACTGGAAACGCACTACCGCTGGCATCGATTCCGCTCGGCACGGTGATCCACAACATCGAATTGCGGCCCGGCGAAGGCGGCAAGCTTGTTCGCTCGGCCGGTTCGGCCGCGCAGTTGATGGCTAAGGAGGGCGAGTACGCGCAGGTGCGTATGCCCTCCGGCGAAGTGCGTCGCATCCTTATCCGCTGTCGCGCGACGATCGGGCAACTCGGAAACGTGGATCACGAGAACGTGGTGATCGGCAAAGCCGGGCGTATCCGTCACCTGGGCAAGCGTCCTTCGGTTCGCGGCATTGCGATGAATCCCGTCGACCACCCGCACGGCGGCGGTGAAGCCCGTTCTACGTCGGGCAGGCCCCCGACGACTCCTTGGGGACAGATGACGATGGGTAAGAAGACGCGTCGAAACAAGCGGACGAGCAAGATGATCGTCCGCCGCCGGAGCGCGAAGTAGCGTGGGTCGTTCGCTTAAGAAAGGCCCGTTCGTTGCCGAACACTTGGTGGCGAAGGTCGAGAAGTTGAACTCGACGCGTGAGAAGCGTGTGATCAAGACGTGGAGCCGGGCTTCGACGATCATTCCGTCGATGGTCGGACACACGATCTCGGTCCACAACGGCAAAGCGCACATCCCCGTGTTCGTAACCGAGAACATGGTGGGTCACAAGCTTGGCGAGTTCTCGCCAACGCGAAACTACCGCGGCCACGGCGCCGGCGATAAGAGTGCGGTGAAGTGATGGCACAGGCAAGCGCCCTCGAGCGCACCTCGGCGGTCGCGCATCTCAAATTCGCTCGGGTTGGCCCGCGCAAATTGCGGCGCGTCGTCGATGCGATTCGCGGCAAACACGTCCAGGAGGCGCTGACCCTCTTGAAGTTCGCCGGCGTCTTCGGCGCGGAGCCGATCGAAAAACTGCTGCGCAGCGCGCTCGCGAACGCGGAGAACAACCACGCCCTGGCGACGGAGGACCTCTTCGTTACGCGCGTGACAGTCGACGGCGGTCCGGGCGGCGGGTTCACGAAACGTCTGGACCCTCGCGCCCAAGGACGGGCAGCGTTCAAGCGTAAGCGGATGTCGCACGTGACCATCGTCGTCGGTCCGCCGCCGGCCAAGAAGATTCGTCGCAAGTCCGGCGCCGCCGTCGTGGGCTGGCAAGTCGCGCCGCGCCGCGTCGCGGCGACCGAAGTTGCCGCGCCGAAGAAGCGCGCGCGTACCCGCAAGCCGAAGGCCGAAGCGGCCGCCGGAGCAGGAGCATAATGGGTCAGAAAATTCATCCCGTTGGGCTGCGGCTTGGGATTACGCGTACCTGGGATAGTCGTTGGTTCGAGAAAAAGCAGTACACGGCGTGGCTGCACGAAGATGTCGCGATTCGCAAGTTCTTCGGACGCTTGACGCGGGCCGCGGCAATTTCAAAAGTCGAGATCGAGCGTCGCGCCAACCAGGCGCGGGTCATCGTTCATACGGCGAAGCCAGGCATCATCATCGGCAAGCGCGGCGTCGGAATCGAAGACATTCGCCGCAACCTCGAACGCCTGACCCAGAAGAACGTTCAAGTCAACGTGGTCGAGATCAAACATCCCGAAACTGACGCGCGCCTCGTCGGGCAAAACATCGTCGACCAACTCGAGAAGCGAATCGCCTTTCGGCGCGCGATGAAGCAGTCGATCATGCGCACGATGAAGGCCGGCGCCCGGGGCGTCAAAGTCCAGGTTTCGGGTCGCTTGGGTGGTTCTGAAATCGCGCGATCCGAGCAAAATCACGATGGTAAGGTCCCGCTGCACACGCTGCGGGCCGACATCGACTACGCTCACGTCGAAGCATTCACGACCTTCGGCCGGATCGGCGTAAAGGTTTGGATCTACCGCGGTGAAGTGCTTCCCGACGCACCGCGCGAGGTGCCGCGTTCGGATCGGCCCGCCGCCGAGCGCGCGACGTTCCGCGATCGGCGCGGCCGTCGCGGAGGCCGTGGTACGGGGCCTGCAGCGGGGGCGCCGGTCGCAGGCGGTCCGCCGGCGGCGAACGTCGAACTCGCGCTGCCGACTCCGGCCGAGGTCGAGCACGATAACCGCTCGTTAGCCTCCGAGATCGAGGGTGCTACCGCCGAGCCCGGCCACCCGCATTCGACCGGCGAGCACGGCGGCGCCGCGACCCACGACGTGGAAGCCCAACACGGTCACGGCGTAACGGCCGAGACCTCGCAGGTCGACCCCGCCTCGCAGCGGACCGTCGACGAGGCGGAACGTCCGGGCGCGCTTTCGACGGCGCCGACGGCGCACGAACCCGGTTCCGCACCAAGCGACGAGCACTTCGAACGCGTTCACGACGAAAAACCTCAGGAGGACGCGCAATAAATGCTGACGCCGAAACGAGTTCTCCATCGAAAGGTCCATCGCGGCCGTATGCGCGGCCGTGCGATGGTCGGCAACTCGCTGACCTTTGGCGAGTTCGGACTGCAGGCGCTCGAACCGTGTTGGATGACCAGCCGGCAAATCGAAGCGGCTCGCGTCGCCATGACCCGCCACATCAAGCGTGGCGGAAAAGTCTGGATCAAGATTTTTCCCGACAAGCCGGTCACCAAGAAGCCGGCCGAAACGCGCATGGGCTCGGGCAAGGGCAACCCCGAGTTCTACGTCGCGGTCGTGCGGCCGGGCCGGGTACTCTTCGAACTCTCCGGCGTCGCCGAGTCGGTGGCGCGCGAAGCGCTGCGCCTCGCTTCGGCCAAGCTGCCGATCTCGACCAAGTTCGTTACACGCGTGGAGGCCGAAGCGTGAAGAAGCACGATTTGCGTGAACTACGGACTCTGAGCGTCGGTGAATTGGAACGCAAGGCGCGCGAGACGAAGGAAGAGCTCTTCAACTTGCGCTTTCAATTGCGCACCGGACATCTTACGGACTTCAGCCGCGTCAAAGCGGTGCGGAAGACCTATGCCCAGATTCAGACCGCGATCAGCGAGAAGCGATTCGCCGAGGCAAAGCATGGAGCAGCATAACGAGGCGGCGACCCCGCAGGTCGCTGAACGTAATCGTCGCCGCGTCAAACAGGGGCGCGTCGCGTCGAACAAGATGGACAAGACCATCGTCGTCGTCACCGAGACGCGCGTGCCACACCCCGTCTACAAGAAGATCGTACGCAAGTCGTCTCGTTTTAAGGCGCGCGACGAGCGAAGCGAAGCGGGCATTGGCGATCTGGTCCGGATCATGGAGTGCCGCCCGCTCTCGCGGGAGGTTCGCTGGCGTCTGCTGGAGATCGTGGAGCGCGCGAAATGATTCAACAAGAGACGCGACTCCGCGTCGCTGACAACTCGGGCGCGCGCGAATTGCTCTGCATCCACGTCACCGGCGGAAGCCGGCACCCCTACGCACACGTCGGCGACGTCATCGTCGGAACGGTCAAGAGCGCCATCCCCGGTGCCGCGGTTAAGAAAGGTCAAGTCGTGAAGGCCGTCGTGGTGCGCTGCTCGCAGCCCATGCGGCGTCCAGACGGCTCGACCATCAAGTTCGACGAGAACGCGTGCGTGATCATTAAGGGCGAAAAGGACAACCTCGACCCGCGCGGGACGCGCGTCTTCGGTCCGGTTTGCCGCGAGTTGCGCGACCGCGGCTTTTTGAAGATTGCCTCGCTGGCGCCGGAGGTGCTGTAACCATGCCACACATTGTAAAAGGCGATACTGTCGTGTTGCGGCGCGGCAAAGAAAAAGGGAAGCGGGGCATCGTTAAATCGGTGCAGCCGAAGAAGGGGCTCGCGCTGGTCGAGGGTCTGAACGTCGTCAAGCGCCACACCAAACAAGGTATGGCCGGAGCGAAGGCGGCTGGAATTTACGAAAAGGAAGCTCCGCTGCCCATTTGCACTCTATCCGTTGTGGATCCCAAGACGAGCCTGCCGACGCGCGTGCGCCGAGCACAGACGCTGGAAGGCCATACGCGCGTTGCCGTACGCAGCGGCGAGCAGTTGCTCGTCCCGGCGAAGGGACGCTGAACCGGATGGCTGCGAATCGGTTACGCGAGAAATATGGGACGCAAGTCCGCAAGTCGATGATCGAACGTTTCGGGTATGCGAACTTCCACCAGCTTCCTAAACTGGACAAGGTGGTCATAAACATGTCGGTTGGCGACGCGATCACGAACTCGAAAGTTCTGGATACCGCGGTCGCCGAGATGCAGACCATCAGCGGCCAGAAGCCGGTCATCACGAAGGCGAAGAAGTCGATCGCGGCGTTCAAGCTCCGCGAGGGGATGAACATCGGCTGCAAGGTGACCCTGCGAGGCGAGCGCATGTACGTTTTTCTCGACAAGCTGTTCAACATCGTGTTACCGCGCATTCGCGACTTTCGCGGGTTGCCGCGCAAGTCGTTCGACGGTCGCGGAAATTACAATATGGGGCTCCGCGAGCAGTTGGTGTTCCCGGAAATCAACTTCGATAAAGTTGAGAAAGCGCGCGGCATGGATATCGTGATCGTCACGACCGCCAAGACCGACGAAGAAGCGACCGAATTCCTGACCCAGATGGGTCTGCCGTTGCAGAAAGCGTAAGCGAGTACCATGGCCAAGACCTCTTCGATCGAAAAATCGAAACTCACGCCGAAGTTCGGCGTGCGTGCTCATAACCGCTGTAAGACGTGCGGCCGCCCGCGCGGCTACCTGCGAAAATTTGCCATGTGTCGCATCTGCTTCCGCGAAAACGCGCATATGGGTTTCGTGCCCGGCATTACGAAAGCGAGCTGGTAGCGATGGGCGTCATTACCGACCCGATCGCCGACCTGCTGACCCGGATCCGCAACGCGAATACCGCGCATCATCCGACGGTCGACATACCGGCTTCGAAGACGAAACGCGCGGTCGCCGAGATTCTTAAGGAGGAAGGCTTCGTGCGCGAGGTCGAGCGCGTCTCCGAGGGCCCACAAGGTACGCTTCGGATCACGCTCAAGTACGGACCCGAGAAAGAAAAAGTGATCACGGGATTGCGTCGGATCAGCCGTCCCGGGCTGCGCGTCTATACGTCGCGCACGGAGATCCCGCGCGTTCTGGGAGGCCTCGGCCTCGTGATCATCTCCACCTCCAAAGGAATCATGTCGGGCAAGCGCGCGAAGCGCGAAGGTTTTGGCGGCGAGGTGCTAGCGTATGTGTGGTAGCCTTAAGCGAGCATGTTATGAGTAGAATTGGAAAGTTGCCGATCCCCGTACCGTCCGGCGTCAGCGTTGACCTGGGTGACGCGGTCGTGCACGTCAAAGGGCCGAAGGGCGAGCTTTCGCAGCACGTTCTGCCGCTTGTGATTGTGTCCCAAGCCGACGGTCGCATCACCGTCGAGCGGAAGGGCGATACAAAACCCGAGCGCGCAGCCCACGGCCTCACGCGCACGCTCGTGGCGAACATGATCGAGGGTGTCACGAAGGGGTATCGCAAGAGCCTCGAGATTCAGGGCGTCGGCTACCGTGCCTCAAAGGCCGGGAACGATCTGAACCTGACGCTTGGCTACTCGCATCCGGTCGCGTTCCCGGCGCCCAACGGAATCTCGTTTGCGCTGGAGGGTACGACCAAGATCCACGTCGAGGGTATCGACAAACAGCGCGTGGGACAAGTCGCGGCGGAAATTCGCTCGTTGCGTCCGCCCGAGCCCTACAAGGGTAAGGGAATCCGCTACGAGGGCGAGTTCGTTCGCAAGAAGCTCGGTAAAGCCGGCAAGGCTGGGAAGAAGTAATGGCCGTTTCGCGCACGCAGCAACGCGGCAAGCGCCACGATCGGCTTCGTCGTAAGGTCAGCGGTACGTCCGCCCGCCCGCGGCTAGCCGTCCAGCGCACGCTGCACCACATCTACGCGGTCGTCGTCGACGATTCGCGCGGTCATACGCTGGTCGCGGCGTCGACGCGCGAAAAAGACATCGCCGAAGGCTTGGGGTCGCGCACGAACCTCGAAGCCGCGAAGAAGATCGGTGAAGCGATCGGCCGCAAAGCCAAGGCTGCCGGAATCGACTCCGTCGTGTTCGACACCGGCGGACGCAAGTATCACGGGCGCGTCGCCGCCCTTGCCGATGCGGCCCGCGAAGCGGGACTGGAGTTTTAATGAATTACGGACGCGGTCGCGATCGCGACAATTCCGGGCTCGACGAAACCGTCGTCCGGGTTAATCGCGTGGCCAAGGTCGTCAAGGGCGGCAAGCGCTTCAGCTTTAGCGCGCTCGTCGTCGTCGGCGACCGCAAAGGCCGGGTCGGCTTCGCCATCGGAAAAGCCGGTGAGGTCCCCGAGGCGATCCGCAAGGGCGTCGAGCAGGCTCGCAAAGCGCTGATCACCGTGCCGATGGTCGATAAGACGATCCCGCACGAAGTCACGATGCGCGTCGGCGCCGGCCGCGTTTTCATGAAGCCGGCCGCGCCTGGAACCGGCGTCATCGCCGGCGGCCCGATGCGCGCCGTTCTCGAACTCGCCGGCATCCACGACATTCTCACCAAGTCGCTCGGCAGTTCGAATCCGATCAACGTCGTTCTTGCGACGTACGAAGGTTTGCGTTCGCTCAAGACCGCCGATCAGGTCGCGCGTCTGCGCGATCGGACCGTCGCCGAACTCTTCGCATAGGAAGCGTCATGGCAGAAGTACAGCAGCAGGTCACGCCTCTCAATCTCTCCGCGTTGCGCGAGAACGCCGGTGCGCGTCCCAAGCGGGTGCGCGTTGGCCGGGGCCACGGTTCGGGGATGGTCAAAACCGGGGGCGAAGGCGGCAAGGGACAGACCGTGCGCTCGGGCGGCGGTAAAGGTCCGGCCTTCGAAGGGGGCCAGACGCCCTATGCCCGGCGGCTTCCGCATCGGCGCGGCTACTCGCAGAAAGCTCGCGACATCGGGCACTTCCGCTCGCGATATGCGGTCGTCAACGTGGCGAGTTTAGCAAGCTGGGATGCCAGCGTGGAAGTGAATCCGCAGACGCTGATGGTCGCAGGTCTGGTCCGCAAGGAACTCGACGGCGTCAAAATTCTCGGCGGAGCCAAGGCCGGCGCAACGCTGCCCTCTGGGCTCGTGTTTCGCGACGTGCTGTTCTCGGCGAGCGCTCGCGAGGCGCTCGTCGCTGCCGGCGCGCGTTTGGAAGAGCCGGCGGGCGCTTAGTTCGTGCTCGAGAACCTCCGCGCCGCAGTCCTCGTCCCCGATATCCGCAAGCGGGTTGGCTTCGTCCTGTTCGCGTTCGCGGTCTTCGTGGTGATGATTCACATTCAAATTCCGAACGTGAACGTCGCGCAGTGGGGCCGCCTGCTGCAGGAAGGGACGTTTTACAACTTCCTGGGCTTCCTGTCGGGCGGCGCGCTCCAGCGGCTCTCGGTCATTGCGATGGGGATTACACCCTATATTAACGCTTCGATCATCATGCAGTTAATGACCGCGGTGATGCCGCAACTCGAGGAGCTGGCGAAGAAAGGCGGCGAGGAAGGTCGCAAGAAGATCAGCCAGTACACGCGTTGGCTTACGATCGTGCTCGCGCTGGTTCAAGCCACCACAATGTCGATTGCAATGCGTAATTCCGGTGTTTTCTACGACACGTCGATCTGGTTCTTGCTCTACGTCATCATCGCGATGGTTTCCGGGACGATGTTCCTGATGTGGCTGGGCGAGCAGATCAGCGACAAAGGCATCGGAAACGGCGTCTCGCTGATCATCTTTATCGGCATCGTCCTGCGCTATCCGACGTACGTCGGCCAGACCGTCCAGCTCGGGCAGAAGCAGGGGTTGAACTACTTCGGGCTATTTTTGTTCGTCGTCATCGCGCTGGTTACGATCGTTTCGATCATCTTCATGTACCAGGGCACGCGGCGCGTCCCGGTTCAACAGGCGCGCCGGGTCGTCGGACGCAAGATGTTCGCCGGGCGCTCCTCCTACATTCCATTGCGTTTGAACAATGCGGGCGTCATTTCGATCATCTTCGCAATCTCGATCCTCTTGCTGCCGCAACAGGCGCTCTCGTGGTTCCACGTTGGTGGATCGACCGGGTGGCAGTCGAACGTCGCGCTGTTTCTGCAGACCTGGTTCAGCCCGAACACGTTCTTCTATAATCTCTTTTACTTTCTGCTCGTCGTAATTTTCACGTACTTTTATAGCGCAATCGTCGTCAACACCAAAGACATCGCCGACAACCTCAAGAAAAGCGGGTCGTTCGTGCCCGGGATTCGGCCGGGCCAGCCCACGGTCGATTACTTGAACCGGATTTTGCTGCGGCTGACGACGGCCTCGGCGCTCTATCTCGGCCTGCTCGCCGTGCTCCCCTCGACCATGCAGCGTGGCTTGGGCGTCACGACGTTCTACCTCGGCTCCACCTCGCTGCTCATCGTGGTGGGCGTAGCGCTCGACACCATGACGCAGATCGAAGCTCGCTTGGCGATGCGCGACTACAAGGGCTTCATCAAACGATGACTTGGGCGCTCGCGACCGGGGCGCGCCTGCCATGAGCCGAGATGTGATTTTTCTGGGCCCCCCGGGAGCCGGTAAAGGAACTCAGGCGCAGATCCTCGAGCGCGAGCACGGCGTGCACGCGATTTCGACCGGAGACTTGCTGCGCCGCAACCGCGCCGAGGGAACCGCGCTCGGGCGGGCGGCCGAAGGCTACATGGATCGCGGCGAA
>JBDTCF010000179.1:0-9808 GCA_039923715.1 Vulcanimicrobiaceae bacterium
TCGCGCTCCTGCTGTGGGCGCTGCTTGCCGCGCAGGCCGTACCTAGCCCGGCACCGCAACCGCCGCCGGCCGTGCCGAGCCCCTCCGCCGCAACGCCGGCTCCCGCTCCGCCGACGCCGGCACCCCTGCCGACGCCCCTCGCGAGCACCTCACCCCTTCCATCGCCGGTGTCGCCGCCGGCGCCGACGGCAAGCCCGACGCCGCCGTATGGCTACGTTTTCGTCCCGCCGTCGCCCTCACCGGATCTCGCTCCAGGCGCCCCGTGGATCGTAGAGATCGAGATGACCGATCGCGCGATTCATCCCAACGTCGAGATGCGCGTTCACGTGCGGACCAATCCGGCGGTCGTCTCGGTGACCGCGGCCGCGCTTGGCCGTACGCTGGAGCTTCCCGAGCTTGCGCCAGGGGAGTTCGAACGGGCCGAACGCATTCCGTCGCTACCCTTTTTCGCGTTTGGCCGAACGGTTCAAGTCGAGTTTCGGGCGGCTTCGACCGATGGCCGCGTCGTCAGCGTCACGATCCCGGTTCAGATCGAACGTTAGCTTCAGCGCCCCCACGGCTCGTGGAGTGCCGGGCCGGCCTCCCGGCGAAACCCTCCGATCCGGCCACGACCCAACCATTTGACTGAGGCTCCGATCGCCACGCTCGCCCCTTCTCTCGTCCGTGCGCTGCCGCGCTCGAGCGGCCCCCTCGGGGGACTGATCGAGCGACTGCGAACGCACGCTTCACCCTTCGCCCTGCTCGAAACGACGAGCGGGGCACGCCCCTATGCTCTCGCCGCCGTGGCCGGAACGCTGCGTGTGCCGACCCTAATCGTCGTCCCCACGCCCGATCTGGCAGAGCGCACCTTCGCCGATCTGAGCTACTATCTGGCGGGCTCGCTCCCGCTCGCCTTGGTGCGGCCGCGCGAGGAGAGCGTCGGCGCGATCGAGAGCCCCTCGGAACGCAGCGCCCGAATGACGCTGCTGGCGGATCTGTCGGCCGGCAAGCCGCTGGTCGCCGTTGCACCGCTGGCCGCGTTGCGCCAGTTCGTTATTCCGCCGCACCGGTTCGCCGAGGCCACCTTTGAACTGCGGCCGGGGGATGAGCCCGGCTGGGAGGCGACGCTCGAGCGCCTGCACCGATTGGGGTATCGGCGCAGCGACGTGGTGGCGGCGGCGGGCGAGTTCGCCGTCCGCGGCGGAATCCTCGACCTTTTCGCCGCGACCGCCGACGCTCCGACCCGCGCCGAATTCTTCGGCGACACCGTCGAGAGCCTACGCTCGTTCGACCTCGCGACGCAGCGCAGCGGCGGCGAGCCCCTCGAACGAGTGACGCTCGCGCCCTGGCTCGAAATCCCGCGCGAGGGGGAGCGCCGCGCGCGCGTCCTCGAGCGCATCGTCGGCGAAGCGGGCGTCGTCGCTGCCGCCCGCGCCTATCTCGCGAGCGGTGGGGACATCCCCGAAGCGTGGCTCTCGCTGGCGTTCGACGAACGCGCGACGCTGCTCGACTACCTCGCGCCGGGCGGACTGATCGTCCTCGAAGAACCGGCCATGCTGGCGACCGTCGAGCGCGGGCTCGACGACGAACGCAGCCGCGAGGAACGCGTTGTGCTGGCCGGAGTCGCGGCGGGCGAACTCGGCGTCCGCGACGACGAGGTCGGGGAAGCGTTGCTCGCCGAAGTCGCGGCGCCGCACCCCCGCCTGCGCGACCTCGCCGACCTGCTGCGGACCCGCCGTCTGCTGATCGTCCCGGGCGCAATCGAAGCGCACGACGCGATGCCGTGGCTCCCCGAGCCGCTCGAGGGGTTCTTGCTGCCGACGCAGCCGGTCGATCACTTCGCGCGCCAGATCTCGCTGTTCGTCGAAACGGTGCGCAGCTGGGTTGCCGCCGGCGACGCGGTCGCACTCGTTTCGACCGGCGCGACGCGTTTGGTCGAGATGCTGCGCGCGGCCGGTCTCCCGGTAGAACGCAGCGCGACCGTCCTGCAACTGCGCGCCGGCCGCGGCGCGACGTTTCTGGGCGAAGCGGGCGGCGCGCCGACGCGCGGCGGCGTCGTCCTGATCGATCAGGGCAGCATCGAATCGGGCTTTGCCATCGCCGATCTGCGGCTGCACGTTCTGGGCGACCGCGAGATATTCGGCCAGCCGCCCAAGCGCGTTAAACTGCGCGCGGTCAAAGAAGGCGTGCCGGTTACCCTGGCAGATCTGCGCGTTGGGGACTATGTCGTGCACGCCGTCCACGGCATCGGGCAGTACCTAGGACTGCGCACCGAAACGATCTTAGGCGCGACGCAAGACTACCTCGATCTGAAGTACGCGGGCACCGACCGCATGTTGGTACCCGTCACCCAAATGCACGCGGTCACGAAGTACGGTGCGGCCGAAGCCGCCACGCCGCGCCTTTCCAAGATGGGCGGCGGTGACTGGGCGCGCACCAAGTCGCGCGTTTCCGAATCGCTCGCAAAAATCGCCGACGGGCTGGTCGCGCTGTACGCCGAGCGCGAACTGGCGCAAGGTCACGCCTTCGGCCCGGATACGCCGTGGCAGGCCGAACTCGACGAGTCGTTTCCGTACGAAACGACGCCCGATCAACAGAAGGCCATCGACGACGTCAAGGCCGACATGGAGCGCGCGCAGCCTATGGACCGGCTCGTGTGCGGCGACGTCGGTTACGGAAAGACGGAAGTGGCCGTACGGGCGGCCTTCAAGGCGATCGCCGACCAGCGTCAGGCCGCCGTCTTGGTCCCGACGACGCTGCTCGCGTCGCAACACTACCGGACGCTCAGCGAGCGGTTTGCGACCTTTCCGGTGCGCGTCGAAACGCTCTCGCGTTTCATCCCACGCAAGCAACAGCTAGCGATCTTGCGCGATCTAGCCGAGGGCAAGGTCGACGTCGTCGTGGGCACGCATCGGCTGCTTCAAAAAGACGTCGTCTTCAAAGATCTCGGGCTCATCGTCGTCGACGAAGAGCAGCGCTTCGGCGTCATGCACAAGGAGCGTCTCAAGCAACTGCGCGCGTCGGTCGACGTGCTGACGCTGTCCGCGACGCCGATCCCACGCACGCTGCACATGTCGCTGCTCGGCGTGCGCGATCTCTCGCTCATCCAGACGGCGCCAAAAAACCGAATGTCGATCAAAACCGTCGTCGTGCCGGCCTCGGACGCGCTCGTTCAGAAAGCGATCGTGGCCGAACTCGACCGCGGCGGTCAAGTCTACTACCTGCACAATCGGGTCGAATCGATCTACAGCGTAGCCCGCGCGCTCGAGCAGCTCGTGCCGAAGGCCCGCATCGCCGTCGGCCACGGCCAAATGGGCGAGTCCGAGCTGGAACCGATCATGTCGCGCTTCATCGAGGGCGAACTGGACGTTCTGGTCGCGACCACGATCATCGAAAACGGCATCGACATTCCGAACGTCAACACGATCGTGGTGGCCGACGCCGATAAGTTCGGGCTCGCCCAGCTTTACCAACTGCGAGGACGCGTCGGCCGCTCGAACCATCAGGCCTACGCCTACCTGCTGTATCAAGCCCACAAGGCGCTGAGCGAGGACGCGAAGTCGCGCCTCGAAGCGATCCGCGAGTTCGCCCAACTCGGCAGTGGTCTGCAGATCGCGATGCGCGATCTCGAGATCCGCGGCGCCGGCAACCTGTTGGGCGCCGCGCAGTCGGGCTTTATTGCGAGCGTCGGCTTCGAGACGTACTGCGAGCTGCTCGCGCAGGCCATCGCCGAGCGCAAGGGACGCCCCAGCGCCGGCGACGAGAAGCGCGAGGCCGTCATCGACGTCAAGGTCGACGCCTTCATCCCGGCCGACTACATTCCGCAAGTCTCGCAGAAGATCGCGGTCTACCAGCAGCTGGCGAGCGCGCGCAGCGAGGCCGACGTCGACGAAATCGCGGCCGGCGTCCGCGACCGCTTCGGGCGCTTGCCCAAACCTCTCGAGAACCTGATCGAGGTGACGAAACTGCGCACGACGGCGCTGCGCAAGGGCATCACGCGCGTGGTCGTCGACGAGACGCGACTGCTGCTCGGAGTCGGCACCGGTTTCGTGTTGGATCCCGCCTCGTTGCCGAAGCTGCAGTCGCTGACCAAGAACCGCTTTCGCTTCGGCGACGGGAAGATTCTCGTCGACCTCACGAAGCAAGCGCCGGCCGACGGCCTACCCCTTTTGCGTGACCTCCTGGCAGCGCTATGAACGACCTCTCCTTGGACTGGGCTCCGCGTGCGCTCCGCTTCCTGTCGGCGGTCGGCGACGTCCTAAGCTCGTCACTCGAGTGGCGGCCTTCGCTCGCCGCGATCGCGCGCTTGGTGGTCCCCGAGATCGCGGATGCCTGCGCCATCTACGTGGTTGCCGAAGACGGCACGATTTCGCCCGTCGCCCTCGCGCACGGCGACGTCGCACACCTCGAACGGGCGTGGCGTTTGGTCGGAGAGCACGCGAACGGCGACGCGACGTTGCGGCGCGTCCTGCGAACGGGCAAACCGCTCCTGGTGCCACACCTCGAGCCCGCGGCGCTCCGGCGATTCTCGAAGGGCGGTCTGCGGCGCGCAGCCTGGGAGGGGCTCGAGCTCGGCTCGGCCGTCGTCGTACCGCTACGCGGGCGCCGGGCGACGGTTGGCGTTCTGCAACTTGCGGCCGGCGCAGGCGGGCGCCGCTTCGGCGAGGCCGATTTGCGGCTTGCGCTCGATCTCGCGAAGCGAATCGCCGAAGCGATCGAAGTGGCCCGGCTGATCGAAAGCCGCCAGCGCGGCATCGATCGCCTCCGCCTTCTGGCGGAGGTCGGCGAAGCGCTCAGCGATTCGCTCGATTTGCAAAGCCGCTTCAGCAAACTCGCGAACTTCGTCGTGCCGCGGATGGCGACGTGGGCGGCGGTCAACGCGATCGACGAGGACGGCAGCATCGAAACCGTCGCTCTCGCCCACCGCGATCGCGCGATGGACGGTTTGCTCGCGCGCCTCTACGGGCCGTACTACGGCGACGAACGCGCTGCGGTCGGGACACCGGAAGTCATCCGTACCGGGCACGCGCGCTTGATCGCACGGGTCGACGATGGGTACCTGCAACTGAACATGCGCCCGGAGACGATTCCGACGCTCAAGGCGCTGGGAACCCACTCCGCGATCGTCGTCCCGCTGACATCCCACGGCCGCACGCTCGGCAGCCTGGCCGCCGTGCGCGACGCCGACACGCGGCCGTTCGATGAAAACGACGTGCCGTTGTTCGAAGAGATGGCCCGCCGCGCCGCGGTCGCGATCGAGAACGCCAAGCTTTTCAAACGCCAGCAGACGGTCGCGGATACCTTTCAAAAGGCGTCGCTGCCGACGCGGCTGCCGCAGGTCCCCGGCTTTTCGTTGAGCGGGTTTTACGAACCGGGAAAAAGCGAAGCGCTGGTCGGCGGCGATTGGTACGATGCGTTCATCGTGGCCGACGGACGTTTGGTCATTTCGATCGGCGACGTTTCCGGAAGCGGGCTCTCGGCGGCCGTCATCATGGGCAGCGTTCGCCAAGTGATTCGCGGCGCGTCCCAACTCCATCCCGATCCGAGCGTGATTTTGGACGCGACCGATGAAGCGCTCCGCGTCGAACACCCCGAGCGGATCGTGACGGCCTTCGTCGGCGTCATCGATCCGGTCGTGCGTACGCTGACCTACGCTTCGGCGGGTCATCCGCCGCCGCTTCTGCGCGATCCCGAGGGTCGGGTCGCCGAGTTGGCCGCCGTCGGGCTCCCGCTCGGCTTGCGTGGAGGCGAGGAGCAGGTCTCGCGGTCGATCGAGCTGCCTGCAGGTTCGCTCCTCACCCTCTACACCGACGGTTTGACCGAGTCGACCCGCGATCTTGAAGAGGGGGAGCGGCGCGTCAGCGAGGCGCTCGCCAACGAGGCTGTCGCCGGCTCGCCGGACGTCGCGAAGGCCCTGTTCGAGCGCGTGCTCTACGATGGATCGTCCGACGACGTCGCGATCCTGACGATTCGGGTCGGCCGCCGCGCGGGCGCCGCCGAGAGCGGGCTGCGGCTGCGAGGGCGCTTCTCGAGCGCGAACGGCGAGGCCGCCCACGCCATGCTCGCGCGGATCGAGGCCTTCTTGCGGGAGCGCGGCGCGACCGAACACCAATGCGCCACCTCCGCGGCCGTCTACCTGGAACTGATCGCGAACGTGGTTCGCCATGCGCCTGGCTCCGTCGAGGTCGGGCTTGACTGGACCTCGAGTTTCCCGGTCCTGCACGTGCTCGACGATGGGCCCGGCTTCGAGCTTCCGACGCTCCCCGAAACAAGCGACACGCTGGCCGAGAACGGACGCGGGATATTCCTGGTCACGCGCTTCGCCCGGGACCTGGAGATCCGCCGCCGGCCCATCCGCGGGACCCACGCTCGGGCCGTCCTGGCGGTCCGAACGGCGTAATCGTCTCCGGGCGCAAGGACTTCGCGGCCCTGGAGCGCGAAGACATCACCGCTTGCGAGGTCCGGATGGCCTCGCTTTTCATGCCCCCTCTCTGGAGCTATTGATGTCGAAAGCGTCCCGTTTCTGCGCCGGGCTCATAACGAGCGCCCTCGCCCTGACCTTCGTGTTGGCCGGTTGTTCGGCGAACAGTTCTTCCGGCGGCGATATTGCGTCGGTCAACGGCGACAAGATCTCGCGCGCCGACTTTGATGCGAAACTCGAAGGCGGTCCGCAGGCCAAGCAGATCCTAAACAGTTTGGTTCAGGAGAAGCTGATCGACCAGTATGCCAAAGACAACAACGTCACGGTCTCGGAAGCCGACGTTCAGAAAAAAGAAGACGACATCAAATCGAAGTATCCGCCCGGGCAGTTCGACACGTTGCTCAAGCAGCAGAATTTGACCGAAGACGACGTCAAGAAAATTTTGCGTCAGCAACTGGTCATCCAGGCTGCCGTCGACAAGAACATCACCGTTACCGACAAGCAAATTCAGGACTATCTCGCGAAGAATCACGCCACGCTCGACAAACCCGACCAGGTGCACGCGCGCCACATCTTGGTGGCCGACCTGAAGACGGCGGACATGATCGAGCAGAAGCTCAAGGCCGGCGGCGACTTCGCAGCACTCGCGAAACAGTACTCGACCGATCCATCCAGCAAGGACAAGGGCGGCGATCTCGGCTTCTTCTCGAAGGGCCAGATGGTGCCCGCGTTCCAATCCGCCGCGTTCACGCAAAAGCTCAACGTCGTCGGACCGCCGGTGAAGTCGCCGTTCGGGTATCACATCATCGAAGTCCTCGGCCGCAAGCCGGCGACGGTCGCGACCTTTGCCAACTCGAAAGACACGATTCGCGATCAGCTCAAGACGCAGCAGGAACAGACGGCGATGCCGACCTTCATGCAGTCCCTGCGCTCGAAGGCCAAGATCGACATCTTCGACGACAAGCTCAAGGACGCGATTCCGCCGGCTCCGCCGGCCGCCCCGAGTACGGCGGCAAGCCCCGCAGCCAAGCCGAGCGCCGCCTCCAAGTAGCGCACCCGCTCGCATGCGAGCGAAACAGGGTCCGAGCCGACGGCCGGACCCTGTTTCTTTTCCTCGGGTGACGGCAAGCGCGGAGCGGTCGACGGAGAACGATAGAGCCTCGTGAGCTTCATGAGTTTCGTCCGCATCGTCGGGCTTGGACCGGGCGACCCCGATCTCTTGACGCTTGGCAGCCTCGAAGCGCTCCGCGCGGTCGGTCGCGCGGTAACGTTGCTTGCCCCGCCCGAACTCGCGCTGTTTCTCGAAAGCGAAGGTGTGGCGATCGAGCGGGACCGGATTGCCGACCCGGCGTTGTTCGTGCGCGGGAGCGCCGATGAGATCGAGACGTTCGTCGCCGGTCTCGACGGCGGAACGCTCGGCCTGGGCGTCCTCGGTAACCCGCTTTCCGACTTCCCGGGTCTGCCCATTCTGCTGCGCGCGCTCGAACGCGCGTCGGTGCGCTGCGAACTCGTCCCCGGCATGCCACGGGCGACCCTCTCGGCATCAATTGCCATGCCGCTGGTCCCGCTACCGCCGGCGTCGTCGCACCACACCTGGGACGGACTGGTCGAGGTAATGGCGCGGCTGCGCCGCTCGTGCCCCTGGGACCGCGAGCAGACGCACCGCTCGCTGCTGCCCTACCTGATCGAGGAAACGTACGAGGTCGTCGACGCCGTCGAGAACGCCAACGACAACGAACTGCTCGAAGAACTGGGCGACCTTCTGCTGCAGATCGTTTTCCACGCTCAACTGGCGACCGAACGGGGCAAGTTCTCGATCGCCGACGTGGTGGATGCGCTCGCGAACAAGATGATTCGCCGGCACCCGCACGTCTTCGGTGACCGCACGGTCGCGAACGTCGCCGAAGTCTGGGCGAACTGGGAACAGCTCAAGAGCGAAGAGCCGGCTGCGCAAACGCGTACCAGCCGCCTCGACGGGATTCCGAAAGGCTTGGGCGCGATCCAACGCGGCCAAAAAATGCAAGAGAAAGCGGCACGCGTCGGGTTCGACTGGCCGAACGTCGAGGGCGTACGCGACAAGCTCTCTGAGGAACTCGTCGAGCTGGAGATCGCGCGCCGCGCCGGCGACCCCAACGGGGTGCGCGACGAACTCGGCGACGTGCTGTTCACCGCGGTGAACCTGGCGCGCGCCCTCGGCGTCGACGCCGAAGGCGCGATGCGCCAAGCAAACGAGAAGTTCTCACGGCGCTTTCGCTACATGGAACGGCGCGCGCAGAGCGACGGCCGAACGCTCGGCGACCTCTCGCTCAACGAACTCGAAGAACTCTGGCAACTCGCAAAGGTGCAAGCAGCATGAGCACGCCCTCGCGTTCTGCAACGATCCGCATCCGCATGAGCGCGCACGACGCCCACTACGGCGGCGATCTCGTCGACGGGGCGCGGTTGCTCGGACTCTTCGGCGATGTCGCCACCGAACTGTTAATCCGCTCCGATGGTGACGAGGGCTTGTTTCGCGCCTACGAATCGGTCGAGTTCTTGGCACCCGTTCGCGCCGGCGACTACATCGAGGCCGAAGGGCGCATCGTCCGGTTCGGTACGAGTTCGCGCACGATGGAGTTCGAAGCGCGCAAGGTCATCGCCCCGCGTCCCGATCTTGACGACAGCGCCGCCGAGGTGCTCGCGGAGCCCCTCGTCGTCTGCCGCGCGCGGGGTACCTGCGTCGTGCCCGAGCACAAGCAGCGCGGGCCCGAACGCTAGCGCGAGAACGGCGCTTGCGGCTCGACAAGTTTCTCAAGGTATCGCGCTTGGCGAAGCGCCGAAGCGAAGCGCACGAAGCGCTCGTCGCAGGCCGCATTACGTCGGAGGGACGGCCGCTCAAGCCGGGTTACGTCGTCAAAGCCGGCGACGTTCTCTTGATCCATTACGCCACCCGGTACGTCACCGTTCGCGTTCTCGAGGTGCCGCTGCGGGTCACGCCCGCGCTGCGCGACGCGAGACTGTACGAGGTTCTCGAAGAGCGCCGCGATGAGCCCGCGGACTGGATCGGGTGAGCCGTGCGCTTTCGGGCGACGCCAAGGATGCGCTCGCACGCGAACTTCCGGAAAGCGCGCACTGCCGGGCCGCCCTGCGCGCCGGCCTGGCTCGCTACGGCGGCTCGGAGGGAAGCTTCCGAACGCAGCGCCCCGCCGTCGCGCGGCTCTACTGGACTTTGCTTGACGACCGCAAGTCGCACGCCATCGTCAAGGCTCCCGGACGCCGGCTCTATCGCGCGCCGCTCTACGAGATCGACATCGCGCCCGGCGACGAAGAACGGCCGCGGCCGCGCGCGCGGTGCGACCGGCGGATGGAACTGCGCGCCGCGTTTTTAGCTTGCGGCTCCGTCGCCGAACCGCTGCGCGGGTACCACCT
>JBDTCF010000180.1:0-17613 GCA_039923715.1 Vulcanimicrobiaceae bacterium
TTGCTGGCCCCCGCATTGGTGTGAGCGGGGTGCCGGCTCCTTGAGGAACGGGACGGGCGCGACGAAGTTCGAACGCCTTCGTATGGCGAAGTTGATCTACATCACCAATACGTCGCTCGACGGTTACATGGAGGACGAAACCGGCGCCTTCGATTGGGTCATTCCCGATCAAGTACACGCGTTCATTGAGTTGTTGCGGCCGATCGGAACCTATCTCTACGGGCGGCGACTCTATGAGACGATGGCCTACTGGGATGCGGCCGCGATCGAGAGCTATCCACCCGGACACCGCGCCTTCGCACGAATCTGGCAGAAGGCCGAGAAGATCGTTTTTTCACGAACGCTGACCGGCGCTACGACACGCAACACGCGTGTCGAGCGGGACTTCGACCTCGAGGGTATTCGAAAGCTTAAGCTGGATTCGGAGCACGACATCAGCATTGGCGGCGCCGAGCTTGCGGGGCTTGCGCTCGAAGCCGATCTCGTCGACGAATGTCACCTATTTCTCAACTCGGTGATCGTCGGCGGCGGAAAGCCGGCATTCAGAGCCGCCTTACGACGGAATCTCGAACTCCTTGAGACGCGCCGTTTCGGCACCGGAGTGATCCACTTGCGCTATCACATACGAGGCGGTACCCCTTAAGGAAAGAGACGGCGTCGCGATCCCACCGGCTACGGGTCGAGAGCGACTGGATTACCAAATACGTGGTAGCAGACGATGTCGAACCCTCTGAGCGTACGCCGCGTATCCGGGCAGGTTCTTCGAGAGGAACCGTTCTTCATCGAGAAGGCGCCAACTGATGACGAGCGTCATGGGAACGAGCGTAAGGAGTCCCCACCAGGACGCTAGTGCGAGTGGCGTCCCAAAGAGCATCACGAGCGCTCCCAGGTACATGGGGTGGCGAACGAGCGAATACGGTCCCGTTGAGACGACGTTTTGATGGGCGGCGACCTCGATCGTCGCGGCGGTAAACGAATTCTCGCGAAAGACCACGAAGACGACGAGAAACCCAAGCGCTACGAAGATGTCCCCAGCGACCACGATGACGAACGGAACCTCTGACCACGAGAAGCGACGATCCAGCGAAGGGACGATAAGGACGCTAACAAATGCGAGCGACGCCAACACCTGAATCGCTTTTTGACTCGTTTCTTTCTCTGCTCCGGGACCCGCTGCGACCCGGCGCTCGAGAAGTTTCGGATCGTGCTGCCACAAATACGCGGTGATCAGCGCGGACGACCCGGCGAAGACGATCAGGTAAAACCACGCCTGCCAGAAATCGAATGTCCACGCGGGAACGAAAAGCAAGACTCCCAAGCCGATGGTGAGTTGGGTGAATCCGCCGATGGTTTTCCTGGCCAGATCGTTCATGAGTTCGATCCGCCTTTAGGCCTTCGACACTCCTTTGCCATGCTGGAGCAACCATTTTGACGCAGCGGTTTGCCGCCGAGTAGCCGAACGCGAGCCCGGCTTAGTACTGCCTAAACGCTAGGAGTTTTTCGTTGTCGTCGTTTCGGTCGGCACGACGATCGACGCGGCGCCTTTACCCTCGAGGCGATAGGTCACGCTCGTCTGGCGCGAGGGACAGCAAAGCGGGTCGCGCGCGTCGTAGCGTTCGAATGTCGCGGTAATCGAGGTCCGAGCGTAGAGCTGGGTATCGAGCAACGCACCGTCGGTCCGGCTGTCCATCAAATGCGGCGCGAGCGTTCCGGCGAAGACGCCGTTGACAAACACGAACTCGTTGTACCCGTTCGGCCGACACATACCGTCGACGCCGCTCGCCGCATCGACGAGGGCCGTTCCATCGTACACACGATACGCGTTAAAGAGGTGCCATCCGGCTGCGCTCAACGCTTTATCTTCTGCGGTCGCGGGCTGGCGCCACATGCTTTTGCAGCGCGCGAAGTCGGACGCATCGGTCGCGTGCGGGGCGGTGGGAAGGGTCGCGCCGGCGTGATTCCAACCCGCCGGCTTGGGACCATCCAACCAATTCGCCGCACCCGCAGCGACCGGACCGAGGGCTAGGCCGAGCGCGCCTGCAAACGCCAAGATGCGCCGTTTCATGCTCGCAAAGTTAGCGCCTGTTTGCCACCCCTCCTGGGCGATTCTGCCTTCGAACTCGAGGGTGAGCAGCTCCATGGGACGCCCCCTTGGCTGCTCCGGACATCTCCGCTTGGCTATGGACCGGACATTTCTGCTTTGCTCCTACAGGGCTCCGGCGGCGGTTGCGCCAGCCTGAGCGCTCGTGTATACTGCTTGGTAGTAGTCAGAAGCGCGGATTTGAAGCCGCGCTTCTGTGTTGTCGGAGCTTCTAAAACCATCGAGAGCAGCCTCGTCGAAGCCTTCGAGCGCGTGACCAGCGGCCTTGCGCTCCGGCCGGACTTTCACAACGTTGAGATCGTAGCCGCTCGTTCGCGCCGCGCCGGACGGTCGACCGCGCTCGTGCTCGTCATCGATGCGCCGGGCGGCGTCGATGTCGACCTTTGCGGACGGGTTGCGGCCCTGGTGAACTCCGCGCTCGACGAGCGGCCCGAACCCTACACCCTCGAGGTCGAGTCGCCGGGACTCGACCGCCCGCTCGTGCGCCCGGCCGACTACGAGCGTTTTCGCGGGGCTCGGGTACGCGTCGTGACGACGCTCCCGGTCGAAGGCGCCAAGACGCACCGCGGTACCTTGCTCGGGTTGCGCGGCGGGGCCGCCCTCCTCGAAACGGAACGCGGCGAGTTGCCGCTCCCGCTCGAAATGATCAAAACCGCCAACCTCGACGTCGACATCCGCGCCGACTTGAGCCGCGACAAGAAAGAAAGACGTAGACCGTGATCAACACCGCCGAACTCCAAGCCGCGCTTCGCGAAATCCAGGGCGAGCGCTCGATTTCGTTCGAGATGCTGCTCGAGGCGCTCGAAGCGGCACTGATCTCCGCGTACAAACGGAACTTCGGGGGCGAGGCCAACGCCGTCGTCTCGATCGACCGCCAAAGCGGCGAGATCAAGGTCTATCACCGTCGCACCGTGGCCGACGAAGTGACCGATCCTAAACTCGAGATCTCGCGTAAGGAAGCCGGTTCGCGCTACGAGCCCGGCGACTTCTACGACGAAGAGGTGACGCCGAAAAACTTCGGCCGCATCGCCGCGCAGACCGCGAAGCAAGTGATCGTGCAACGCATCCGCGAGGCCGAGCGCGACATGATTTTCAACGAGTACAACGGCAAGTTGCACGACGTCGTAATGGGAACGGTCCAGCGCTACGAACAGCGCAACATGTATGTCGACCTCGACCGCACCGAAGCGCTGCTCCCGCTCTCCGAACAGGTTCCGCGCGAGAACTACCGGATCAACGATCGCATTCGCGCCTTCGTGCTCGACGTACGGCGCTCGCCGAAAGGTCCGCAGATCGTTCTGTCGCGCGCGGCCGAAGGGCTCGTGCAACGCCTGCTCGAGGGACAAGTTCCCGAGATCGACCAAGAGATCGTCGAGATCATGGCGATCGCGCGCGAACCGGGCGGCCGCTCGAAGGTGGCCGTCCACTCGCACCGTGTCGACGTCGATGCGGTCGGCGCGTGTTTGGGACCGAAGTCCAGCCGCATCGCCGCCGTTTCGGACGAGTTACGCGGCGAGAAGATCGACATCATTCGCTGGTCGCCCGACACCGTCACGTTCATCAACAACGCGCTCGCGCCCGCGAAGGTGCTGGGCGTCGAGCTCTTCGAGGACGAAGGAGTCGGTCTCGTGACCGTTCCGGATTACCAATTGTCGCTCGCGATCGGCCGCGAGGGACAAAACGTTCGCTTGGCGGCGCGGCTCACGGGTTGGCGCTTGGACATTACGAGCGAGGCGAATGCGGAAGAAACGCGTGCTCGGTACCTCGCCGACCGCGAGGAGCGCCACGCCGAGTCCGTGGTTGAGGCTGAACCCGTCGAGGAAGAAATCGAACCCGCCGGTGAAGGCGTCGACCCCGAGCTGATTCGGAAGCTCGAAGAGTTTCGCCGCACGATGTTCGCGCCTCAGAGCGGCGACGAAACCTGACCCCCATGCCGATCCGGACCTGCGTCGGATGCCGGCGCCGCTTCGAGCAGCAGGGGCTGGTTCGCTTTACGCGGGGAGTCGGCGGCGCTGGGTGGGCACCCGACCCGCCGGCCGTGCGCAGCGAGGGCCGCGGCGCCTACCTCTGCTCGGCGGAATGCGCCGTCGGCGTCGCCCGCAACCGCCGCTATCCGGGGCTGGCTGCCGGCGCCCAGGCGGTGGACTTTGCGACGGCCGAGCGGGCGTGTATGATGGTACGGCCCCCGTTGGGGCCGGAGTACGAAGCAATGAACTAAGCAGCGGCGGACGAGCGCAGCGTTTTGGCTCGCGTTCGGTTTCTACAAAAGGACGATATGGCAACCCCCAAAGTGCGGATCTTCGAGCTCGCGAAAGAGCTAGGTCTCTCATCGAAAGACCTGCTCAACCTCTTTCAACAGCTTGGTTTTGAGGCCAAGAACCAACTCAGCGTAGTCGACGACAAAATCGCCGATCTGGTTCGTGGCGTCCTGCTGGGCGGCGCGAAGACCGCGAAAGCCGCAGCGCCCGCGACCAAGGTTCCGGCCGAGCCTGCGCCGCCGAAGGCTACGGTGACGGCACCGCCGGCTCCGAGCGAGGCTCCCACACGACCGGTTGCCGCGACCGCCCCGGAACCTGAGCCCGTCCCAACGCTCCGTCCCGTCCCAGCGCCTGCCCGGCGTGCCGGGGCGCGTGCCGGCGCCGCTGCCCGCCCTCCCGTCGAACCGGCCGTTCCGGCCGCCGTCGCTCCTGCCGAAGTGATTCCTCCGAGCGAAGAAGCGCCGGTGCCATCGCCCGCTCCGATGACCGAGGCTACGCCGCCCATTACCGAGGCGCCGGCCCCGCAACCTCGCGCGACGCCGCGCCCGCGGCCGCCGCTAGCGCCCATCGACGACACCCCGATCCCGCAGTTGCGACCGGTCCCGACCGGCCGCTCCTCGATCGCCGAGCCGCGTCCAGTCGTACCGCCGCTGCCCCCCGACGGGATCGCCGCTTCGGCCGCACCCGGTCCGATGGTTGGTATGCCGGGCCGCCCGGGCGTCGCGCCGCGACCCGGCCAGTCGGGAGTCCCCGGCCAAGGGTACCAAAACCGAGCGGCGCAGCCGCTGAACCGCCCGGGCGCAGCCGCACGCCCCGGTCGACCCACCTCGAATGGACCCTTCCGTCCGCTCCCGGGCGGGCCGCGCCCGTTCGCGCCGCGGCCGATGACGCCCGGCACGCCGGGACCGGTCACTGGCGGACCGACGCCGAGTTCCGGCGGCGGCCCGCGCGGGCCTCAGCAGCGCGGTCGCGACCGCGAAGACGCCGCCGCGAAGAAAGATCGCGAGAAGGAGTTACTGCTCGAGAAGGAGCGGCAGCGCAAGAAACGCCCCGGTGCCGCGACCGCGGTCGCTTCGACGGTTCTCGACACGATCGAGATCCCTGACGTTTTGACCGTCCAAGAACTCGCGACGGCGATGATCATTCCGGCCCGCGACATCATCAAAGAGCTCATCAAGATGGGCACGATGGCGACGATCAACCAGAATATTCCCGCGGACGTCGCACAAAACGTCGCGCGGAAGTTTGGCTTCAATGCCGTCGTTAAGGAAGCCGGCGAAGAAGTCGTCGTCGAGCAAGAACAGGATCGTCCCGAACTGATGACGGTCCGACCTCCGGTCGTCACGGTGATGGGCCACGTCGACCACGGCAAGACCTCGTTGCTCGACAAGATTCGCGAAGCCAACGTCGCCGCCGGCGAGGCAGGCGGCATCACGCAGAAAATCGGAGCCTACACGGTCGACAAGGGCGATCGCTCGATCACCTTCGTCGATACGCCCGGTCACGAAGCGTTTACGGCGATGCGCGCGCGCGGCGGAAAGGTCGCGGACGTTGCCATCCTGGTCGTCGCCGCCGACGACGGCGTCATGCCGCAGACGATCGAGGCGATCTCGCACATCCGGGCTGCGAACGTTCCAATCGTCGTCGCGATCAATAAAATGGATCGCGAAGACGCGCAACCCGATCGCGTCCGCTCGCAACTCTCCGAACAAGGGCTCCAACCCGTCGAGTGGGGTGGGAAGGTCGAAATGGTCCCCGTCTCGGCGCGCGCCGGGACCGGCATCGATCAGCTCCTGGAAACGGTGTTGCTCGAAGCCGACATCCGCGACCTCAAAGCGAACAAGAACCGTCGCGCGACCGGTCTCGTGATCGAGTCCGCGCTCGATCGCGGGCGCGGCGCCGTCGCCACCGTCCTCGTGCAGAACGGGACGCTGCGGGTCGGCGACATCGTCGTGGTCGGCAGCGCCTTCGGAAAAATTCGGGCGCTCTTGGACGACAAGGGCAAGAAAGTAAAAAAGGCCGGCCCCTCGATTCCGGTCGAGATCATGGGTCTCTCTGAAGTCCCCTCGGCCGGCGACACGCTCATGGTCGTCTCCGACGAGCGCGTGGCGCGCGAAGCCGCGGCCAAGCGCAGCACGCGGCGCCAAGAAGTCCGGATCGCGGCTTCGTCGGGACCGCGCGTCTCGCTCGAGAGCTTCATGGCGATGCCGGCCGACGGCGGCCACAAGACGCTCAACCTCGTCCTCAAAGCCGACGGTCAGGGCGCGGTCGAAGCGCTGCGTAGCCGCGTCGAGGGCATCTCGAACGCCGAAGTCGACATCCGCGTGATCTACGCCGGAGTCGGCGCGATAACGCCCAACGACGTAAATCTTGCGAGCGCCTCGAACGCGGTGCTCATCGGCTTCAACATCCGTCCCGACGAAACGGTCAAGCGGCTCGCCGAAAACGAACAGGTCGATATCCGCTTCTACAACGTCATCTACGAGATCGAGAACGATCTCCGCAAGGCGATGCTGGGTATGCTGACACCGAAGTTCCGCGAGATTATCTTGGGTCGCGCCGAAGTGCGCGAAGTCTTCAAGGTCTCGAAAGTCGGAACGATCGCGGGCTGTTACGTCCAGTCCGGTAAGCTCACCCGCAACGCGAAGGTGCGCATCCTACGCGACAACGCGGTCGTCTACGAATCGGAACTCGAGTCGCTCCGGCGCTTCAAGGACGACGTGCGCGAAGTCGCCGAAAACTTTGAGTGCGGCGTGCAGATCGCGCGTTTCTCGGACCTCAAGACGGGCGACGTCATCGAAGCCTACGCCTCGGAGCTGGTCGCCCCCGAACCGCTGGCGGTCTAGCTGCAGGCGTGAAGCAGCAGCGGATGGCTCGGATCGATCACGAGATTCAGCGCGTGCTGGGGCATTTAATCGCGACCGAACTGAAAGATCCGCGGCTGGGGTTCACGACCGTGGTGCGCGTCGAGATCACGCAAGATCTTTCGAATGCGAAGGTGTTCGTCTCGATCATCGGCGACCGGCACGTTGCGCGGCAGACGATGGACGGATTGAATTCGGCGGCCCGATTTCTGCGCGGGGAGTTAGGGCACCGCATTTCCTTGCGCGCTGTGCCGGAACTGACGTTTGTCGAGGACCGGACGACCGAGCGGGCGATCGCGCTGAGCAAGGTTCTGTCCACGACGACGACGACGAAGGAGCAAGAGGACGATGGCGACGACGCTCGGTGAGTTACGTCTTTCGACGACCGAAGAGGTCGTCGCCGAACTGCGGCGCCGCGCTGCGTTCGTGATGGTTTCGCACGTTAAGCCCGACGGCGATACGCTGGGGGCCGGGCTCGCGCTCGGGCTCGCGCTGCGGGCGCTCGGCAAGCGCGCGTACTACTTCCAGCAGGACCCGGTCCCGCGAAACCTTCGCTTCTTGGCCGACAGCGACCGCGTTTCGCGCGAACTCCCTGCCGACTTGCCGGCCGACACGCTCTGGGTGTTCGGCGACATGAGCGATGCGGGCCGGGCCGGCGAGTACCTTCCGCCGCTCGAACGGGTCAACGTGCTCAACATCGACCATCACTTGGGCAACACGCGGTTCGGAGCGTTCAACTACATCCTCGAGACCGAGTGCTCGACCGGCGCTTGCGTGATGCGGCTGTTGCGCGCGCTCGACGCACCGATCACCCCCGAGATCGCGACCGCGCTCCTCACCACCATCATGACGGACACCGGCGGCTTCATGCACAGTAATACAACGCCTTCGGTGTTGCGCGAGTCGGCCCAACTCATCGAACTTGGGGCCGATAAAGAGCTAATCACGACCGAAATCTTTGCGAACAAACGATTTGCAGCCATTCGTTTGATTGGCAGCGCGCTCGCGTCGGCGCGCCTCGAAGAGAACGGGCGGTTCTGTTGGTCGGTCGTCGACGAGGCGATGCTCGGCGCGTGCTCGGCCGACGGCGAAGACACCGAGGAGATCGTGCAGCATCTGCGCTCGGTTGAAGGCGTCGAGGTCGCCGCGTTATTCAAGGCCTACGATGGTGACGTACGCGTCAGCTTGCGAAGCTCGGGGCGCGTCAACGTGCAGTCGGCGGCCGCGCAACTTGGGGGCGGCGGCCACTTCCGTGCAGCCGGTCTAACCTTTGATGGGCCGGTCGACGCAGCCGTCGAGGCGGTCCGCGCTGCACTTCGCGGCGAGGGGCTGTAACCGATCGTCCAAACGTCGCCACAAACGCGCGGCGCGGTGCCCGTGTTGGGATTCGTCAATCTCTTCAAGCCGGCGGGAATGACCTCGGTCGAGTGCGGTACGTTCGTGCGCCGCGTCTACGGTTCGGGCGGCCCGAAGCTGCCGGTAGGTCACCTTGGAACGCTTGACCCCGACGCGGCCGGCGTGCTGCCGCTCGCGCTCGGAAAGGCGACCCGGCTGTTGCCCCTGCTCGAAGACCGGCGCAAGGCGTATGCGTTCACGCTCGTACTGGGGCGCGCGACCGATACCGGTGACGCGGGCGGGAAGACCGTGCGTGAGAGCGCCGTCCCAGCCGATGCCGAATCGCTGCTACGCGCCGCGGCCGAACGCTTCGTCGGCTCGAGCGAACAGATTCCGCCGATGGTCAGCGCACTCCACCATCAGGGGCGCCGACTCTACGATCTTGCGCGCGAAGGCGTCGTGGTCGAACGCAAGCCGCGCAAGATCGCGATTTACGGACTCGACGTGCTCGGTGTGCGAGGTCCCGAAGCCCGTCTGCGCGTTGCTTGCAGCGAGGGGACGTACGTGCGTACCCTCTGCGAGGACCTGGGCGCCGCGATCGGTAGCGCGGCGCACATGGGGGCATTGTTGCGCGAAGCCGCGGGCCCGTTTGTGGTGTACGAGAGTCGTCTGCCGCTCGACGTTGCGGCGCGACCGGAGGAAGCACTCATCTCGCCCGAACGCGTGATCCCGTTTCCAACGATCGTTCTCGATGGCCGCGCCATCGCCGACTTCCGGGCCGGGCGAATGGTCGCGCTGCCGGCCGGCGCGCCGGGCCGTCACGTGTTCGTGCGCGACGGCAGTCGCACGTTGGTGGGCGTCGGCGAGGTCGTCGGTACCTTGCTCGCGCCGCGCAAGGTGTTTCAATGAGGGTTCGCCACGAACTTCCCGAGCGCGCGCCCGAACGCGTGCAGGTACTCGGGATCGGGTTTTTCGACGGCGTGCACCGCGGCCATCGCGAGATTTTGCGGGCGCTCGGACGGCTACGCCGGCCCGGTGAGACCGTCGCTGCCTTGACGTTTCGCGAGCATCCGGCGGCGTACTTGCGACCCGGAAGCGAACCGCCGCTGATTACGACCCTCGAGGAGCGCATCGCGCTGCTCGCCGAAGCCGGCGTCGACGAACTGTACGTGCTGGCGTTCGACGCACGCATCGCCGCGCTCGATGCCTCCGCGTTTCTGCGCGAAGTATTGCATGGCCGTTTACGGATTCGCGCGCTGGCGATCGGTGAGAACTTCCGGTTTGGCGCGGGTCGTGCAGGCGACGCGCAACTCGCGGCCGCGGTGCTTGGACCGCTCGGCGTGACCGTGAGCGCGATTCCACCGTTGCTCGACGGTGGCGAGCGTGTCTCCAGCACGCGCGTTCGCGCCGCGCTGATGCGTGGCGACCTTGAGACCGCAGACGCGTTGCTCGGCGCGTCGTACCTCTTGCGCGGGCGCGTGACGTTCGGCGCCGGTCGCGGTCACGAGCTTGGCTTTCCGACCGCGAATCTCGCCTTCGCCCCGGAAAAGCTTCTTCCGATGGACGGCGTCTACAATGCCGTCGCTCGCTTCGAAGGACGCGACTATGCGAGCCTCGTCTCCATCGGGGACAATCCAACCTTCGGCGAGGGTCCCAAGACGGTCGAGGCGTGGCTGCGGGATTTCGACGCCACGATCTACGGCCGGGAACTGGGGCTCCGCGGCTTCCGTTTCATCCGTGCACAGCAACGTTTCGAGAACCGCGAGGCGCTGCTCGATGCGATGCGGTCCGATGCGGCCCACGTTGCCTATCCCACGTTCGCTTGACCCATGAGGAGTTCGATGAAGAAGACCCTGTTGCTCGCTACCTTCGCCGTGCTCGCGTGCACGGCGCCGGCATTTGCGGCCGCCGCACCGCACGCGGGCGACGTCGCGCCGGCCATGTCACTGCCGAAGACGACGGGCGGTACCCTGTCGCTGGCATCGCTCAAGGGCAAGGCCGTGTATCTGAACTTCTTCGCGTCGTGGTGTGGTCCGTGTAACGAAGAGGCGCCCTCGATCGCGGCGCTGCAACGCAAGTACAAATCAAAGGGGCTTGTCGTCGTTGGCATCGACGAGCAAGAGGACGCCTCGAAAGCCAAGGGATTCCTCGCGAAATACAAGCTTCCGTACTCGGCCGTCACCGACGCGGACGGTTCGGAGGGCCGCGCCTACGGCGTCCTCGCCCTGCCGGTGCACGTCTTCATCGACCGCAACGGCAAAGTCTCGACCTACCGCCTGGGCGAGATGAACCCCGGCGAAATCGAGGCCGCGATCAAGAAGACGCTGTAACCAGCCCGTTCGCGCTTCGTTCGGTTTGAACTAAGCGGCGATCACGTCAATTTCTTCGCCGCGAAGTTCGATCCGGGCGGTCTTCCCGTCGGCGATTTCGCCCCGGAGGAGTGCGCTCGAGAGCGGGGTCGTGACCAGGCGGGCGACCGTTCGCGCGACCTCCCGAGCGCCGGTTCCCGCCGCCAGACTTTCGTGCGCGATGAAACGGCGTGCGTCGTCCGTGAGGATCAACGTGACGCGCCGTTCGCCCAAGCGCTCGCCGACGGCGTGCATCTGCAGGTCGACGATCTGTTCGATCTCGGCAACGCCGAGGGCGCGAAACCGGACGACGTCGTCGAGCCGGTTGATCAGTTCTGGCCGAATCGAGAAGGCGATTTCGTCGGCGTCGAGGTTGCTCGTTAGGATGACGATCGCGTGGCGAAAGTCGATGGTGCGGCCCTTGGCGTCGGTGACGCGGCCGTCATCGAGGATCTGCAGCAGAATCGCCGCGACGTCGGCGTGAGCCTTTTCGAACTCGTCGAACAAAACGACCGAATAGGGGCGCCGCCGCACCGGCTCGGTTAACTGGCCGGCTTCGTCGTGCCCGGCGTATCCGGGCGGCGCTCCGAGGAGTCGCGAGATGGTGTGCGATTCGGTGTACTCCGAGAGGTCGATGCGTACGAGCGCGTCATCGGTGCCGAACAGCACCGCGGCGAGCGCGCGCGCGAGTTCCGTCTTGCCGACGCCGCTGGGGCCTACGAACAGAAAGCCGCCGACCGGCTTGCGCGGGTCCTTGAGCCCGGCGCGACCTCGCCGGATCGCTTGCGCGACGATGCGCACGGCATCGTCCTGCCCGACGACACGCTTGGCGAGCGCGTCTTCGAGCGCGAGCAAGCTGCGCGTCTGCTCTTCGCTGAGCGAACCTTGCGGGATGCCCGTCCACTTCGAGACGATTGCCGAAACGTCGTCGACGCCGACTTCGGGAAGCGCTGAGGAACCCGGCTGGGCACGCTGGGAAACCGACGCGGCGGCTTCGTCGATCAGATCGATTGCCTTATCAGGGAGAAAGCGATCCACGATGTAGCGCGCCGAGAGCGCTGCGGCTGCCGCCACCGCCTCATCCGAGATCGTTACGCCGTGGTGCGCAGCGTAGCGCGGCCGCAGCCCACGCAGGATCGCCGCGGTCTGTTCGATCGTCGGTTCGGCCACCATGACGGGTTGAAAGCGGCGCTCCAGCGCCGAATCGGCTTCGATGTGCTTGCGGTATTCCTCGAACGTCGTCGCCCCGATGCACTGCAGTTCGCCGCGCGCGAGTTCGGGTTTGATCAGTGAGGAGAGGTCGAGCGAACCCTCGGCGGCGCCTGCGCCTACGAGCGTGTGCAACTCGTCGATGAATAGCACGATGTCGCGGGAGGCCCGCCGAACTTCGTCCAGGATCTTCTTGACGCGCGATTCGAATTCGCCGCGGTACTTCGTGCCCGCGACCAGCGGACCGATCGCCAGCGCGACCACGCGCTTGTCGCGCAACGATGGCGGGACTTGTCCGCGCACGATCCGCTGCGCGAGTCCTTCGACGATCGCGGTCTTTCCGACGCCCGGTTCGCCGACCAAGACGGGATTGTTCTTGCTGCGACGCGCGAGGATCGCTACCACCCGTTCGACTTCCTCGTCGCGCCCGACCACCGGGTCGAGCTTCCCCTCGCGGGCCGCCGCCGTCAGGTCGCGCGAAAAGGCCGATAGCGTGGGCGTCCCGCCGCGGAAGCGCTTGGCTAGGTCGCCTGCGCCCGTGACGGGATTGGGGCGCTCTTCGCGCCCCATGCGCTCGATGGCGAGACCGGCGCCGACCGCCAGCAGCAGCGCCGAGGCGGCTGCGCCGGCGAGGGGAAGAATCGCGCTGCGCCGGCGTTTGGCGCACTCGGCGCAGACGTCGGCTGCAACCCAGCGGCCGCCGCGGAGGGCGAAATCGCGAACGCTGGCAGGCCGCGCGCCGCATGTCTCACAGGTTTGAGTCATCGGTTCTCACTACCGGGATGCGCGCGGGGCGGTTTCAGGAAAGCGGGGTAGGCTCACATCCGTGAGCGTGCGCATCCCACAGGACCGGCGTCGAGCCCCCCCCAATAGCCTGGAGTCACCCTGCTCCGGAGGACGCCCGCAAACCAGATGTCGTACATCATCACCGAACCGTGCATCGGCACCAAGGACAAGTCGTGTGTCGACGTCTGCCCCGTAGATTGCATTCACGGAGCCGACGACGACAAGATGCTCTTCATCGATCCCGAAGTTTGCATCGACTGCGGCGCGTGCGTTTCGGCGTGCCCCGTCGAGGCGATCTACGCCGACTCCGACGTTCCCGAGAAGTGGACGAATTACATCGAGATCAACGCGGAGTACTTCAAGAAGTAAGCGACCGCAGACGAAGGCGAAGTCGCTCGTTTTTCGGGCGGAGCGAGGCGCGTGAACTGATGGACGCCGACGACGCCCCGCTCGCCGAGGTCGATGCGAACTTGCGCGACATCGAACGAGCGAACCGCTGGCTCGGAGGCCTGGCGCCCGTCGTGTCCGCCCTTGCGCCGCGCTGCGATGTCGCGACCATCCTCGACGTGGGCTGTGGTGCGGCCGACGTTCCGCGCGCGGTCGTCGAAGCGGCCCGTCGGTGCGGGCGGGACGTCCGCGCGGTCTGCCTCGATCGGAGCGAGCGTCTGCTCGCGCTTGCCCGGGCGCGACACGCATCGAACGCGAGCATGACCTTCATCTCCGGCGAGGCTGAGGCGTTGCCTTTCGCGGACGGCGCGTTCGACGCGGTGACGTGCACGCTCGCGCTCCATCACCTTTCACCGGGCGAAGCCGTACGCGTGCTGACCGAGATGCGTCGCGTCGCGCGGCGCGTCGCGTTGGTTGCGGATTTGCGGCGCTCGGTCTTTGGGTATCTCGGCGCTTGGCTGCTCGTGCGCACCTTCACACGAAACCGGCTCACGCGCTACGACGCTCCGCTTTCGGTCCGGCGTGCGTACACGTGCGACGAGGTGCTCGGGCTCGCGCGCGCCGCCGGCTGGCCCGCCCCCGCCGTGCGTCGAACGCCCTTCTTTCGGTTGTTGCTCCGTGAAGGCTGACGTCGTCGTCGTCGGCGGCGGACCGGCCGGTGCGACGACCGCGCTGCTGCTGGCGCGCGCGGGATTCGACGTCGTGGTCGCCGAGCGCGCTGCCTTTCCTCGCCGCAAGGTGTGTGGCGAATACCTCAACGCGGGGGCGTTGGCAACCCTCGAACGGTTGCACCTCGACGACCTCGTAAGGGCGCTGGGGACGCCGCTCCACAGCGTGCGGCTGTGCCTGGCGGGCTCCGACCCGCTGACGCTCCCGTTCGAACGTCCAGGACTGTCGATCGAACGAGCGACGCTCGACGACGCGATCTTGACCGCGGCCGTGAACGCCGGAGCCCGCCTCGTTCGTCTGCGCGTGGAGAACGTGCTTGCAAGCGAAGGTCGCGTGCGAGGCATCGCGGGGCGCGGTGAAGACGGCGTTCCGATCGCGATTGGCGCGCGGGCCGTGGTGGGCGCCGACGGCGTCGGTTCGGTCGTTGCCCGCAAGCTCGGTCTGGCGCGCCGCATGCGCGGCTCGAAACGCTTCGCACTGGGCGGACACTTCGGTGGCTGCACGCTGGAACCGAGCACCATCGAAATGCACGTCGGGCCGATCGGATACGTCGCATTAAACCCGCTTGGCGAGCGACTCGCAAACGTGATGGTGGTCGTCTCCGGCGCAAGCCTCGCACGTTGGCGCAACGACGTAGACGCCGGCGTGCGCGCGACGATCGCGCGCTTTCCCGTGGCAGCTGGCCGTATCGAGGGCGCCACGCGCATCGGCGGACGCGTTGCGATCGGTCCGCTCGCCTTTTCCGTGTCCCGCGCCGGCGTCGCGGGCGCGGTGTTAGCCGGGGACGCTGCGGGCTCGGTGGATCCGTTTGTCGGCGGCGGTGTCGAACTCGCGCTGGCGTCGGCCTGCGCGGCGGCAACTGCCGTCTGCCAAGCGTTGCGCGACGTGGCCGGTAGCGACCGCGCGACCCTCGCGTACGCGCGCGAATGGGCGACGGTCCTGCGGCGACGCCGACGGTTAGCGGCGCTCGTCGCGCTTGTCATCGACGTGCCACCGCTGGCCCGCCGCGTGAGCCGGCGCCTCGCACAAGTGCCCGAGCGCGCCGGTGCGCTACTGGCGGCGCTGACGGGCGTCGGGCCGAGCGAAAGGGCGCTTTCGCCGGCCGCGCTGGCCGGCCTGATCCTATGACGATCACGACGAACGCGCTGCAGATCGCCGCGCCGCCGCAAACCATTTATGCCTTAGCTTCGCAGACGGAGCGCTGGCCCGAGCTCCTGCCGCACTATCGCTCGGTGCGCGTTTTGGAGGTCGACGGCAACGCGCGAATCGTCGAAATGGCGGCGTGGCGCGACTGGATTCCGATTCGTTGGGTGGCGCGTCAGACGAACGATCCCGAACGGCCCCACATCGCGTTTCGCCACCTGGCGGGCTGGACGCGCGGCATGGACGTCGAGTGGCGTTTCGAGCCCACGGCCGAGGGGACGCTGGTGACGATCGAGCACCGGCTCGCGTTCCGCTTTCCGGTCGCGAACTCGTGGTTGGGCGAACACGTCGTCGGCGATTTCTTCGTGCGCTACGTGGCGGCGAAGACGCTGCGCCGGATGAAGGAACTGGCGGAGGCGCGCGCCTGAACCTGCATCGCGTCGCCGTTACGGGTCTCGGTCTCATCACCCCCATTGGCATCGGTCTCGAAGCGTTTGCGCGGGCGCTTTACGCGCAGCGGATCGGCGTGGGCGCGCTGACGCGCTTCGATGCGTCGGCGTATCCTTCGCGGATCGCCGCGCAGGTCGACGACTTCGATGCCGCCCACTTTATCGAGCCCAAACACTTGCGCCGCACCGATCGGTTCGCGCAGTTTGCGATCGCGGCGGCGCGGCTCGCGCTCGAGGACGCCGAGTTTGCGGTCGAGCGCGCCACAGACGACGTCGGGGTGTACCTCGGGTCGGCGCTCGGCGGCCTGGCGTTCGCCGAAGAACAACACGACGCGTTCCGCGCCGGGGGTTTACGTGGCGTGCGACCGATCTTGGCGGTCTCGGTTTTCGGTGGTGCGGCGACGTGCAACGTGGCGCTCGCGTTCGGGTTGCACGGACCGAATGTAGCCAACGGTAACTCGTGCGCGGCCGGTACGGTTGCGATCGGCGATGCGTTTCGGGCCATCGCACGAGGCGACGTGCGCGCAGCGCTTGCGGGCGGAGTGGAAGCTCCGCTCTCGCCGCTCGTCTTCGGCGCGTTTGCAACGATCGGAGCGATGTCGACGCGCAATGCCGAGCCGCTTCACGCCAGCCGGCCTTTCGATCGCGAACGCGACGGGTTCGTGATGGCCGAAGGAGCGGGCGTCGTCTTCCTCGAGCGGCTGGATGACGCGCGCGCACGTGGTGCTCGCGCGTACGGCGAAGTCGTGGGTTTCGGGCTAACGGGCGATGCGCATCACATGACCGCGCCGCGGCCGGACTGCGCGCAAGCCACCCGCGCGATGCGGGCCGCGCTCCGCGAAGCGTCGCTTATACCTGGGGAGGTCGAACTGATCGACGCGCACGGTTCGGCCACGACGTTGAACGACTCGACCGAAGCGCGCGCATTGCGTGAGGTTTTCGGCGAGGGGACGCAGACGCCGATCACGGCGACCAAAGGTCAGCACGGACACGCGCTCGGCGCGACCGGTGCGTGGGAGGCGGCCGTCGCGCTACTCGCACTCCACGACGGCCGCGTCCCGGGAATCGCGAACCTGGAACATCCCGATCCGGGCTGCGACCTCGCGTTCGTGCGTGCGACCGAATCGCTCCGCCCGCGCGTCGTGCTGTCGAATACGTCCGGCTTCGGCGGGATCAACGCCGCCCTCGTCTTCAAAGCGCTCGAAGGCTAGCGGGAGGGCAGCGACCGGCGGCCGCATCTCCTGGGATGCGAGAAAACCTGCCCGACTTCACCACGCTGGACGTACGTCTCCCGGACGACCGCGTACTTGACGAGCGCTATCGCGCGCTCGCGGCGGCGTTCGAGGGCGCTCGCGGCGATGCTGCGGCTACCGAGGCGGCCTTCGCGCACTGGGATGATTGGCGCGCCGAATGGCGCACGCTGTCATCGATCGTGGGTCTGCAGTTCTCGCTCGACACGCGCTCGGAAGCGCGGCGAAAACTTCAAGCCGACCTGGACGCGCTCGTACCCGGCGTCACCCGCCGCGACGACATCGTGAAACGACGCTTGCTGGACCCAGCCGTCCGCCCGTTGCTCGAGTCGCGGATCGGAGCGCGGCCGTTCGATTTGTGGGCGAACGATCTGCTGACGTTCTCGCCCGCGGTCGAACCGGATTTGGTTCGAGAAGCCGAGTTGGGACGACGCTATTCGCAGTTGACCGGTTCGGCCGAGGTCTCGTTCGAGGGCCGGCGTTTGACGCTGGGCGAACTGCAGCCGTTCTTGCAAGCCGCCGCTCGCGAGACGCGCCATGCCGCCGAGCACGCGCGCTGGTCGATTTTTGAAGGGGCACGCGAAGAACTCGATGCCGTCTTCAACGAGCTGGTTCACGTTCGCGACCGAATTGCCCGAACGCTTGGTTTCGAGAACTATCTCGAGCTCGGGTACCGTCGCATGCGCCGACTCGACTACGGTCCGAGCGACGTGCGGGCCTGGCGCGACGAGATCGCGCGTGCGATCGTTCCCCT
>JBDTCF010000181.1:0-7314 GCA_039923715.1 Vulcanimicrobiaceae bacterium
TGGAGAGGTGGCAGAGTGGTCGAATGCACTCGCTTGGAAAGCGAGCAGACCTTCACGGGTCTCGGGAGTTCGAATCTCCCCCTCTCCGCCAGGGTCTGCTCGCTTTCAGCGGAGCCGAAGGCGAAGCGGTTTCCGACTCTCAAGGGGCCCCCGGCGCGCGCTTGCGGGCACCCCAAATGGGGGATAGACGGCGCCTGGTTGACCGGTTAGGATTCAGCCGGGTGAATGCTGGCCGTTCGGCGCTTTAGAGGCGCCGATTGGCCCGTTGGATCCCGCTCGTAGGGCAGGTCCTCGAGAGGCATCGGCGCGGTTAGAAAATCGCCTCGTTTTGCTATTCGGCGGTGACGTGTGAGGGGGTGGTAGCCTTGAAAGTTGCGACGAAAAGGGATGCCCAGTGGCCTGCCGTTTCGCGTCCAGCAGGCGGTCCGATGCTCTTCGAGCGTCCACGGGTAACGGAACTCCTGACCCGAACCCGCGCCGCGCAGACGACGGTCGTGTGCGCGCCGGCCGGCAGTGGTAAGACGACGGGGGTCCGGCACTATCTGGCTACCGCAGGCGCCAACACGGCCTACATCCCGTTTTCGCCGACCACGTGTCTGGCCGCGGTCGAGCAGCTGTTCGCGGACACCGAGGACGCCAGCGACGTCGCCATCGACGATCTCGACGCCGCTCCCCCCGCAGTGGTCGAAGCGCTGATCGAGCGCATCCTGCACGGGGGCGACACGCGCCGCTTCATCCTCGTCGGTAAAGCACGAAGCCGAATGCGCGCGCACCGACTCTTCGCATCCGGTCTGGCCGCCTCGATCGACTCTTCCGCGCTCGCCTTTACGCGCGACGAAGTCGCGCAGTTTGCCCTCAAGATGAACTGTCAGCACGACGACCAATCCGTCGTGCAGTTGACCCACGATACCGAAGGCTGGCCGATCGCCGTCGCCTGGATCCTGCGCGATGCGGCGGAAGCGTATCGCCCTCTGCGCGGTGCGTTCGAGCGATGGATGGAAAGCTGCGCTCACCTGCTGCTCGAATTTCTCGCCGCCGAACACGAGCGCGACCGGGGCGCCTTCAACACGTTTACGGCCCACCTGCGCGAACGTTCCGAAGACGCGCTTGGGGACCTCGAGGAAGGCGACGCGCTCGGTTTCCCGGTCGTGCGCACGCGCACGAGCCTGCGTCCGTACCGCATCCTCTCGCGACTGGTCCGCGCTCGACTCGCTGCACCGAAGGAATCCGAGTCCACAATCCCCCGCATGACGCTCAACGCCCTCGGGTGCTTCCGCTGCGAAATCGGCGGCCGCCCGCTCGAGTTCCGCCGCCGTCGCGATCGGAACATTCTGACCTACGTCGCGCTGGCGCCGGAGGGACACGCGACGCGCAAACAACTGATCGACGCCTTCTGGCCGGGCGCCGACCGCACGGTCGCGACGCAGGGACTCCGCACGACCCTCTGCCGCATTCGGCTGGCAATCGCGGACATCGTTGGAGCGAAATCGGTCGACGCGTACTTCAGCTCGACCGAAGACGCGATCGTGAACTTTGACAACGTCTCGCTCGACGTGCGCCGCTTTCTCGATCACGTTCGGCGCGGGGACCTCGAATACGCTCGCGGCGCAACCCAATCGGCGGAGCGCTACTACACGGCGACGGACCGGCTGTACCGGGGAGCCTTGCTCGCCTCGGAGGCGGTCGAGCCCTGCTTTTTCGCGCACGTCGCACCTGCACACTCAGTATTGTAGGCGATCTCGCGAGTGCCGTCGACCCCCTAATCCGGGAGGTTCGGCCGGCTCCCTCCGGTTCCGATTCCGCGCAACGATTGCACAAGCGACGGTGGGGCTGGTCAAGTGGGTGTTTTTCGCGGGCTGCCACGAATAGCCGGGGATGCGAGCCGCCGACAAGACGATCGTGAGCATCCTTGGCATCCGGCATGCGCCTGCCGCCGTCCAACATGCTTTCGATATTCTTGCGGCCACGCGCGTTGAGCTTGCGCTGCGCCCTCCGACGCCGCCCGCGACCGCCCTCCAAGCGATCGCGTCGATGCCATCACGCGCATGAAAACGGTTCTCGTGGCGGGCGCGGCCGGCGGCGTCGGCGAGGGTATCGTGCGCGCATTGCTTGCGGCAGGCGACGTAAACGTGATTGCAGTCTCGCGTAAAAGCGAACGTCTGGGGGCCTTGCGGACAAATCTCGATGCGACGACGCTCGAGCGCTTGGTACCGCTCGTCGGAGACGCGTCCGACTTCGGCGGAGCCCTCGCGCTCGCCGAGGCCGCTTGGAACCCCGGCGCGGTGGACGCGGCCGTCGCCGTGCTCGGGCGCGGGTTCTGGAGCAGCGGGCCGCTCTTAGCGTTGCCGCCGGGCGAGTGGACAGCCGTACTGAACGAGATGTTGACGAGTCATTTCGCGTTTGCGCGCGCCGTCGTACCCCGGCTCGCGGCACGACCCGCGAGTTTGTTCCTCTCCATCGGCGGCGGCGCGGCGTTCGAGCCGATGCCGGATGCCGGGTTGATGTCGATCGCCGCGGCGGGCCAGGCGATGCTCACGCGCGTCCTTGCCCGTGAATTTCAGACCTTTGGAGTTACGATCCGCGAGCTTGTCGTCAACGGCGCGCTGCGCACGCGCCAATCGCGCGCTTTCGCGGAACCGGGCTGGATGACCGCGGACGACGTCGGTTCGGTCGTCGCCGAGCTCGTGCGAACGGGCGCGACGACCTGGCCAAACACGCGCGTGCGCGGCCCTTTGGTCGTGATGGAGCAAAGGTCGGGCTCCGCGCTCCCGGCGCCTTGATGCTGAGAATCGTCACGCACAGCCCGTGAGTTTCAGCGCGTACGGGGCGTATCGAAGAACTATTGCACGACCGAGGTGCCGGTCACGCCGCAGTCGTTAACCGGCGGGCGCGTTCGATCCGCTCGCGTTCGCGAGGGGAATGCGTCGCTTCCCATAGATCCGTACGCCGCTGCACGTTCAGCCAGAAATCGGCGCCGTTGCCGAACACGCGGGCAAGGATCAGCGCCGTCGAGGCCGTCACCTTGCGGCGATCGTTGCATAGTTCGTTGACGTGCTTACGCTGCACGCCCATCGCCTCAGCCAACGCAACTTGCGTCAAGCCCATCGGCCCCATAAACTCTTCAATCAGAATCTCGCCGACCGTCGCCGGCTTGCGCTTCGTCGTCAACATGGTTCACCTCACCGATAACTATGACCGTCCAGGTAGATGCCCGTCGCTTCACCTCGGTCGCCGTCCCACTGGAAGACGAGCCGCCATTGTTCGTTAACGCGGATCGAATGATAGCCTTCAAGACTGCCGCGCAGCTGTTCGAAGTGATTGCTGAGCGGTATCCGTACGTCCTGATCCGTCGTCGCGTCGTCGATCATCTGGATTTTTCGGAACAGGCGGCTTTCCAGACCGGATGGGATCTTCTTCGAGCGAACGTCCTCGACAAAAAATTCGCGCAACCAATCATCCCGAAAGCTCACGATCATTCTGCAACTCCATGCTGAGTTACTGTACTACTCGGAGGTACACATTGCAAGTTGGAACAGCCAAGATCACCCGCAAGGCGCCCCTCGACAACGCCGTTGACACGTTTCGACGCAGCATGCCGAGCGGCCGATTAGCGGCAGAGCCCTTAGCCATATCGGTTCCACTTGACTGGTCGCCGGCGAGGGTAGCCGGTTGCACCCCTCGTCCCAACAGGTACCCTCACGTGGCGAGTCTGCCGGCAGCGGCACGGTTACGATTGGGAGCGATGGGAGACGAATTCGATGCGGTTACTTCAACCCGTTCACGAAGGCGTATTCTGTGCGAATGTTGCGCGCGCAAAGCGCCGATGACCGCCTGGAACCGATCATCGCTCCGCGAGCCACCAAACAAATGCCGCGCGCGCTCCGGCGGCGAGCATCGCGCGCCCGTCCTCCACGGGCCCGCGCAATTGTACTTCGAGCGTCGCGCGCGAACCGTAGTTCGCATCCATGACGATGGGGCACGCGGCCAACTGCCGAAGAATCGGTACGGGCAGACTCGCGTTCGGAGGCAGCGCCACGAAGGCCGCAGCGAGGGGCATGCCGTCCCAAACGTCGACGCCGAACGCGCGCGCGACCGCGAGCATACGCTCCTCCGTCCGGTTCCAGATCAAGACACGAGCGCCAGCCGAGCGTAGGGCCGCGATTGCCGCGCGGCCGGTCGCCCCAACGCCGAGCACGGCGATTGCGTGGCCCTGCACCGGAACGGGAAGTGCGGCCGCAAGCGCGACCGTCGCGGCGATGCCGTCGAAGTTTGCGCCGCGAATTCCGTCGCTCCCAAGATAAAGGGCACTGACGGCGCCGGCCTCGACCGCCGCCGGTTCGAGCGACGCGCACAGCGCGGCGACTTCTTCTTTCAAGGGCGTCGTCACGGCTACGCCTTCGAAGCCCGCTCTTGCGAGGCGCCGGAGTGCCGCCGCGGCCGTCCCCTTCGAAACGGCGATCGCTTCGCTCGTTCCTTCGAGGCCGGCTTCCGCTAACAGCACGCGATGCAACCCGGGGCTTGCGCTGTGCGCGACCGGATCGCCGATGACGGCCAGGCGCAGGGGCCGGCTGCGCGCAGCGTTCAGTTTCGGCGCCGGCGCTCGGGGAGCACGAGGCGCTCCAAGAACCGCAGCACGCGCGTCCCGGCGAAGTCGTGCGCGGCCAGCGGGTGGGTCAGAATCGCGCGTAACCCGCACAGACGGGCGCCGAGGACATCGGTAAAGAGCTGGTCGCCGACGACGATCGTCGCGCGTCGCTTGGTTCCAAGGATGGCGAGCGCGCGCAGAAAGCCGTGCGGCAGCGGTTTAAGCGCGCTCGAGACCGCCGGGACCCCGAGCGCCGCCCCGATCCGCTTGACCCGGTCGTTGAAGTTATTGGAAACCAGCACGACCCGCAGGCCGCGCGCCAAGGCGGCCGCGATCCACGCAGCGTCACCTTCGGCGAGCGTCTCGTCCCGGTAGCCCAGCAGGGTGTTGTCGAGGTCGACGATCAGGCCGCGGACGCCATCGGCGGCGAGCTGATCGAGCGAAATGCTCGTGAGGCGCTCGGCAAAGGCATGGGGTCGCAGCATCCCGGTCGACTTGCGGTCCGTCCCGGGGCCTCCCTGCACAGAAAAATCGACTTGTTCGCAGCCGTTTCACCGGATGCTCGCACCCCAACATCTTGTGGCTGCTCGCAAAATGCGATACAATATCCAGTACCGAAGACGCGAAAGACCAGCATGGTCCGAACAGGTGTTCGATTCATCGACGGCGCAGCCCGTCATCCCCAACGAGCTCTTTTTTTCACCCTTCTCGCGAGGCCCCACATGAAATTTGGTCGCCGTTATTCGAAGCCGGACGATGTCTATGCCGGGCTCACCTTCGCACCGCGAACGTCGAAAATCGTCAATCCCGACGGCTCGGCAATCTTCGAGGCCGAGGGCGTGCTCGTGCCCGAGAGCTGGAGCCAAGTCGCGACCGACGTGCTCGCGCAGAAGTACTTTCGCCGGGCAGGCGTCCCGCGTGTCTTGCGACGCATTCCCGAGGAGGGTGTGCCCGAGTGGCTGTGGCGCTCCGAGCCCGACGATGTCGCGTTAGCGGCGCTTTCGCGCGACGAACAGTTCGGCGCCGAAACGGACTCGCGGCAAGTTTTCGAACGGCTCGCCGGCACGTGGACGTATTGGGGCTACAAGTACGGCTACTTCGATAGCGAGGACGACGCGCGCGTCTACTTCGACGAGATGCGTTCCATGCTCGCGCGCCAGATCGGCGCGCCGAACAGCCCGCAGTGGTTCAACACCGGCCTGCACTGGGCGTACGGCATCGCCGGCCCGGCGCAAGGCCACTGGTACGTCGACGGCCCCACCGGCGAAGCCCAACGCTCGACCTCCACCTTCGAGCGACCTCAAGTAAGCGCGTGCCTTCCGTATCACGCGCCGATCACGACCCCGAGCGGGCCGATGCCGATCGGCGAGATCGTCGAACGCGGTCTTGTCGGTTTGCCGGTGTTCGACCGCGACGGCATAACGCGCGTGGCAGCCGTTAAGGACAATGGGACGAAGCCCGTCTTCCGAATCACGTTGCTGAACGGCAACTCAATCGAAGCCACCGCCGACCACGTCGTTCTCACCAAGGCGTCGAAATCCGCGAGACCGCTCTGGAAGCGCGTCAACGAGCTAACCCCAAACGACCGCCTCGTCCAACGGGTCACTCCTGCAGTTGCGGTTGAATCGCGCGAACTCGTCGGTGCCGCAGTCGCAACGTCCGCACCCGTTTCTCACATGTTCGTGCAGGGCGACCACGAAGCGATGCAGGCGGAGCGCCATGAGCCAATTGTTTCCATAGAGCCGTTGGGTTCAGCGCGTGTCTTTGACATCGAGACCGAGAGCCACACTTTCCTCACGAACAACATCGTGGTTCACAACTGCTACATCCTTGGGATTGAAGATGACCTCGTCAACGAAGGCGGGATCTTCGATGGGATCGTACGCGAAGCACGCATCTTTAAATATGGCTCGGGCTCGGGCGCCAACTACTCGAAGATCCGTTCCGCGGGCGAGCGGCTGTCCGGAGGCGGGACGTCGAGCGGTCTGATGTCGTTTCTGAAGGTTTTCGATCGCGCCGCCGGTGCGATCAAGTCCGGCGGCACGACGCGGCGCGCCGCAAAAATGGTCGTGCTGAACGCCGATCACCCCGACATCGAAGAGTTCGTTACGTGGAAGGTTCGCGAAGAGCAGAAGGTCGCGGACCTCGTGGCGGGCTCGATCGTGTGTGAGAAACATCTGAACGCGGTGATCGCGGCCGCACACGATGACGCGGTACCCGAAAGCGCGCGGCTCGACCCGGCCCTTAATTCCCGATTGCGGACGACGATGCGCGAAGCACTTCACGCGGGCGTTCCATCGGGCGCGGTGCAGAATGCCGTCGACTACGCCCGTCAGGGATACCGCTCGCTGCGCATCGACCGTTACGACACCGGCTGGGACAGCGAGGCCTATGCGACGGTCTCCGGCCAAAATTCGAACAACTCCGTTCGCTTACCGAATGCGTTCTTTAAGGCGCTCGACGCAGGTGAGGCTTGGACCATGACGAGCCGGACAACCGGCGGCGTGACGAAGTCCATTCCGGCGAGCGACCTTTGGGAACGCATCAGCCTCGCGGCGTGGCAGTGCGCCGATCCGGGACTGCAGTTCGACGACACGATTCAAGAGTGGAATACGTGCTCGAACGACGAGCGGATCAACGCGACGAACCCGTGCAGCGAGTTCATCTGGCTCGACGATTCGGCGTGCAACCTCGCGAGCCTCAATCTGGGCAAATTTCTCGACGAGAAC